>JAGWMP010000352.1 GCA_028871705.1 Gammaproteobacteria bacterium
GCCGCGGCTTGTGGCCCAGCTCGTGGGCCTAAATGCCCTCACCGCCTCGTCTGCCGCCGCCACGTCGCCGACGTCCACGAGGTCCTGCACGCGCTCGTTGTGGCGCGTTATCTCGCGGGAGCGAAAATACTCGGCGGCGCGATCGAACAGGTAGGCGGCGTTGAACTGCTCGCCCCGCTCGTAGTCGTCCGAGATGCGCGCCAGGATGCGCTCGATGATCTCCGCCTCGGCCTTGGGCACCCTGTCAGCCCGCAGCTCCCGCATATAGATGTCCTCGACGTGTCGTCCCGGCGCGCGACCATACCTGTCGAAGTAGTCGGTGCACCAGCGGGCGATGCGGACCACCTCCGGAGACTCCACGAGGTCGTCCCGCCACAGCGGCCTGACGCGCCCGGCAAACTCGTCGCTGACGATCAAGCCGGCAACGATGCGGCGCTCGATGTCACTGTCCGACATGCTGGATTACCGCGCGTGCCTAGTGCTGCTGAGCCTCCAGGTAGCCGTCTGATCTAATGAACAGATAGGGAGGATGCTCGCGCGGCCTGTCGCCCACGCCCAGCAGGCGCTCGCGCAGCGCATCCGCGACCTGCCTGCGCGCCGAGGGATCGGCGATGGCATTGATCGCGTCCACTACCGCGGCAACGTCTACCACGCCGGCAGGATACTGGTAGAAGCGCTTGGGTAGCGCAGAGACATCGGAACCACCGGAGACGATGCGAAGCACGCGGACTTCACCGATATCGTCGCCGATCTCGTCGTCCTCGTAGAGGACCAGACTCCCCTTATTTAGGAGGTCGAAGAACCAGCGACGCGCCTCCGGATCGTTCCCGTGCATCAGGTCTGCGTCGTAGTCCAGCTCGATCTCCATGACGACCTTGGCCATCGAATCCCCCGATGTGTTAACTCAAACTTTTACAGGGCCCTCGCCAGGCTGTCGAGCGAGACGCCGCCGGCGCGCGCGAGAGCATGCGCCGTCAGGAGGTCGGGGCGGCTCTTGCCGGCGACGATCGCCGGGACCGTGCCGTGCGAGAGACCGGCCTCGCGACCGAGCTGCTGCATCGTCCAGCCGCGCGCCGCCAGGATGTGGGCGATCGGGTCCTCGCCGGGCGACACCATGGCAGTACCGACCGGCAGGCCGAGCAGCCCGTCCAGGGTCAGGCCGAGCGCCTGGGCGACGCGCAGCGCGGTCGCGAGCTGCGGCTCGCCGAACCTGGCGGGGTCGAGCAGCTTGGCGACCTGCTGCTCCGAGACGCCGGCGGCGCGCGAGAGATCGCGCTTGGTCATTTGCCGGCGCTGACGTCGCTCGTCGAGCAGGTGGCAGATTGCCGGGATATCGAGACCGGAATATTCCCGCGCGTCGCCGACAGGGCGCGAGGGCGCCGGAGCATCGGCGACCCAGCATTCGCGGCGCAGCCCGGCGTTGCGCGCCCGATGCGCCGAGAGCCAGCGCCTGCCGACGATCCGCACGACGAGGCAGGGCTGGGGGCCGTGCGGCAGCGGCAGGCTCGGCGTTGGCTCCAGCAGCGCCGCCGAGACCGAGACGATTGCGAGGTCGGCCGCTGCCGCCGCGCCGCCGATCAGATTTAGGGCAGCGCAGCACTCGGCTGCGGTGGCGTCGCGCTCCTCCTCGCCGACCGCATAGCCGGCGAGCGCCGCCTACGAAAGGGTGCTGCCGCCGGGGCGGCAGGCGACCACACCCTTGGGCGTCGTGGCGGCCCAGCTGGCGCCGCGGTGTTCGGAGCGGCTCATCGCGGGTTGCGCTCTTCGAGGCCGCAGGCCCGCAGTGCGCGGTAAAGCAGGTCATAGACGCCGCGGCGGGTGCGGTGATGGCCCTCAATCTGGGTGACGATCGTTTCGTCGTCCTCGCC
>JAGWMP010000101.1 GCA_028871705.1 Gammaproteobacteria bacterium
GGCCGGGTCGTAGGCGGACTTGATGCCCGCGAACACGGTGCGTTGCCCGCTGCCCAGATCGAGCGTCAGTTTCAGGAGCTTGTCTGAACCCTCGATCGTCTCGGCACGCACGATCCGGGCCACGCGCAGGTCGATCCGCCGGAACTCCTCGATGGAGATCGTCGCCGCGGCGGCGCTGGTGGCCGCCGGTGCCGCGGCGGTGCCGCGAGCGGCGCCGGCGGCCGCTGCGGGTCCCGCAGCGGCCTGCGATGCCGCGGGTGTGGGCGCGTCGCTCTCGAACAGCGCCTCGAGCTGCCGCGCCTCGACGCGCGTCATGAGGTGCTGGTAGGGGTTGACGCGCTCGGGCAGCACCGCGGCGTCGCTCCAGCGGAACGGCCGCTCGAGCCCGAAGAGCTGCTGCGCGACGCGCGCCGCGACCTGCGGCAGCACCGGAGCGAGCAGCACGGAGAGGAGCTTGAAGCCGGCGAGCGCCCGCGAGCACACGTCCTGCAGCTCCGCGGCGCGCGCCGGGTCGCGTGCCAGCACCCAGGGCTGCCGTGCGTCGAACTCCTGGTTGATCGCATCGGCGGCTCCCATGATGTCGCGCATCGCCTTGCCGTACTCACGCGCCTCGTAGCTCGCGGCCACCACCGCCGCCTGCGCCGCGGCGCGTGCCGTGAGCTCCCCGGTATCGCCGGCGTAACGCAGCGCGCCGCCGAAATGCCGGGTGATGAAATTGGCGGCACGGCTGGCGATGTTCACGTACTTGCCGATGAGGTCGCTGTTGACGCGCGCCAGGAAATCCTCCGGGTTGAAGTCGAGATCCTCGACGCTGGCGTTGAGCTTGGCGGCGATGTAGTAGCGCAGCCACTCGGCGTTCATGCCGACGTCGAGGTAGCGCAGCGGGCTGATGCCGGTGCCGCGCGACTTCGACATCTTTTCCCCGGACACGGTGATGAAGCCGTGTACCCACACGTGATTCGGCACTTTGTAGGGCGGACCCGCGAAGCGCAGCATCGCCGGCCAGAACAGCGTGTGGAAGTAGATGATGTCCTTGCCGATGAAGTGGACCTGCTCGGTGTCGGGCGCGGCCAGGAACTCCTCGAAGCCGCGCGGCTCGCCGTTGGCGCGGGCCTTGCCGCTCGTGAAGTAGCTCTGCAGCGCGGCGAGGTAGCCGATCGGCGCATCCAGCCACACGTAGAAGTACTTGCCCGGCGCATCGGGGATCGGGATGCCGAAATAGGGGGCATCGCGCGAGATGTCCCAGTCGCTCAATGCCCGCTCGCCGCGCCCTGAGAGCCACTCGTTGGCCTTGTTGGTGACCTGGGGCTGCAGCCTCCCGGGGGCGGCGAGCCACGACTCGAGGAACGCGACGCACTTCGGGTCCGAAAGCCGGAAGAAAAAATGCTCCGAGCTCTTCAGTACCGGCTTGGCCCCCGACAGGCTCGAGTAGGGGTTGAGGAGCTCGGTGGGCGCGTACACCGTGCCGCACACCTCGCAGGCGTCGCCGAACTGGTCCTGCGAGTGACAATTGGGGCACTCGCCCTTGATGTAGCGGTCGGGCAGGAACATGCCCTTCACCGGGTCGAAGAACTGCTCGATGTCCTTCCTGTAGATGAGGCCCGCGGCCTTGAGCCGCGCGTAGACGTCCTGCGACAGGCGCGTGTTCTCGGGCGAGTCGGTCGAATGCCAGTGATCGAAGCTCAGGTGAAAGCCCGCGAGGTAGCGCGGCCGCCCGGCGGCGATGCGCGCCACCAGCTGCTGCGGCGTGACGCCCTCGCTCTCGGCCTTGAGCATGATGGGGGCGCCGTGCGCGTCGTCGGCGCACACGAAATGCACCTGCTGGCCCTGCAGCCGCTGGAAGCGCACCCAGACGTCCGCCTGGATGTACTCCATGATGTGGCCGATGTGGAACGGGCCGTTGGCGTAGGGCAGCGCCGTGGTGACGAAGATGCGCCGGGTCATGCGCCTAGTCTAGCGTCCCGGCGCGCGGCCGAGGAGCCGCACTTCAGCCGGTCTCGCGGAATTCCTCGAACTTGGCCTTGTTGATGGCCTTCTTGTAGGCCTCTTTGCCCGTGATCTGCCGCGAGTCGAGCAGCTGTTGGATCGCCGTGTCCATGGTACGCATGCCGAACTGCCCGCCGGTCTGCATGGCGTTGTCGAGCTGGTCGAGCTTGCCCTGGCGGATGAGGTTGGCGGCGGCGGGCGTATTCACCAGGATCTCGAGCGCCGCGACGCGGCCCTGTTTGTCGGCGCGCTGCAGCAGCTGCTGCGACACGACACCGCGCAGCGAGGTGGACAGCATGGTGCGCACGTGCGACTGCTTGTCGGAGGGAAACACGTTGATGATGCGGTCGACGGTGGGCGCGGCGCCGTTGGTGTGCAGCGTCCCCATGACGAGAATGCCCATCTCGGCGGCCGTCACCGCGATGCTCATGGTCTCGAGGTCGCGCAACTCGCCGACCAGCACCACGTCCGGGTCCTCGCGCAGCGCCGAATGCACCGCGGCGGCGAAACTCGGGCTGTGCACGCCGATCTCGCGCTGGCTGATGAGACAGTTCTGGCGCTCGTGCACGAACTCGATCGGGTCCTCGACCGTGAGGATGTGGCCCTTCACGCGCCGGTTGATGTCGTCGATCATGGCCGCCAGCGTCGTCGACTTCCCCGAGCCGGTCTTGCCGGTCACGAGAATGAGGCCGCTGTTCTGCCGGCACAGTCCGCGCACCGCTTCCGGGAGCTTGAGCTCATCGAGCGTGAGCGCCTTGGACGGGATGGCGCGGAATACGGCGCCCATGCCGTTCAGCTGCCGCATGACGTTCACGCGAAAGCGGCCGTGGCCCTCGAGGCTGTAGGCGAAGTCGGCGCCGTCCTTCTTCTCGAAGCGCTCGACCGCGGTCTTGGGCATGATCTCGTAGAGCGCCGCCTTGACGAACTCGACGCTGAGCTTTTCCGCCTTGAGCGGCGTCAGGTCGCCGTACACGCGCACCCGCGGCGGATCGCCGGCGAGGAAGTGCAGGTCCGAGCCCCGCTTCTCGAGGATCTCCTTCAGGTATGCGTCGATCTGCGCCACGGCTGCCTCGCTTCAGCCGGAGGCCGCCGCCGGCGGCGCGCTGTCGAGCTTCGGCAGCATGGTCGTGTCGGTGACGAATTTCTGGAAGTTGCGCTTCTCGGTGGCGTAGTTGTAGGCGTCGTCGGGATCGATGGTGCGCGCCGTGATCGCCGCGAGCAGCGCCTGATCGAGCAGCTGCATGCCGAGGTCGCGCCCCATCTGCAGCTGGCTCGGAATCTGATGCGTCTGCTCGGTCTGGATGAGCTTGGCGATCGCCTTGGTCATCATGAGGATCTCGCATACCGCACGGCGGCCGTGTCCGTCGGCGGTCTTCACCAGCACCTGCGTGACGACCGCGAGCAGGCTCTGCGCCAGGAAGCTCTTGGTCTGCTCGCGCTCCTCGACCGGCAGCGCATCGATGATGCGGTCGATGGTCTTGACCGCGCCGGTGGTATGCAGCGTGCCGAGCACCAGGTGCCCGGTCTCCGCCGCGGTCATCGCCATGGAGATGGTCTCGGCGTCGCGCAGCTCGCCGACCAGGATCACGTCCGGGTCCTCGCGCATCGCCGCGCGCACTCCCTCGGCGAAGCTCGGAATGTGCGTGCCGAGCTCGCGCTGGATCACCTGGCTCTGCTTGCTCGAGTGCACGAACTCGATCGGGTCCTCGAGGCTGATGATGTTCAGCTTACGGGTGGCGTTCAGGTGATTGATCATCGCGGCGAGCGTGGTCGACTTGCCGGTGCCGGTGGAGCCCGTGACCAGCACCATGCCCTGGTGGAAGTCGCACAGCCGCGTCACGATCGCCGGCAGCTGCAGACTCTCGAGCGTCGGCACGGTCGAGGGGATGGAGCGGAAAGTGGCGCCGACGCCGGTGTCCTTGCGGTAGACGTTGACGCGAAAGCGCCCGCCCTCCGAGGAGACGTAGGAGAAGTCCAGATCGTTCCCCCTGGCGAAATGCTCGTTCTGGGAAGTCGTCAGGATCTCGGCGATGTAGCCCTCGAGCTCCCCGGGCCGCAGGTCGCGGAACTTGATCGGCAGCAGGTCGCCGTGCATGCGCAGCATCGGCGGTACGCCGACCGCGAGGTGCACGTCGGAACAGCCCTGCTGCGTGCCGAGCTTGAGGAACGCATCTATACGCGCCACGCGACCACTCCGGCCAGGAAACTCCTGCCTGCTTTTCCTGTTTAGCCCGCGGGGGCTTGAGGATCAACAGCTTGAGGCCGGAAATTTGACGTAACGCACGAACTTTTACAAGGCGCCCGCAGGTCAGGGCGCGGCGCGGCCGCGGGGCGTGCGGAATGTGCGCTGGTTAACGGTACCGCTCGAGCGCGACGCGCAGCTCTTCCATGGTCTGGAAGCGCTTGTTCTTGTCGACCGCCATGGCCTTCATCACCAGATCCGAAAGTCCCGGCGGCAGGTTCGGATTCAGGTCCTGGGGCACGCGCGCCTTGCCCTGCACGTGCTGGTACATGACCGACATATGATCGCCGCGCGAGTAGGGCGGCACGCCGGTGGTCATCTCGTAGAGCATCACGCCGAGGGCGTAGATGTCGGCGCGCTCGTCGACCTTCTTGCCGAGGATCTGCTCGGGCGCCATGTACTTCGGCGAGCCGATGACGTAGCCGGTCTTGGTGAGCTGCGTGTCGCCCTCGCGCTGCGCCGCGGCGACGCCGAAGTCCACGATCTTGACCAGCCCTTCCTGGTTGATGAGCACGTTGGCGGGCTTCAGATCGCGATGCACGATGCCCTGCTGGTGCGCCACCGTCATGCCGGTGCAGATATCGATGCCGTACTGCATGGCGCGCTTCACCTCGAGCGGCTTGTCGTTCACGACCTCGCTGCCGAGCGTGTGCGAGGGGAAGTACTCCATCGAGATGGCGTAGTTGCCCTGGATGTAGAGGAAGTCGTAGATGCGGATGACGTTCTTGTGGGTGATCTTGCGCGAGTAGCGCAGCTCGTGGACGAAGCGCTTCATCACTTCCTCGTCCCCGGAGACGTTCGGGTTGAGGAACTTGAGGATCAGCCGCTCGTCGACCACCGTGTCTTCCATGAGGAGCACGGTGCCGAAGGCGCCGCGGCCGATGCGGTCGATGTACTTGTAACGGCCCTCGAGAATGTCGCCCGGCTTGAGCGTGCCGATGTCGAGGCGCGCGGCGGCCGCGGCCGCCGCTTCCGCCTGGCGCCGCGCCTGGTCGTTGATCACCACCGTGCGGGTGGGCTCGGGGGCCGAGGCCTGCTGCGCCGGCCGGATGCCGCTCCCCGCCGGCGGCGCCGCCGGCATGGGCGGCGGGAGCGAGGCGCCGGTCGGGGCGCCCGAAGCGAGCGTGGCGATACCCGCCAGCCGATTGTCGAGCTCGTTGACGGCGGCCGCGGCCAGGCGCGAGATGGTCTGGTCCTGGGAACCGGCCTGTACCTGCAGCTGCGCGCGCACCTGCTCGGCGCGCTGCTCGTCGGCGAGCTTCGACAGCGCCTGCATCGCCTCGATGCGGATCTCGCGTTCGGGGCGCGCCACCAGCGGCAGGAGCTCGTCGACCAGCTTGGCGTCGCCGAGCTTGCCGAGGGCGCGCACGACGATCGGCGTCGCCTTGCCGTGGCTGCCGGTGTGCAGCATCTCCATGAGGCGCGGTACGGCGCGCTTGCTGCCGATCTCGGCGAGGGCGTCCACCGCGCGCTCGCTCACCCACCAGTCGGCATCCCGGGTGGCCTGGATGAGCGAGTCGACGGCGCGCTCGTCCTTGGTCTGATTGAGGATCTCGATGGCCGCGCGGCGGATGTCCTCGTCCTTGTCGCGCACCAGCTGCAGCACCGCCTCGATCACCTTCGGGCCGCCGATCTTGCCGAGTGCGTCCGCGGCGCGGCTCCTCACCCACCAGTCGCTGTCCTTGAGCGCCTCCAGCAGGAACTTCACCGACTTGGCGTCGCCGACCTCGTTCAGCACCTCGACCGCGGCGCGCCGCGCGTTCTCGTTCTCGTCCTTCAACACCGGGATCAGGTGGCGGATGGTCTCGGGGTGGTTGGCCTTGATGACGACGTCGACCGCCTTGTTGAGCACGTCGATCTCGGGGTCGCGCAGCAGCGCGCACACCTGCGCGATGTCGATGGGCCCGTCCATGCGCTGCATGGCCGAGAGCGCCGCGCCGCGGATCAGCTTGTTCGGGTCCTTGAGCAATCCCTGCAGCGCGCTTTGCACCTCGGGCGTGTTGAAGCGTCCCAGGGTGTTGATGATGTGCACGCGCGCGATCGGATCCTTGCCCTGCACGCGGCCGATGAGCTCGGGCAGCGAGCTCTTGTCGGCGATCTCGCCGATGATGCGGAACAGCGCGGCCTTCTCGTTCGGCTCCTGGGCGTAGGCGGCGGTGAGAAGCTCGCGGACCGTGAAGCGCGACTTCTGCGCGGTGATCACATCCAGGAGCGCGGACTTGGAGATGCCCTGGGTGTTGAGCGCATCGAGCAGCAGATGCGCGGGATAGTTCTGGGTGCCACCGAGCGCCCGGGAGATGCCCGAGATGACCCGGGGGCTGCCTTCGATCAGGCCGCGCATGAACGTCGGGAAGGTCTTCGGTGTGACGAGCGAGGACAGCACGTCCACCAGCGCCATGGTCGCGCCCTTGTCGGCCTCCGGGAGAGCCCCGAAGATCGCTTCGATGGCGCCGGGTCCGACCTGCTTGAGGGCCGCAACCGCCTTCTGCGTGGCCGGACTCGACGCGTCGGCCGAGGTGCGGATCTCGTGGATCAGCCGGTCGGCGCGCAGGTTGGTGAAGAAGCTCATGCGGCAGCCTCAAATTATGCCATAGGGCCGATGCGGGACCCGGCCGCGATGCGCGCCGCCCGGCCAACCACTACAATCCCCCGCAAGACCCGCCGGACCTTCCAAACATGACCCCCGATGCCCCCGTGACCGCCGTGCGCGCCGCGCTCGAGGCCTATATCGATCCGTATCTCGGCGAGACGCTCGGCTCGGTGGGGGCGGTCCGCGAGGTTCGCGGGGAGGGTGGAGGTTACACCGCGCGCATCGTTCTGGGGTTTCCGACCGGCGGCTACCGGGACGAGCTCACCGCCGCGCTCGGCGGGGCGCTGGCGGCGGCCGGGATCCGCGCGCCGCTCGCCGTCGAGCTCGAAGCGGACATCGGCGCGCACGCCGTGCAGCGCGGGCTCAAGCCCTTCGGCGAGGTCCGCAATATCGTGGCGGTCGCCTCGGGCAAGGGGGGGGTGGGCAAGTCCACGGTGGCCGTGAATCTGGCGCTTGCCTGGGCGGCCCAGGGCGCCCGCGTCGGACTGCTGGATGCGGATATCTACGGTCCGAGCCAGCCGCTGATGCTCGGTCTCGCGGGCGCACGTCCCTCGACCCCCGACGGCAAGCATCTCAAGCCGCTCGAAGCGCATGGCGTCAAGGCCATGTCGATCGGTTTCCTGGTGGATGCCGAGCAGCCGATGGTGTGGCGCGGCCCGATGGTGACCCAGGCGCTCACGCAGCTGCTGAGCGAGACCGACTGGGGCACGCTCGACTACCTGGTCATCGACATGCCGCCCGGGACCGGGGACATCCAGCTCACCCTCGCCCAGCGCGTGCCCGTCGCCGGCGCCGTGATCGTCACCACGCCCCAGGACATCGCGCTCGCCGACGCCAGGAAGGGCCTCAAGATGTTCGAGAAGGTGTCCGTCCCGGTGCTCGGCGTGGTCGAGAACATGAGCGTGCACGTGTGCTCGAACTGCGGGTACACCGAGCACATTTTCGGCGCCGGAGGAGGGGCGCGCATGGCGGCGCAGTACGGCGTGCGCCTCCTCGGCGAGCTGCCGCTCGATGCCAGCATCCGCACCGAGACCGACGGCGGGCGCCCGACCGTGGTCGCCGCCGCCGGCGCGCCGCGCGCGCGCGCCTATTTCGAGATGGCGCGCCGCACCGCCGCCGCGCTCGCGCAGCGCGCCCGCGACCGCAGCAGCGTCTTCCCGAAGATCGTGGTGGAGGAGAGCTGATGCAGCCGGCTCGCCCGGAGGCGGTGAGTGTGCCCGAGTCGCCGGCTCGCTCCGCGGTGTACACCGGGATCCTCCCGTGCCAGAAGATCAGCGAGATGGTCGCGAACGCGCAGATCGCGCCGGTCGGAATTCTCTCCGACATCCTCGCCGATCAGGTGCAGCCGGCGAGCATCGACCTGCGGCTCGGAGACTATGCCTATCCCGTCGATGCCAGTTTCCTGCCGGGCGAGGGGGCGAAGGTGCTCGACAAGATGGCCGGGCTGGACGCCGACTTTCGCAGCTTCGGCATGGACCTGCGCAGCGGCGCCGTGCTCGAGAAGGGCCGGGTCTACGTCGTGCCGCTGCTCGAGTCGATTCGTCTCAGGAGCGACGTCGCCGCGTTCGCCAACCCCAAGAGCTCGACCGGGCGGCTGGACATCCTGACGCGCCTGATCGCCGATGAGGCGACGCTGTTCGATCAGGTCGGGGAAGGTTACGAAGGCCAGCTGTACCTCGAGGTGGCGCCGCGCAGCTTCAGCGTCGTGGTGAGGAGCGGCACCCGGCTCAATCAGCTGCGCTTCCGCCGCACCCGCGGCGAGGCGCCGCGGCCGGTCACCGCGAACGACTGGCGCCAGCTCTTGAGCGAAGGCCAGATCTCCGACACCGGAGAAGTGAATGACCGCACCGGCTACCTGCCGTTCTCGATCGACCTCGTCGGATCGGGTGAGGACGGGTGCCTGATCGGCTGGCGCGCCAAGAAGCACACCCGGCGCATCGACCTCGACCGGCGCGACTACGATCCGCTCGACTTCTGGGAGCCGATCCACTTTCACCGCCGCGCCTCGCTGGTACTCGATCCCGACGAGTTCTACATCCTCATGACCAAGGAGCCGATCGCGGTGCCGCCGGATTTCGCGGCGGAGATGCTGCCCTACGACACGCGTGCCGGGGAATTCCGGGTTCACTACGCCGGATTCTTCGATCCGGGTTTCGGCTGGGACCCGGCGAGCAGGAAGGCCGGCAGCAGCCGCGGCGTGCTCGAGGTGCGCTCCCACGAAGTGCCCTTCGTGCTCGAGGACGGTCAGCGGGTCGGCTGGCTGCGCTATGAGCGCATGGCCGAGCGGCCGCACATCCTCTACGGCCGCGAGATCGGCTCGCACTACCAGGGACAGGACCTGAAGCTCGCCAAGCAGTTCAGGCCGCCGCACCCCTAGCGCGGCGCGCCGCGGCGCCTCAGGGCCGCCTCAAGCTCTCGATCTCGAGCGTCCACTGCACTTCATCCCCCCGGGTCTGCTCCACCTTGACGGGAATGTAGCCGCGCTCGGGCGCGCACCAGAAGCGCGTGATGCGCGGCGAGCCTGCCTTCTGCGAGCGGTACACGACGGTGGCGATCGCGCCCAGGGGCGTCGCGAGCGTGGCCGTGCCGTCGCGCGCGAACTCATACTGCCGGGTGCTGTTCTTGTCGATGACGCGGAAGCTCCTGGGCGTGCGGCCCGCGAGCAGCTCGACCGTGAGGGCGAGCTGTACCGAGGCATCGTCGCGCACGTCGGGAGTCAGCGGCAGATCGACCGCGGTGCCTTCGTACGTGCCCGTCACCCGCTGTGCCGCCCAGTCGTAGGTGAGCGCGACGGACTTCGAGCTCTCCCCGCCCTCGGACTTGAAGCTCAGCGGCTGCACGCCCGTCGGCGTGATGCGCACGACGCTCACCTGGCGCGGCGGGAACACGCCGGCGGCGAGCCGTCCGAGCCCGCGCGGCGAGCTGCTCGAGCGATAGGTCCAGGTGTCGCCGGTCTGCTCGAGCGTGAGGTCCGACACCGCGACGGTCATGCCGTGCCAGATGCCGCGGTAGCTCGCCTCATAGGGGCGCAGCTCCCCCGCGCAGGACACGCCGCTCGTGCCGAGGAGCAGGACGAGCGCGCACGCGCGCAGCAACCACAGACGGCGCGCCTGCATCACGGAAAATCCTCCACCACCGGCGCCGCGAGCGGCCGGCCATCGAGCCACGCGCCGTCGTCGCGCCAGGCGAGACGTCCGGCGGCGAACCAGCCGAGCGCCTCGGGGTAGATGACGTGCTCGCTCGCGAGCACGCGCGCGGCGAGTGTCGCCTCGGTGTCGCCGCTGCGCACCGGGACGCGCGACTGCAGGATCACAGGCCCCGCATCGAGCTGCGGTGTCACGAAGTGCACGCTCGCGCCGTGGACCGCATCGCCCGCCGCGAGCACGCGCCGGTGGGTGTCGAGCCCGCGATAGCGCGGCAGCAGCGAGGGATGGATGTTGAAGAGCCGCCCCGCATAGCGCGCGACGAACTCCCCCGACAGGACGCGCATGAAGCCGGCCAGCGCCACCGCGCCCGGGCGGTAGCGCCCGAGTGTTTCGGCCAGCGCGCGCTCGA
>JAGWMP010000102.1 GCA_028871705.1 Gammaproteobacteria bacterium
CGGAGATCAACGTCACGCCGCTGGTCGACGTGATGCTGGTGCTGCTCATCATCTTCCTGATCACGATTCCCGTGATCACCAAGACCGTGCCGGTCGATCTGCCCAAGGCCGTCAACATCCCGACGCAGACCAAACCCGAGAACATCACCATCGCCGTGGACAAGGAGGGCAAGGTGTACTGGAACGACAAGGCGATGCCCAATCGCGAGGTGATGCTCGGCTACATCAAGGCAGCCGCGGTGCAAGTGCCGCAGCCCGAGATCCACATCCGCGCCGACAAGGATGCCCGCTACGAGGCCGTCGGGCGGGTCATGTACATGATCCAGCGCGGCGGCATCGTCAAGGTGGGCTTCCTCACCGAGCCCGATCATGGTCTGGGCGCGCGCTGAGCGATTTCGAGGAGTTAACACATGTCAATGCAGGTAGGCGGCGGCGGCGAGGAGATGTGCGACATCAACACGACGCCGCTCATCGACGTCATGCTGGTGCTGCTGGTCACCCTCATCATCACGCTGCCGGTCATGACCCACGCGGTCAAGCTCGACATGCCGCAGAAAAACGATCAGCCACCGCCGCCGGTGCAGCCGGAGGTCATCGACCTCGAGATCGATTTCGACGGCACGGTGGTGTGGAACGGCACGCCGATTCCCAACATGGATACGCTGGAGAGCTACTTCCATACCGATGCCGCGAAGGATCCGCAGCCGGAGATCCACCTGCGCCCCGACCGCCGCGCCAAGTACGACGTGGTCGCGCGGGTGCTGGCGGCGGCGCAGCGCAACCGCATGAAGAAGATCGGCTTCGTCAACGTCTCGGAATTCTCAGAGTAACGGTCACGCAATGGCACATATCAGCATGAAGATCGCCGCAACGTTCGCCTGCTCGACGCTCGCCGCCGCGCTCGTCGGCGCCGCCGCGCTGCTCGCCCCCGGCGGCGCCTCGGCCGAGAGCCCCGCGCCCAAGCAGACCAACAGCGCCAAGCTCGCCAAGCCGCTCAAGGAGGCACACGACGATCTGAACGCCAAGAAATTCCCCGAGGCGATCGCCAAGCTGAAGGAAGCCGACGGTACCGCCGGCAAGACGGCCTACGACCAGCACCTGATCAACGACATGTTCGCCTACGCGTACCTGAAGACCAACGACTTTGCCGATGCCGCCAAGGCCTGGGAGGCGGAGGTCGAGGACGGCTTCACCACCGGACCCGAGCTGCAGCAGAAGGTACGCGGACTCTCCGAGGTGCACTACCAGCTGAAGAACTACGACAAGGCGATCGACTACGGCATGCGCGCGCTCAAGGGCGGCTATGGCGACGATCACATCCGCACCATCGTCGGCCAGGCCTATTACCTGAAGGGCGACTGGAAGGGCACGCTGCGCTTCGAGGATGACTCCGTCTCCAGCACCATCAAGGCGGGCGGCACGCCGGGCGCGGAGCCGCTGCAGCTGATCCTGAGCGCCTGCGTCAAGCTCGAGGACAATGCGTGCCAGACCAAGGCGCTCGAGCGGCTGGTCACCTACTACCCGAAGCCCGAGTACTGGTCGAACCTGCTGCTCACGCTGCTCAAGGAGACCGCCAACAGCGATGCCAACACACTCGAGGTCTATCGGCTGATGTGGGACACGGACGTGCTCAAGAGCGCGGACGACTACACCGAGATGGCGCAGCTCGCCATGGACGCCGGCACGCCCGGCGAAGCCCAGCGCGTGCTGCAGCGGGCCTTCGAGCGCAATCTCTTCACCGACCAGCGCTCCAAGGACAAGAACCAGCGCCTGCTCGACAAAGCGAAGCAGGCCGCGGCCTCGGACCAGGCGACGCTCGAGAAGACCGTGAAGGAAGCCGATGCGGCGACCACGGGCGGCAAGAATGCCGGCATGGGCATCGCGTATCTCACCTACGGCCAGTACGACAAGGCGGTCGATCAGTTGACCAAGGCCGTCGCCAAGGGCGGCTTGCGCAACCCCGCCGCCACGCAGCTGCAGCTCGGCGTCGCGCTCCTCAAGTCCGGACACAAGGACGAGGCGATCAAGGCCTTCAAGGCGGTCAAGGGCGATCCGGTGCTCGAGCGTCTCGGGACGTTCTGGGCGATCCACGCCCGGGCCTGACCATGGCGATCAAGGCCGGTGAGCGCATGCCCGCGGGCACCTTCAAGCGCATGACCAGGGAGGGTCCGAAGGACCTCACCACGGAGGAGCTCTTCAAGGGCAAGCGCGTGGTGCTGTTCTCGGTCCCGGGCGCTTTCACCCCCACCTGCGATGCCAAGCACCTGCCGGGGTTCGTGCAGCTCGCCGACCAGATTCTCGCCAAGGGCGTCGATACCATCGCCTGCATGGCGGTGAACGACGTGTTCGTGATGAACGCCTGGGGCAAGGCCTCGAGCGTCGGCGACAAGGTGCTGATGCTGGCCGACGGCAACGGCGACTACGCGCGCGCGCTCGGCCTCGAGATGGACGGCAGCAAGTTCGGCATGGGCATGCGCGGCAAGCGCTTCGCCCTCATCGTCAAGGACGGCGTGGCCACGACGGTGGACATCGAGGAGCCGGGCCAGTTCAAGGTCTCGGCCGCCGAGCACGTCCTCGGGCAGCTTTAAACCAGCTTTTCGATCTCGGGGATGATCTGGAAGAGGTCCCCGACGAGGCCGAAATCGGCCACCTCGAAGATCGGCGCCTCGCCGTCCTTGTTGATCGCGACGATGGTGCGCGCGTCCTTGATGCCGGTGAGATGCTGGATCGCTCCGGAGATCCCGATCGCAACGTAGAGCTCCGGCGCGATGATCTTGCCGGTCTGACCGACCTGCATCTCATTGGGCGCGAAGCCTGCGTCCACCGCGGCGCGTGAGGCACCGACTGCGGCGCCGATCTTGTCGGCGAGGCTGTAGAGAATCCTGAAGCCCTCGGCACTGCCGAGCGCCCGGCCGCCGGAAATCACCTTGGCCGCGGTCTGCAGGTCCGGCCGGTCGCTCTTGGCGGCCGACACCGAGATGAAGCGGGTATGAGTCGGAAGCTCGGCGCTCACGGCCGCCTTCTCGATGGCGGCCGCGCCGCCGCCGCCGGCGGCTTCGAACGAGGCCATGCGCACCGTGCCGACGACCCGGGCGGCGCCGTCGGCCTCGACGGTCAGGATCGCGTTGCCGGCGTAGATCGGGCGGCGGAAGCGCGTAGCGCTCTCGAGCGCCATGATGTCGCTCACCTGCGGCGCGCCGAGGAGTCCGGCGATGCGCGCCATCAGGTCCTTGCCGAAGGTCGTCGAGGGCCCGAGGATGAGATTGAAAGGGGCCGCGAGGGCCGCGAGCTGCGGTGCGAGCACCGCGGCGAGCGCGTGCGCATTGGCGGGATTCTCGACGGTGAGCACGCGCGCGACGCCGGCGATCTGGGCCGCCTGGGCGGCAAGGGGAGCGGCGGCGGCGGCGCATACCACCACGGTGATTTCCGCGCCCGCGACCGCGCGTGCGCAGCTCACGCACTTGGCGGTGCTGACGTTGAGCCGGGTGCCGTCGTGCTCGGCGACGATGAGGATTTTCGCACTCACAGGAGACCCTTTTTCTTCAGCTGCTCGACCAGCTCGGCGGCATCTTTCACCCGGACACCCTTCTGCCGCTGCAGCGGCGGCTCGAACTTCACGAGCTTCAGCTGCTGGCGCTGCTCGACGCCGAGGGCGGCGAGGGTGAGGGTGTCGAGCGGCTTCTTCTTCGCCTTCATGATGTCCGGGAGCTTCACGTAACGCGGCTCATTGAGGCGCAGGTCCGTGGTGATGACCGCCGGCAGGTCGACCTCGAGGGTCTCGAGCCCTGCGTCCACCTCGCGGGTGACGCGCGCCGTGCCCTCGCCCACGAGCTCGAGCTTCGAGGCATAGGTGGCCTGCGGCCGGTTCCACAGCGCCGCGAGCACCTGGCCGGTCTGGCCGTTGTCGTCGTCGATCGCCTGCTTGCCGAGGATCACGAGGAAGGGCTGCTCGCGCTCGATGAGCTTCAGCAGCGCGCGGGCCGCCACGAGCGGCTCGATGATGCCGTCCGCCTGTACGTGCAGCGCGCGGTCGGCCCCCATGGCGAGCGCACTGCGCAGCTGCTGCTGGCAGTCGGCCGGTCCCACCGTCGCGACCACTACTTCCGCGGCGCCGCCGCGCTCCTTGATGCGCAGCGCCTCCTCGAGCGCGATCTCATCGAAGGGATTGACGCTCATCTTCACGCCGTCGGTGACCACGCCCGTGCCGTCGGGTTTGACCCGGATGCGGACGTTGAAGTCGACGACGCGCTTGATACCGACCAGAATGCGTTTCATAGACTTTCAATTATAGCGGGCGGCATCGGCGGGTGTGTTGCCGGGAGACGCCGCGGCGTTGACGGATTGCGCGCGTGGTCCCTAAAGTCGAGGCCCATGCTCCGTTACGCGCTGCGTCGCATCGCCGTCACCGTCCCGACGCTGCTCGTCATCATCACGCTGTCCTTTGCGCTCGAGCGGCTCGCCCCCGGGGGGCCGTTCGACCAGGAGCAGACGCTCACCCCGGCGGTGCGCGCCAACCTCGACCGGCTCTACGGGCTCGACCGGCCGTTCCTGGTGCAGTACGGCCGCTACCTGGAGGCGCTGGCGCACGGGGACTTCGGCCCCTCGCTCAGCCAGCGCGACTTCAGCGTCGGTGAGCTCATCCGGCAGGGGCTGCCGCTGTCCGTGACGATCGGCCTCGCGGCGGTGCTGCTCGCCATCCTCGCCGGCGTCCCGGCCGGTATCCTGGCGGCGCTCGCGCGCGGCCGCGCGGGTGACCATGCGCTGACGGCGCTCGCCGGACTCGGCATCGCGCTGCCAACCTTCGTCACGGGCCCCGCGCTGGCGCTCGTCTTCGGGCTGTATCTGCACTGGCTGCCGGTGGCCGGGTGGGAGCGGGGTGCGCCACGCTATCTGGTCCTGCCGGTGGTGACGCTCGCGATCCCGGTGGCGGCTTATCTCGCGCGTCTGACGCGTGCGAGTCTGCTCGAGGTGCTGCGGACGCACTACGTGCTCAGCGCCCGCGCCCGGGGCCTGGGTGCCGCACGCGTGCTCTGGCACCACGCCCTCAAGCCGGCGCTCCTGCCCGTGGTGAGTTACCTCGGTCCCGCGATGGCCTTCATCGTGACGGGCTCGCTCGTCATCGAGACGGTGTTCGCGCTGCCCGGCTCGGGACGCTACCTGGTGCAGGGGGCCATCGATCGCGATTATCCCCTCGTGCTCGGCATGGTCATCGTCTACGCGGCCTTCACGCTGACGCTGAACCTCGCCGCGGACCTCCTCTACGGCTGGCTCGATCCCGGCGCGCGCCATGAGTGAGCGCCGCGGTGGAGCGCTCTGGGGCGCGGCGCTGCGCCGGCTGCGCGCCAACCGGCCCGCCTGCCTCGCGCTGGCACTGCTCCTCGGGGTCGCGCTGCTGGCGCTGCTCGCACCGCTCGCGAGCCCCTGGGCCTACGACAGCCTCGACTGGCGCCACCTGGCGCAGCCACCCGCGCTCGGCGCCGCGCACTGGTTCGGCACCGACCGCCTTGGGCGCGACCTCTTCGTGCGCACGCTGCACGGCGTGCGGCTCTCGCTCCTCATCAGCGTGCTCGCGAGCGTGCTCAGCGTCGGCATTGGGCTCGCCTGGGGCACGATTGCGGGCTTCGCCGGCGGGCGGCTCGATGAGTGGATGATGCGCTTCGTCGACGTGCTCTATTCGCTCCCGTACCTCTTCCTCGTGATCGTCCTTAATACCCTCGTCGGGCGCGGCAGCATCGCGGTGCTGCTGTTGGGCGTAGCCGCGGTCGGCTGGCTCACCACCGCGCGCATCGTCCGCGGTCAGACGCTGCAGTTGAAGCGCCGCGAGTTCATCGAAGCCGCGCGCGCCACCGGGCTGCCCACGCGCGCGATCCTGCTGCGCCACATCGTGCCGAATCTCGCCGGCACGGTCGCGGTGTACGCAACGCTCACCGTGCCGCAGATGATCCTGTTCGAGAGCTTCCTGTCCTTCCTCGGCCTCGGCGTGCAGGAGCCGCACGCGAGTCTCGGCAATCTGATCAACGCGGGCGCACAGGAAATGGAGTCGGCGCCGTGGATGCTGCTCGTGCCCGCGGTCTTCCTCGTGCTGCTGCTCGTGTGCCTCAACCTCCTCGGCGACGGCCTGCGCGATGCGCTCGATCCCCGTGAGTCCTGAGGCGGGCGGCGGCGGGGCGGTGCTCGAGCTCGAGCGCCTCGCGGTGACGTTCGCGACGGCCGGCGGCGAGGTGAGCGCCGCCACCGACGTCACGCTCGCCGTGGCAGGCGGCGAGTGCCTCGGTGTGGTGGGCGAATCGGGCGCGGGCAAGAGTCAGACCTTCCTCGCGGCCCTCGGACTCCTCGCCGCCAACGGGCGCGTGCGCGGCAGCGCGCGCTTTCAGGGTGGCGAGCTCCTCGGCCTCGCGCCCGCGGCGCTCGATCGCGTGCGCGGCGCGCGCATCGGCGTGGTATTCCAGGACCCGCTGACTTCCCTCACCCCGCACCTGACGGTCGGCGCTCAGCTCACCGAGGTGCTGCGGCATCACCTGCAGCTCACCGCCGCGGCGGCGCGGCGCCGGGCGCTCACGCTGCTCGAGCGGGTGCAGTTGAGCGACGCGCAGCGGCGTCTCGGGCAGTACCCGCACGAGCTCTCCGGCGGCATGCGCCAGCGCGTCATGATCGCGATCGCCATCGCCTGCGGGCCGGCGCTGCTGATCGCGGACGAGCCGACCACGGCTCTCGACGTCACCGTCCAGGCACAGATCCTCAGGCTACTCGCGGAGCTCAAGCGCGAGCGCGCGATGGCGATGGTGCTGATCACCCACGACCTGGGCGCGGTGGCCGGTATCGCCGACCGGGTGGCGGTGATGCGCGCCGGCAGGCTCATCGAAACCGGTCCGGTCGCGAGCGTGCTCGGCGCGCCGCGCGAGCCCTATACGCGGGAACTGCTGAGGAGCGTGGCGCCGGTCTCGGCCCCGGCGTCGGCCCCGGTTGCCGCAGCGCCAGTGGCGCTGGCGCTCGAGGAGGTGAGCGTCGCCTATCCGCTGCGGGGCGGCTGGCTGCGGCGTGCCGCGACTCTCAGGGCGCTGAGCGGCGTCACCCTCGAGCTCGCCGCGGGCGAGGCGCTCGGCGTCGTCGGCGAGTCGGGCGGCGGAAAGTCCACGCTGGCGCGCGCGGTGCTCGCGCTCCTGCCGCTCGCGGCGGGGCGGGTCGTGTGGCTCGGCCGCAGTCTCGGGACGCTCACGCCGCGCGAGCTGCGCGCGGCGCGTGCCGGGCTGCAGATGGTGTTCCAGGATCCGCTCGGGAGCCTCGATCCGCGCATGACGGTCGAGGAGATCGTGGGCGAACCGCTCGCGGTCCATCGCCCCGGGCTCGAGCCGGCCGCGCGGCGCGCTGCGATCGCCACCATGCTCGAGCGCGTCGAGCTCGGCACGAGCCTCCTCGGGCGCTATCCGCACGAGCTCTCCGGCGGGCAGTGCCAGCGCGTCGGCATCGCGCGTGCCATGATTCTCGAGCCGCGCCTGCTGGTGTGCGATGAGCCGTTGAGCGCCCTCGACGGTCCGACCCAGCGGCAGATTCTCGCGCTCCTCGCCGGGCTGCGGCGCGAGTCGGCCCTGACTCTGCTTTTCGTGAGCCACAACCTCGCGCTGGTGCGACAGCTGTGCGAGCGGGTGCTGGTGCTGTATCTCGGTCGCATGATGGAGCTCGGTGGCACCGAACAGCTCTACCGCGAGCCGCGCCACCCCTACACGCAGGAGCTCATCGCCGCCGTGCCGGTCGCGGACCCGGCCATCCAGCCGGCCCGCCTGGCGCGTGCGCGTCCCGGCGAGCCGCCATCGCCGCTCGCGCCGCCGAGCGGCTGCGTCTACCGCACACGCTGTCCCTATGCGGTGGCGCGCTGCGCCGAGCAGGTCCCGGCCTGGGAAACGGTGGCGGAGGGCGGCGCCGGAATCGCCTGTCACCGCTGGCGCGAGCTCTCCGGCGCCTGAGCGCCGGCGCTGCCGGCATCCCGGATCGCGCCGCGGGCGCGGGCACTCGGGGCGCTTAAAGGCTATTCTTGCGCCATGAAAAGCGATCCGAACGTCCGTCCCAGCGGGGCGTTGCAGCACGTGCGCTACGAGATCCGCGGGCGTCTCGCGCGGCGTGCCCAGGAGCTCGAGCGCGCCGGCTACGAGATCATCTCGCTCAACATCGGCAACCCGCGCGCCTTCGGCTTCAGGACCCCGGAGACCATGCGCCTCGCCATGATCGAGAACCTCGCTCAGGCCGAGGGTTATTGCCACCAGAAGGGCATCTTCCCGGCGCGCGAGGCCGTGGTGATGCAGCAGCAGGAGCGCGGCGTCGCCGGCGTGACGGCCGAGGAGGTCTTCATCGGCAACGGGGTGAGCGAGCTCATCGATCTGACGCTGCGGGCGCTGCTCAATGACGGCGACGAAGTGCTGGTGCCGAGCCCCGACTACCCGCTGTGGACCGCGGCCGTGACCCTGAACGGTGGCCGCGCGGTGCATTACCCCTGCCGTCCGGCGCAGGGCTTCGTGCCGGACCCCGCCGAGGTCGCGCGCCTCGTCACGCCGCGCACCCGCGCCCTGGTCGTCATCAATCCCAACAACCCGACGGGCGCGGTGTATCCGCGCGCGGTACTCACGGAGCTGGCGCGCCTCGCCGAGCGCCACGGACTCGTCGTTTTCAGTGACGAGATCTACGACCAGATGACCTACGACGGCGCCGAGTTCGTGCCGATGGCGACGCTGGTCCACGACACGCTGTGTGCGACGCTCGCGGGACTCTCCAAGGTCTACCGCGCCTGCGGCCTGCGCGTCGGCTGGGCGGTGTTCTCCGGCCGTGTGCACGCCGCCGCCGACTATCTCAACGCGCTCGAGCTCTTGTCGTCGCTGCGCCTGTGCTCGAACGTGATGGGACAGTGGGCGGTGCAGACCGCGCTCGGCGGGCACCAGAGCATCCGCGAGCTCATCGCGCCGGGCGGGCGGCTCTACGAGTCCCGCGCCGTGATCCTGGAGGCCGCGCAGCGCAGCCGCTTCCTGCGGCTCGCGCCACCCCGGGGCGCCATGTACGCCTTCGTCGGCGTGGACGAGTCGGCGTTGCCCGACTTCGACGACCAGCGCTTCGCCCTCGACCTCCTCGAGCACAAGCACGTGCTGGTGGCGCCAGGGGTGAGCTTCAACGTCCCGTATCGCAGCCACTTTCGTATCACGAATCTCCCCGACGCGCCGACGCTGCGCGAGGTGTTCGCCCGTATCGAGGAGCTGCTCGGGGAGTACGCGAGCGGCGAGCGCCGTGCCGGCGCGGCGGAGGCGGGCAACGTGCTGAGCGCGGAAACTCGCTTCAAGTAACCTCTTCAGAGGTAGTCTTAATCCACTGTTTTGTATAGACTTTCTAGCCATCTTGGCGAGCACCTGCAGCGCGGCGGCACGCTCGTCGTGCCGTCCCCGCAGCGCGCGCATGCGGTGCGTCTCGCCTACGCCGCGGCGCAGCTCGCCGCCGGCGCGCGCGTGTGGACGAGCCCGGACGTGCAGTCGGCGTCAGCCTGGCTGCGGCGCGAATGCGAGCGCCAGGCGGACCTTCCGGACAGTGATGCGCCGCGGCTGCTCGGGGTCACCGAGGAGTGGTGGCTGTGGCGCGCGGCCGCCGCGCACGCCGCTCGCGAGGCGGCAGGCAGCGATCCCTTCCTGAGTACCGAGCCCCTCGGCGAGGCCCTGCAGCGCTCGAGCGAGCTCGCCGCACACTGGCGGATCGCGCTGCACCCTGGCGCCCCCGACAGCGAGGCGCGGCTGCTGTTGCGGGCGCATCGCGCATTCGTGGCGCGCTGCGCCGAGCTCGGCGCGGCGAGCGCCAACGAGCGCCTCGCCATCCTCGCTCCACCGGAAGGTGCGGCGCGGCCGCTGCTCGCGGGCTTCGACGCGCCACCCCCGGGCCTCGTACGCCTCGCGGACGCGGCGGCCGGAACCGGCGGCATGGTTCCGGCGATGGCCCGCGGCGTGCGCACCCCGGACGCCCAGGCGCAGGCGGAGGCGATCGCCGCCTGGTGCCGGGAGCGCCTCGAGGCGCAGCCCGATGCGCGACTGCTGGTGATGCTGCCCGGCCCCGCGGCGGGGCGCGAGCGGCTCGCAGCGCTCATCCGCGGCGCCCTCGACCCCCAAGCGGTGCTCGCGGCCGGCAGCGCGTCGCGCAACCTCGTCGGCATCGAGGGCGGCGAGCCGCTCAGCGACCAGGCGCTGCCGGCGCAGGCGCTGCTCGGTCTCAGCATCCTCTCGGGCACGGTCGTCGAATCCGAGGCGCTCGGCCGCTGGCTGCGCT
>JAGWMP010000103.1 GCA_028871705.1 Gammaproteobacteria bacterium
CCCGCGCCGCTCACCGGCGCGCGCGAGATCGCAGAGCGGCTCGCGCACGAGGTCGACGCCATCCTCGACGGCGGCGACTGCGGTATCGAGCCGACCACGGTCGTCGACCTCTCGGTGTCGCCGCCGGTGATCGTGCGCGCGGGCAAGGGCGCGCTCGGCCCGATCACCGGGCGTGCGCTATAATTCCAACGTGAGCCACGGCCCCATCGTCACCGCGCCCGCAGCCCCGTTGCGGGGAGGCGCGTGAGTTCCCCGGCGCCCACCCGGCGCGTCCTCTCCGGCATGCGGCCCACGGGCCGGCTGCACCTCGGCAACTACCACGGCGCGCTGCGCAACTGGGTGGAGCTGCAGTACCAGTACCAATGCTTCTTCATGGTGGCCGACTGGCACATGCTCACGACCGGCTACGACGATACCTCGCAGCTGCAGGAGCACGTGCGCGAGGTGCTGATCGACTGGCTGGCGGCGGGACTGAATCCCGGCGTGGCGACGCTCTTCATCCAGTCGCACGTGCCCGAGCACGCCGAGCTCCACCTGCTGCTCTCGATGATCACGCCGCTTGGGTGGCTCGAGCGCGTGCCGAGCTACAAGGACCAGCAGGAGCAGCTGAAGGAGAAGGACCTCGCCACCTACGGCTTCCTCGGCTATCCGCTGCTGCAGAGCGCCGACATCCTGGTGTACCGCGCCGCCTACGTGCCGGTGGGCGAGGACCAGGTGGCACACGTCGAGCTGACGCGCGAGGCGGCGCGGCGCTTCAATCACATCTACGGCCGCGAGGCGGACTTCGAGGCGAAGGCGGAGAAAGCCGTGAAGACTCTCGGCTCGCGCAACGCCACCACCTACCGCTCGCTGCGGCGCAAGTTCCAGGAGAGCGGCGACACCGAGGCGCTCGAGCGCGCCCGCGCCCTGGTGCACAGCAACAGCCGCATCACGGTCGCCGACCGCGAGCGGCTGCTCGGATTCCTCGAGGGCACCGGCGTCACCATCCTGCCCGAGCCGGCGGTGCTGCTCACCGCGACCCCGAAGGTGCCGGGGCTCGACGGCCGCAAGATGTCCAAGTCCTACGGCAATACCATCGGGCTGCGCGAGGACCCGGATGAGGTCGTGAAGAAGCTGCGTGCCATGAAGACCGATCCGGCGCGCGTGCGGCGCACCGATCCCGGCGATCCGGACAAGTGTCCGGTGTGGGACCTGCACAAGATCTATTCGGACGAGGCGACCCGCGCCTGGGCGAGCGCCGGCTGCCGCAGCGCCGGCATCGGCTGCCTCGAGTGCAAGCAGCCGATGATCGACAAGGTGGTCGAGGAGATCAACGGCATGCGCCGCCGGGCGCAGGAGTTCGAGGACAATCCCGAGACGGTGCGCAACATCGTCTCCGAGGGAGCCGACAAGGCGCGCGCGGCGGCGCGCGAGACGCTGGACGAGGTCCGGCGCACCATGCACCTGCGTCCCGATTGAGCCGCCCGCCGGGATCTCACGTGAAGCCGAATCTCACCGTCGTCGTCTCCAACGCGCCCGCGCCGCCGCCGCCGCCCGCGAGTGCGCCGGAGCAGGTGGAGATGCCGTTCGCGGTGGTGAACGGCGAGCCCTATGCGCAGCTGCCGCGCGACCTCTACATCCCGCCGCAGGCGCTCGAGGTGTTTCTCGAGGCCTTCGAAGGCCCGCTCGACCTGCTCCTTTATCTCATCCGCCGCCAGAACCTCGACATCCTCGACATCCCGCTGGCCGAGATCACCCGCCAGTACATGCAGTACATCGAGCTGATGCAGGACCTGCAGCTCGAGCTCGCCGGCGAATACCTGGTGATGGCCGCGACGCTCGCCGAGATCAAGTCGCGCATGCTGCTGCCGCGGCCGCGCGGCGCGGAGGCTGAGGACGCCGATCCGCGCGCCGAGCTGGTGCGGCGCCTGCAGGAGTACGAGCGCTTCAAGCGCGCCGCGCAGGACATCGATACGCTCGCGCGCCTCGAGCGCGACGTGTGGCCGACCACCGCGGAGCTCAAGGAGCGGCGCGTGGTGCGCAGCCTCCCGCAGGTCACGCTGCAGGAGATGCTGGTGGCGTTCAAGGAGGTGGTGGCGCGCGCCGAGATGTTCGCCCATCACCACATCGCGCGCGAGCGGCTCTCGGTGGGCGAGCGCATGAGCGACATCCTCGCCGCGCTAGGTACCGCGGGCTTCCTTGAGTTCCAGCAGCTGTTCCGCCCCGAGGAGGGCCGCATGGGCGTGACGGTCACGTTTGTCGCGATCCTCGAGCTGATGCGCGAGGGGCTGATCGACATCGTGCAGGCCGAGGCCTATGCGCCGCTGCACGTGCGCGCCGCGAAAGGCGGCAATCTCCACCTGGTCGAGGACCCGGCATGAGCGAGACCTACATCCGCAACGTCATCGAGGCGGCGCTGCTCGCCGCCGGACAGCCGCTGCCGCTCGCCGAGCTGGCGCGGCTCTTCGAGGAGCACGTGCGCCCCGGCACGCAGGAGCTGCAGGCGGCACTCGCCGCGCTCGAAGCCGAGTACGCCGGCCGCGGCATCGAGCTGAAGCACACCGCGAGCGGCTACCGCATCCAGGTGCGGCGCGAGCTCGCCGGCGAGATCTCGCGCCTGTGGCCCGAGCGCACGGTGCGCTACTCGCGGGCGCTGCTCGAGACGCTCGCGCTGATCGCCTACCGCCAGCCGATCACGCGCGCCGAGATCGAGGCGGTGCGCGGTGTGGCCGTCAATCCCAACATCATCCGCACCCTGCTCGAGCGCAACTGGGTGCGCGTCGTCGGCCACCGCGACGTGCCGGGACACCCGGAGCTCCTCGGCACGACGCGCGAGTTCCTCGACTACTTCGGGCTGAAGAGTCTCGATGAACTGCCCCCGCTCGCCGAGCTCAAGGCCATGGGCGACATCAACCTGCAGCTGGCGCTCGCGGGCGAGGAGACGGCGGCGGCCGATGCCGTCGTCGCCGGCGATGCCGCCGCTGCCGGCGCGGGCGATGCCGCCGACGGCGAGGACGGTGCCGAGGACGACGAGCTTTCCGCCGGCGGCGCGGGCTCGCACGAGCTGGTGGCCGGCCCGCGGGATCTGGACGGCTGATGCGCCGCGGCCCCGCGCCGCGGCGCACGCGCGCCCGTGCCGCCGCCGCGCCCGATGGGCCCGAGCGGCTGCAGAAACTCCTGTCGCGCGCCGGACTCGCCTCGCGCCGCGAGGCGGAGGACTGGATCCGCGCCGGGCGGCTCACCGTGAACGGCGTGACGGCCACCCTGGGGACGCGCGCCACCCCCGCCGATCAGCTGCGCCTCGATGGACGGCTGGTGCACGCGCGCGCCGCGGCGGGCGGCGGCCACGTGTTCCTCTGTCACCGCTCGCCCGGGGAGACCCTCGCGGCGGCCATCGCGCGGCTGCCGCGGCGCGCCGGCAAGCGCTTCATCGCCGTGAGCCCCATGCCGCGGGTCGACGGCGGGCTCGAGCTCCTCACCCCCGACGGGGAGCTTGCGCTCACGCTGCAGCGGCGTGTGCATGCGCTGGTGAGCGAGTTCGGGGTGCGGGTGCGTGGCGCGCTCGATGAGACGCAGTCCCAGGGGGTACTGCGCGGTGAGCTCGACAGCGGCGCGACGCTCGAGGTGCAGCGCCTCGAGGCCGCGGGCGGAGAGGGCGCCAACCGCTGGTACACGCTCACCGCGCGCGGGGCGAGCGGCAAGGAGGTGCGTCAGCTCCTCGAGCGCCAGGGGGCGCTGGTGAGCCGCGTGCTGCGTACGCAGTTAGGCCCGGTGGCGCTCGGCCGGGCGCTCGGGCGCGGTCACTCGCGCGAGCTCGAGCCCGCGGAGCTCGCGGCTCTCGTGGCGGCGCCGGCCGGCAGTCCCGGCTGAGCATCGAACGCACGCCCCGTGACGCCGCGGCTCGCGGGACCTAGGAGCGCGACATACGGTCCGGTGAGCGTCTCGGGGAGCGGCACGGTCTCGACGTCCTCCGCCGGATAGGCCTGACGGCGCATGGCGGTGCGGGCCCGGCCGGGATTGAGGGTGTTCACGCGGATGGCGCTCGTGCCTTCGAGCTCATCCGCCAGTATCTGCGAGAGACCCTCGAGGCCGAATTTCGCGACCGCGTAAGCCCCCCAGTAGGCGCGGCCGCGGCGGCCGACGCTGCTGGCGGTGAACAATACCGCGGCGTCCGCGGACTTCTTCAGCGCCGGCAGCAGTACCTGGGTGAGGGCGAAGGCGGCGGTGAGGTTGACGTGCAGCACCCGGCACCAGGTCGGCACGTCGTAGTGCTCGATGGGCGAGAGCGTGCCGAGGAGGCCGGCGTTGTGCACGAGGCCGTCGAGCCGCCAGTAGCGCCCCGCGAGTGCGTCCGCGAGCTGGTCGTAATCCCTGGCGACCGCCCGCTCGAGATCGAGCACGCCGATCGCGGCCTCGGGGCCGCCGGCGGCGGCGATCTCGGCGTGCACCGCTTCGAGCTTCTTCTCGCTGCGGCCGATCAACACCACGGTGGCGCCGTAGCGCGCGCAGGCGAGCGCCACCGCGCGCCCGAGGCCGGAGCTCGCGCCGGTGACGGCGATGATGCGCCCGGCGAGCTCGCCGGGGCTCGCCTGGTGGGTGCGTGGATCGAAGGGTTCGGTCATGGCGCGAATCGTCCCTCCCCGGCGAGCCGTGCCGCGCGCCAGGCGCGGTAGCCATCCAGGAGACCTGAATCGTCGCCTCCCGGGTGCGCCCGCGGCAAGCGCCGCGCGGCGCCGCGCGCGCTCTGGTGCGCGAGCCCCACCCACACCATGAGTCCCCTGAGCGGGGGCTGCGCGGCCGGACCGAGCGCCGCGACGGCGGCGGTGAGCCGCGCGCGCACATCGGCGTGCCGCGCGCGCAGCAGCCGCGCCAGCGGCTCGGGGTACGGTGCGCGTGCGAGCGCGGTGCTCTCGAGGGCGGCCGCCGCGAGCTCATCGAGCGGCAGGCGCAGCCGCCCGGCGTGCGCATCGCGCGCGAGGCCGGCGAGCAGCTGCGCTTCGCGCAGCGCCGCGCCGAGGGCGTGGGCGGCAGCGCGCGGGGCCAGCGGCGCGCCGAGTGCGACCCAGGGCACCAGCAGCGCATCCGCCCAGCGTCCGCAGTACGCATCGAGCTCGCGGCGCGTCTCGAAGGTAGCCGCGGCCAGGTCCCACACCGCCGTGTCGATGAGTCCGCCGATGCCGGCGAGCGGCGCCGGATCGCGTCCTGCGAAGCACGCGAGCAGCGCGCGCGTCAGGGGATGCGCCGCCTGGCCACGGATGCAGCGCGCACACTCCTCGCGCCACCAGGCGAGCCGCGCGTGCGCGACTTCGTGATCGAGCCCGGGCCTGAGGCTCGCCCCGATCTCCTCTTCCAGGGCGAAGAGCGCCTCGAGGAGCGCGCGCTGCGGCGGCGGCGAGTAGAGCGCGGCGAGGGTGCGTGTCGTGGACCGGCGCGGCCCCGCCGCGCTCATTCGGTCCCGGCCGGCAGGTCGGCCAGCGCCGGCGCGTCGCGGTTGCGCGCGAGCTGGGTGACCTGCTCGAGCACCGGGAGGGGCGCGTCCGTGGTCACGCCGAGCTCGGTGAAGCGGCGCGCCTGCGGCAGCACCTGCCGCTCGAGCGAGCCGACCGCGGCGTTGTAGGCCTCCACCGCGGCGGTGAGGCGCTGCCCCATGCGGGCGAGATGGCCGTCGAAGGTCGACAGTCGCCGGTACAGCTCCTGCCCGAGGTCGCGGATGACGGCGGCGTTGTGGGCGACTTCCGATTGCCGCCAGCCGTAGGCCACGGTCTTGAGGAGGGCGATGAGGGTCGAGGGCGTGGTGATGACGACGCTCTGGGTGAGCGCGTTCTCGAGCAGCTCCGGCCGCTCGGCGAGCGCCGCGGAGAGGAACTGGTCCCCCGGCAGGAACAGCACGGCGAACTCGGGACTCCGCTCGAACTGGCTCCAGTAGGCCTTGGAGGCGAGCTCGCGCACGCGCGCCTCGACCTGCTGTGCGTGGCGCTTGAGCGCGAGCGCGCGCTCCTCGTCGCTCGTGGCCTCGAGCGCGGCCAGGTAGGCATCGAGCGGTGCCTTGGCGTCGATCACCAGATCGCGCGCGTCCGGCATGTGCACCACGAGATCCGGGCGCAGCGCCCCCTCCGGCGTCGCGACGCGCAGCTGCTCGGTGAAATCGCAGTGCTCGGTGAGACCGGCGAGCTCCACCAGCCGGCGCAGCGTGAGCTCGCCCCAGCGGCCGCGGACCTCGGGGCGGCGCAGCGCGGTGACGAGGTTGCGCGTCTCGCGCGAGAGCTGCGCCTGCCCGCCGCTCAGGGCCTCGATCTGGGTGCGCAGCGCCGCGAACGCCTCGCGCCGCTCGTGCTCGAGCGCCTGCACCTGCGCCTCGGTGCGCTCGAGCGAGGCACGCAGCGGCAACACCAGCTGCGCGATCGCCGCCTCGCGCTCCTTGAGTGCGCCCTCGGCCTCGGTCTGCTCGCGTCCGAAGGTCTCGCGCGCCAGCTGCAGGAAGAGGTCGTTGTTCGCGCGCAGCGCCTCGCGCGCCATGGCATCGAACGCGCCGCGCAGCCGCGTCTCGGACTGCTCGAGGAGCGCGGCGCGCCCGGCCTCATCGAGCGCGCTCGCCTCGAGCCGCGCCCGCGCCGCCGCCAGCTCCACGGCGAGCGCCTCGAGGCGCCGCGCCGCGCGCAGGTGGGTCGCGAGGGCACCGAGCGCCGCCCCGGCCAGCAGTCCGGCGGCGGCCGCGGCGAGCGCGAGCATCACCGCGCGCTCTCCGCGCGCGCGAAATGCGCGAGGTAGTTGACCGCGACGTCGGCGCTGAGCGCCGCGCGGCCGGTGAAGGGATTGAGCTCGATGCCCTTCAGCTCCGCGAGCGTGAGACCGGCGGCGCGCGCCCAGCGCGCCAGCTCGGCCGGACGGATCAGCCGCTCGTACTCGGGGGTGCCGCGCGGCAGGAGGCGCAGCAGGTATTCGCCGGCAAGGATCGCCTGCAGGAAGGCGCGCAGGTTGCGGTTCAGGGTCGAGACGAACACGGCGCCCCCGGGCCGTACCAGCGCCGCCAGCGTCACCACCATGGCGGCGGGGTCCGGCACGTGCTCGAGCATCTCCATGCAGGTCACCACGTCGAAGGCGCCCGGGGCCGCGCGCGCGAGCTGCTGCGCGTCGCAGAGCCGGTAGTCGATCGCGAGCCGCGATTGGGCGGCATGCAGCCGCGCGACCTCGATCATGCCGGGCGCGAGGTCGATGGCGGTGACGTGCGCGCCGGCCGTGGCGAGCGCCTCGGCGAGCAGGCCCCCGCCGCAGCCGACGTCGAGGAGGCGCGCCCCGGCGAGCGCGGCGCGCGCGCCGATGTACCGGGCGCGCACCGGGTTGAGCAGGTGCAACGGCCGGAATTCCCCGTGGCTGTCCCAGAAGCGCGCCGCGACGGCGTCGAATTTTCCGAGCTCGCCGGGATCGGCGTTGGGGGCGGGGGAGGCGTGGTTGTGCATGGTGCGGCGGATGCGAGGGCCGGGGGAAGTATATCGGCGCGGGATATCCCGTGCGCACCCTGAAAACGCGCCCTTCGTGCTAAAATTTCGACTTTATTTCACGGCCCCCAGCGGGCCTCCCAACCGACACTGAATGACTGAGATCGCGCGCGAAGTTCTGCCGGTCAGCCTCGAGAGCGAGATGCGGCAGTCCTACCTCGACTATGCCATGAGCGTGATCGTCGGGCGTGCCCTGCCCGACGTGCGCGATGGATTGAAACCCGTGCACCGGCGCGTGCTGCACGCCATGCGCGAGCTCGGCAACGACTACAACAAGGCCTACAAGAAGTCGGCGCGCGTGGTCGGGGATGTGATCGGCAAGTACCACCCGCACGGCGAGAGCGCCGTGTACGACACGATCGTGCGCATGGCGCAGCCCTTCTCGATGCGCTACCTGCTGGTCGACGGGCAGGGCAATTTCGGCTCGGTGGACGGCGATCCGCCGGCGGCGATGCGCTACACCGAAGTGCGCATGACGCGCATCGCGCACGAGCTGCTCGCCGACATCGACAAGGAGACCGTCGACTTCGTCCCGAACTACGACGAGAGCGAGAGCGAGCCGGCGGTGCTGCCGACGCGCATCCCGAACCTGCTGGTGAACGGCCAGACCGGCATCGCGGTCGGCATGGCGACCAACATCCCGCCGCACAACCTCACCGAGACGGTCAACGCGTGTCTGGCGCTGCTCGACGATCCCGCGGTGCCGCTCGCGACTCTCATGCAGTACGTCCCGGGACCGGATTTCCCCACCGGCGGCATCATCAACGGCGCGCAGGAGATCGCCACCGCCTACCGCACCGGGCGGGGGCGCCTCTCGGTGCGCGCCCGGGTGAGCATCGAGGAGGTCGGCCGCGGCGACCGCCAGGCGATCGTGATCACGGAGCTGCCGTTCCAGGTGAACAAGGCGCGGCTCATCGAGCGCATCGCCGAGCTGGTGCGCGAGAAGCTGCTCGACGGCATCGCCTCCGACGGGCTGCGCGATGAGTCCGACAAGGACGGCATGCGCGTGGTCATCGAGTTGAAGCGCGGCGAGATCACCGAGGTGGTGCTCAACAACCTCTACGCGCAGACGCCGATGGAGACGGTGTTCGGCATCAACATGGTGGCGCTGCAGGACGGGCAGCCGAAGCTCATGTCGCTCAAGGAGATGCTGGAGGCCTTCATCCGCCATCGCCGCGAGGTCGTCACCCGCCGCACCATCCACGACCTCGGCAAGGCGCGCGAGCGCGCCCACATCCTCGAGGGTCTCGCGGTCGCGCTCGCCAACATCGATGAGATGATCGCGCTGATCAAGGCGGCGCCCGCGACGGCGGAAGCGCGGGCGGCGCTGCTGGCGCGTACCTGGCCGCCGGGCCTGGTGACGGAGCTGCTGGCGGGCGCCGGCGCCATTTCCACCCGGCCCGCGGGCCTCGCCGCGGAGTTCGGTCTCAACGGCGGCGGCTACCAGCTGTCCGAGGCGCAGGCGCAGGCGATCCTCGACATGCGGCTGCACCGCCTCACCGGCCTCGAGCGCGAGAAGATCATCGGGGAATACCGCGGACTGCTCGAGAGCATCCGCGACCTGTCCGACATCCTGGCGCGCCCCGAGCGCCTCACCGAGGTGGTGCGCGGCGAGCTCATCGAGGTGCGCGACGCTTACGGCGATGCGCGCCGTACCGAGATCAGCCGCGATCACCTGAACCTCACCACCGAGGACCTGATCGAGCCGCAGGACGTGGTGGTGACGCTCTCGCACGCCGGCTATGCCAAGAGCCAGCCGCTCACCGAGTACCAGACGCAGCGCCGCGGCGGGCGCGGCAAGACCGCGACCGCCGTCAAGGACGAGGATTTCGTCGAGAAGCTGTTCGTCGCCCACACCCACGACACCGTGCTGTGCTTCTCCAACCGCGGCAAGGTGTACTGGCTCAAGGTCTATGAGCTGCCGCAGGCCGGGCGCGGCGCGCGCGGCAAGCCGATGGTGAACCTGCTGCCCCTCGGGGAGGGCGAGAAGATCAACGCGCTGCTGCCGGTGAAGCAGTACGACGAGCAGCACTTCGTCTTCATGGCGACGCGCGCCGGTACGGTGAAGAAGACGCCGCTCGCGGCGTTCTCGCGCCCGCGCTCGACCGGCATCATCGCCGTCGATCTCGCCGACAACGATCAGCTGGTCGGCGTCGCGATCACCGACGGCGAGCGCGAGATCATGCTGGTGTCCTCCGGGGGCAAGGCGATCCGCTTCCGCGAGGAGGAGGTGCGCTACATGGGGCGCGAGGCCGCCGGCGTGCGCGGCATCCGCCTCGGCACCGGGCAGGAAGTCATCGCGCTCATCGTGGTGGGCGAGGGCGAGGTGCTGACCGCCTCCGCCGCCGGCTACGGCAAGCGTACGCCGCTTGAGGATTTCCCCGCCCACGGCCGCGGCGGCCAGGGCGTGATCGCGCTGCAGACCGGGGGCCGCAACGGCGACACGGTGGCGGCGCTGCAGGTGCTGCCGGGCCAGGAGATCATGATGATCAGCTCGACCGGCACGCTGGTGCGCACCACGGTGGATGAGATCTCCGTGCAGGGCCGCAACACCCAGGGCGTGCGGCTGATCCGTCTCGGCGAGGGCGAGCGGCTGGTCGGCATCGAGCGCATCGAGAGCCTCGAGTCGGGCGAAGAGGACGCCGGGGAGCTCGCGGCCGGCGCCGCGGGGACCGCGGCCGAT
>JAGWMP010000104.1 GCA_028871705.1 Gammaproteobacteria bacterium
TCGCGATCCACATGATGGGTGCCTCCTCGATCCTCGGGGCCATCAACGTCGTGGTGACGATCATGAACATGCGGGCGCCGGGGATGACGCTCTTGCGCATGCCGCTCTTCGTATGGACCTGGCTGATCACTGCGTACCTCCTCATCGCGGTGATGCCGGTGCTCGCGGGCGCGGTGACGATGCTGCTCACCGATCACTTCTTCGGCACCACCTTCTTCACCGCCGCCGGCGGCGGCGACCCGGTGATGTTCCAGCACATCTTCTGGTTCTTCGGGCACCCGGAGGTCTACATCCTGATCCTGCCGGCCTTCGGCATCGTCTCGGAGATCATCCCGACCTTCTCGAGGAAGCCGCTGTTCGGCTACGAGGCGATGGTGTACGCGGTGGCCTCCATCGCCTTCCTGTCGTTCATCGTCTGGGCGCACCACATGTTCACGGTGGGCATGCCGCTCGCGGCGCAGCTGTTCTTCATGCTCTCGACCATGCTGATCGCCATCCCGACCGGCGTTAAGGTGTTCAACTGGACCGCCACCATGTGGAAGGGGTCGCTGTCCTTCGAGCCGCCGATGCTGTTCGCGCTGGCGTTCCTGTTCCTCTTCACCATCGGCGGCTTCTCGGGCCTGATGCTCGCGATGGTGCCGGCCGACTACCAGTACCAGGACACCTACTTCGTGGTGGCGCACTTCCACTACGTGCTGGTGCCCGGGGCGATCTTCGGCATCATGGCCGGGGTCTACTACTGGCTGCCGAAGTGGACCGGGAAGATGTACGACATGACGCTCGCCAACTGGCACTTCTGGCTGTCGGCCATCTTCGTGAACGTGCTGTTCTTCCCGCAGCACTTCCTCGGGTTGGCCGGCATGCCGCGCCGCATCCCCGACTACGCCGTGCAGTTCACCGACTGGAACATGGTGTCCTCCATCGGCGCCTTCGGCTTCGGCCTCTCGCAGCTGCTCTTCCCGTACCTCATCATCAAGTGCATCCGCGCCGGCTCACCCGTAGGCGCCCGCGCCTGGGAGGGAGCGCACGGGCTCGAGTGGGAGTTGCCCTCGCCGCCCCCGTACCACTCCTGGACGACGCCGCCCTCGGCGGCGGTCATCGCCCGCGGAGCGGCGCATTGATGCCGGGACTCCCCGCGGCCGATGACGCGCTGCGGCGCCGGCGCGTGCGCCGCAGCGCCCTCTTCTTCGCCCTGGTCGCGGCGGCCTTCTACGTCGGCTTCATCGTCATGATGGTGGAGCGGGGCTCGAAATGAACGAGCGCGAGCGCGAGAACCGCATCCTCACCTGGAAGCTCGCCGCGATCGCGCTCGGCGGTCTCGGCTTCGGCTTCGCGCTGGTGCCGCTCTACCGCACGCTGTGCGCGGTCACCGGCTACGGCGACCAGGGCAAGCTCCTCGAGCGCGTCACCGCCATCGAGCACCCCGACGCCAACCGCACCGTGACGGTCGAGTTCCTCACCGACGTGGCGAGCGCCGGCAGCTGGGACTTCCGCCCCGAGAAGCGCCGCATCGAGGTGCACCCGGGCGAGCTCTACACGGCCGAGTTCTTCGCCCACAACCTCACCGGTCACGCCTCGACCGCCCAGGCGGTGCCCAACATCTCCCCGAGCGAGGTGGCGGCCTACTTCCACAAGACCGAGTGCTTCTGCTTCTCGCCGCAGCACTTCGCGCTCAACGAGGGGCGCGACATGCCGGTGCGTTTCATCGTCGATCCGGCGCTGCCGAGCCACATCGACACCATCACGCTCGCCTACACCTTCTACGACGAGTCGTCGCGCGTCACGCGACGGTAAGCCACGAAAGCCAACTCAATGACCGACGCACACGCCCAGGCCCCCGACAACAGCCAGTACTACATCCCGCACCACAGCCCCTGGCCGATCTACGCCTCGGTGTCGCTGTTCACGGTGATGCTGGGAGCCATCGCCTTCCTCAACGACTGGGCCTCGGCCTGGTCGTTCGTGCCGGGCGCGGTGCTGCTCGCGAGTCTCTTCTTCCTGTGGTTCGGCACGGTCATCGACGAGAACCAGCGCGGTATCTTCAACCAGCAGGTCGACCGCTCGTTCCGCATGGGAATGATGTGGTTCATCTTCTCCGAGGTGATGTTCTTCGGCGCCTTCTTCGGGGCGTTGTTCTACGCGCGCGTGCTCTCGGTGCCGTGGCTCGGCGGCGAGGGCGTGAAAGTGTTCACCAACTACATCCTCTGGCCGCACTTCGAGCCCGCCTGGCCGACCAACGGCCCCGGACACGTCGGTGGCCGCCCCGACTCGACCTTCAACGTGATGAACCCGCTCGGCATCCCGGCGCTCAACACCGCCATCCTGCTGACCAGCGGCTTCACCGTCACCATGGCGCACCACGCGCTGCGTGCCGGCAAGCGCACGCCGCTCGCCGTCTGGCTCGGCCTCACCTTCCTCCTCGGGTTCACCTTCGTCGGCTTCCAGGCCCACGAGTACGGCGAGGCCTACCGCGACATGGGCCTGAAGCTCTCGACCGGCATCTACGGCTCGACGTTCTTCATGCTCACCGGCTTCCACGGCCTGCACGTCACCATCGGCGCCATCATGCTGACGGTGATCTGGCTGCGGGTGCTGCGCGGGCACTTCACGCCGCAGCGCCACTTCGCCTTCGAGGCGGTCGCCTGGTACTGGCACTTCGTCGACGTGGTGTGGCTCGGCCTCTTTATCTTCGTCTATTGGCTGTAGGCCGGAGCTTCCCGCGCATCAGCGCTGCGGGGCCACGGGGACGAGCCCGTGAGGCGCGATGAGCCCGAAGTACCAGGCGATCATGAGGAGCGCGAACAGCGCCAGCGAGATCGCGATGCGCACGGTGAGAGCGCGCGCGAGCTTCCTCGAGTCCTCATCTCCCTGGCCGCGCGAGAGATGAAACAGGCCCGTGCCGAGGCTGAGCACCACGGCCGCCAGCGCGCACACGATGAGCAGTCCAACGAGCGAATCCATGAGGCCGGGGAGTGTAGCGCGGACCGTCGCCGTGGCGCTCGCCACGCTCGCGATGAGCGCACTGTGCGTGCGCCTCGGGTTCTGGCAGTGGAGGAGCTGGCTCGCGACCGAGGCGGCCTGGACGCGCTTCGCGCGCGGCGCGGATGCGGTGCAGCCGCTCGGCGCGCGCCGCCTGGCCGACGTGCCGCTCTACCAGCGCGTGAGCCTCGCGGGGCGTCTCGACGACGCGCACCAGTTCCTGCTCGACAATCGCAGCCACCGCGGCAATCCGGGCTACGAGGTCCTCACGCCGCTCACGCGGGACGGCGCCCCGGCACTGCTCGTCGACCGCGGCTGGGTGCCCTTCACCGGCTCGCGTGCACGGCTGCCGCAGGTGCCCGTGACGCAGAGCGCACCGCTGAATTTGAGCGGCCGGGTCGCGGATCTGCCGAGCGCCGGGCTCGCGAGCGGCCGGGCGGCACCGGCGCCGGGAGAGCCCTGGCCCAAAGTCACGAGCTTCCCGACGCCGGCCGAGCTGGCGGACGCGCTCGGTGCGCCGCTCGAGAAGCGCATCCTGCTGCTCGACCCCGCAGCGCCCGCGGGCTTCGTGCGCGACTGGCAGCCACCCGGCATGTCGCCGCTGCGCCATCTGTCCTACGCCATCCAGTGGTGGTGCTTCGCCGCGCTCGCGCTCATCCTCGCGGCGGTGCTCGGCGTGCGGCGCGCCCGCGCGGCGCGGACGGCGCGCTGATGCGGGGCGCCCCATGAGGGATGCGGCCGGCATGCGCGCCCGGAACCTGCGCACCGTGGCGGCGCTCGCGGCGCTGTTCTTCGTGCCGCTGGCGCTCGCCTTCTACGCCTATTACGCCACCGACTGGCGCCCGGTGCGCCGCGTCAATCACGGCACGCTCATCATCCCGGCGCGGCCGCTCGCCGCGGTCGCGCTGCCGCGCGCTCCGGGCACGGACGCGGCGCCCGGCGCGACCCTGCGCGGCAGCTGGACGCTGGTGTACGTCGGCAGCGGGGACTGCGGCGCCGACTGCCGCGCGGCGCTCCTCGTCATGCGCCAGACGCGCCTCGGGCTCAACACCGACATGACGCGGGTCGCGCGCGTGTTCCTCGCCACCGATCACTGCTGCGCCGACGTGGCCGCCGGCGCGCAGGCGGGGCTCGCGGTGCTCGATGCGAGCGGCGCCGCGGCCGCGCCGCTGCTCGCGCAATTCCCGGCGGCCGGGCGCGCGCATTCCATCTACGTGGTCGACCCGCTCGGCAACCTCATGATGAGCTACGATGCCCGCCTCGATCCGCACGGCCTGCTCGAAGACCTGCGCAAGCTCCTGCGGCTCTCTCAAATCGGCTAGACGCGCGAGGATGTCGTTCACATGAAGCCGGTCGGGCGCTGGATGCGTCGCCTCGCGCTCTGCGGAGTGCTGCTGTGCTTCGCCGTCGTGGTGCTCGGCGCCTACGTGCGCCTCACGGCCGCCGGCCTCGGCTGCCCCGACTGGCCCGGCTGCTACGGCCATCTCACCCCGAGCGGCGCGGCGCACGATGCGGCGCTCGCCGCTGGCGCCGCCCGGCCGCTCGAGCCCGGCAAGGCGTGGCGCGAGATGATCCACCGCTACGCCGCCGGCACGCTGGCCCTGGTGATCCTCGCCATCGCGGTGCTCGCGGTGCGTGCGCGGCGCGAGCGCCTGGTGAGCCTGCCGCTCGCCCTGGCACTGCTCGCGGCCGTGATCGTGCAGGCGCTGCTCGGCATGCTGACCGTCACCTGGCAGCTGACGCCCCTCATCGTGACGCTGCACCTGCTGCTCGGCCTGACGACGCTCGCGCTGCTCTGGTGGCTCGCGCTTTCGCTGCCGACCAGCTCCTGGGGCGCGAGCTCGCTCGGCGGCGCGGGCCGCTCGCTGCGCGGCGGCGCGGCCTACATCGGCAGCGCACACACCCTTGCGATCCTCGGGCTGGTGGCGCTCGCGGTGCAGATCGCCCTCGGCGGCTGGACCAGCAGCAACTACGCGGACATCGCCTGTCCCGACTTCCCCACCTGCCAGCGCGCCTGGTGGCCGCAGAGCGATTTCCGCAGCGCCTTCGCGCTCTGGCACGGCGCCAACCTCGACTACGAGGGGGGGCTGCTCAGCCTCGCGGCGCGCACCGCCATCCACCTCACCCACCGCCTGGGGGCACTGCTCGCGGCGGCGGCCCTGACGCTCGCGGCGCTCTTCACGCTGCGGCAGCGGGGACTCTCGGGCGCCCGCAGCCGCGCCTGGGCGGTGCTCGGGGCGCTCGCGCTGCAGCTCCTCCTCGGCATCGCGATGGTGATCGAGGGATTTCCGCTCTGGCTCGCCACCGCCCACACCGCCGGGGCCGCGCTGCTGCTGCTCGCGGTGCTCGCGCTGCTGCGGTACCTGAGCACGCGCTGAAGGCCCGAGCGTACCCGTGGCGACGACACCGCAAGTGACGAGGCGCGCGCCGCCCGTGTGGCGGCGCTATCTCGAGCTCACGAAACCCAAGGTCGTCGCGCTCATCACCTTCACGGCGATCGTCGGCACGCTGCTGGCGAGCGCCGGTGCGCCGCCGCTCGTGCCCCTCGTGATCGGCAACCTGGGGATCGCGCTCGCGGCGGCCTGCGCCGCCACCATCAACCACGTGCTCGACCGGCGCATCGACGAGCAAATGGCGCGCACCAGCGCGCGGCCGCTGCCCAGCGGAGCGCTCACCGAGCGCGCGGCGCTCATCTTCGCGGCGATCCTCGGTTGCACGGCGATGACGCTGCTCGCCTTCCTCGTCAACCTCCTCACCGCGGTGCTCACCTTCTGCTCGCTCATCGGCTACGCGGTGATCTATACGGTGTGGCTCAAGCGCGCCACCTCGCAGAACATCGTCATCGGGGGCGCGGCGGGCGCCGCCCCGCCGGTGCTCGGCTGGACGGCGGTCACCGGCACCGTCGAGCCGAACGCGCTGCTCTTGTTCCTCATCATTTTCGTGTGGACGCCGCCGCACTTCTGGGCGCTCGCGATCGCACGGCGCGAGGAGTACGCGCGCGCCGGCATCCCCATGCTGCCCGTGACCCACGGAGTCGAGTTCACGCGCCTGCAGGTGCTGCTCTACACCGTGCTGCTCACGGTGGTGACGCTGCTCCCCTACCTGACGCGCATGAGCGGACTGGTGTATCTCGCCGCCGCACTCGTCCTCGATGCCGGCTTCCTCTACTACGCGCTCGCGCTCAAGGTGAGCCGGCGCGCGGAGCTGCCGATGCGGGTGTTCCGCTTCTCGGTCAACTACCTCATGTGGCTCTTCGCAGCGCTGCTGCTGGATCACTACCTGCATGTTTGATCGGACGAAATCGCAGGAAGCGATTTCGTCGGACATCACTCCGGTTGCCGGCGGCAAGAGGCGCGACTCTTGCCGCCTGCGCATCGGGGACGCTCACACCTCGCGGCTGAGGCGCAGCGCCCAGGAGTAGATCAGCTTGTCCTTCTGCAGCACCGCGCCCACCGTCGTGTAGTGATCGGCGTCGACCTGTCCCAGGTGCTCGCTGCCGTGGTAGCCGGACGCCTGGCAGCCGAAGAGCGAGAGGATCGAGCGGTCGATGACCACGTAGGTGCCGTCGAGCTTGCCGAAAGTCTCGGTCTCGAAGGTCCATTTCATGGCGTTGACGCCGTCGGCCGGTGGCTCGATCAGGTAGGCGTGCACGAATTCCACCGGCGGGGCGCCGAGGACCTTCAGCGTCCCCGAGAGCAGCCAGCAGCGGTCGCGGTGCGCGATCTCGGTGCGGCCCACGGCCTCGAGCGGCTCCCCGTCCCCCCGCCAGAACGTTCCCGCCGCGATCCACACCGCCGGCTCGTAGAGAAACGTATGCGTCATGCGCGCATTATGGCGCGCGCCGCCGCTTCGCGGTACGTTGCGGACACGCCACGGCGAATCGAGGGGGAAGGGCCGCTCATGCTGACGGAACGGATCTGGTCGGGGAACTCACTGCGCAATTTTCACTACCTCGTGGCCTGCTCCGAGACCGGCGAGGCGCTCGCCGTCGACCCGCTCGAGTGGCGCCTGGTGCTCGATGCGGCGCGCGCGCGCGGCTGGCAGATCACGCAGATCCTCAACACCCACGAGCACCAGGATCACACCGGCGGCAACGCCCCGCTCAAGGCCGCGACCGGGGCCAAAGTGCTCGCGCACGCGGGCGCCGCGGCGGCCATCGGCGGCGTCGACCGGGGACTCGCCAAGGGCGACCGGATCCGCGTCGGACGCACCGTGGAGCTCGAGTGCCTCGACACGCCCGGGCACACGATGACGCACGTCTGCCTGCTGTCGCGCGGCGCCGAGGCCGCGCTCTACTGCGGCGACACGCTCTTCAACGCCGGCGCCGGCAACTGCTACAACGGCGGCGACCCCGAGGCGCTCTACGACACCTTCGTCACGCAACTCGCGCGGCTGCCCGAGGCGACGCGCGTCTACCCGGGGCACGAGTATCTCGCGCGCAACCTCGAGTTCACCCTCGACCGCGAGCCGGCGAACCGCGACGCGGCGGCGCTCCTCGAGGGCGCGCGCGCGCAGGACCCGGCGGCGGCGCGCGTCACGACGCTCGGCGAGGAGAAGCGCATCAACGCCTTCTTCCGCCTGCAGAACCCGCAGGTGATCGCACGCCTCAGGGAGAAATTCCCGGACCTCCCCGAGCACCCCGACGCGCGCACGGTGTTCGTGCGGCTGCGCGAGCTGCGCAACCGCTGGTGAAGCGGCCGGCCCGCACCGCGGTGCCGCACCTGGGCGCCGCACATTAACAATGCCGTCCGGGCGTCGCGCGCGGCGGCCGTTCCGGCTAGGCTTGCGCTGCCATGCAGTCCCAGTTCTACCGGCGCTCCTTCCTCATCGTGGCGCTCGCGGTGCTCGCGTACGTGCTCTACCGCATCCTCGCGCCGCTGCGCACCGAGATCGGCTGGGCGGCGGTGCTCGCCTTCATCCTGCATCCGCTGCACGAGTGGCTCGGGGCGCGCCTCAAGGGCCGCCGCCCGCTCGCGGCCGGCATCCTCACCGGGCTCACCCCGCTGCTGGTGCTGGCGCCCCTCGCCATGCTCGGCATCGCCTTCGCCGGCCAGGTGGCGCATCTGATCGGGTACCTGAGCGGCAAGAGCCTGCTCTCGTGGAGCGATCTGCTCGAGCGGCTTTCGGCACTGCCCGTCATCGGCGGCCCGGTCAGCTGGGCGCGCGACAACGCCGTGGTAAGCGCCGATCAGATCGCCGGCTGGGTCAGCGACGGCGTACAGGCGCTGCTCAAGTCCGCCGCCGCCATGGGCGGGGATCTGGCGCTCGGGGTCTTTGGAACACTGGTCGGCTTCTTCATGATGCTCTTCATGCTGTATTTCTTTCTCCAGGACGGGATAGCGATGCTCGCCTCCCTCGAGCGCCTCGTCCCCATGGCGCCCGAGCCGCGCCGGCGGCTCCTCAAGTATCTCGCCGACGTGACGCGCGCCGTGGTGTTCGGCTCGGTGACGACCGCGCTCATCCAGGGGGCGATCGTCGGCATCGGTTTCGCGATCGTGCGGCTGCCCTCGCCGCTGGTGTTCGGCGTGCTCGGGGCCATCGCCGCCTTCCTGCCCTCGGGGTCGGCCATCGTGCTGATCCCGGCGGCGCTCTACCTCGCCGCCATCGGGCGCTGGGGCGCGGCGATCTTCATCGTACTGTGCACGCTCGGCATGTGGGTCGCGGAGAACGTGCTGCGACCGATCCTCACCTCCAAGCACGCCGAGGTCTCGACGCTCGCGATCTTCATCGGCGCGATCGGCGGCGTGGCGGGGTTCGGCATCCTCGGGCTCATCCTGGGGCCGGTACTGCTCAGTTTCGCCGTGGCGCTGGTGCGTTTCGCGCAGGAGAGCCTCGCAACGGACGCCTGAGACCGACGCGCGCTTTCCCGTAGAATGCGCGCCCTATGGATCTCTCCCCGATCCTCAATCCGCTCAACGACGCGCAGCGCGCGGCGGTCACCGCCCCGGCCGGGCCGGTGCTGGTGCTGGCCGGCGCCGGCAGCGGCAAGACGCGCGTGCTCACCCACCGTATCGCCTGGGTGATTCAGGCCGAGGGCACCTCGCCGCAGAGCATCCTCGCCGTCACCTTCACCAACAAGGCCGCGGGCGAGATGCGCGCGCGGGTCGAGCGCCTGCTCGGCATCCCCGCAGCGGCGCTCTGGATCGGCACCTTCCACGGCATCGCGCACCGGCTCCTGCGCATTCATTGGCGCGAGGCGCGCCTGCCGCAGGGCTTCCAGATCATGGACTCCGAGGACCAGCAGCGCCTCATCAAGAAGGTGATCCGCGCCAAGGAGCTCGACGAGACGCGCTGGATTCCGCGCGAGGTGCAGTGGTTCATCAACTCCAACAAGGACGAGGGCCGCCGCCCCGCGCGCCTCGCCGACGGCGGCGACCCGACGCGCCGCGAGCTGATCAACCTGTACGCGGCGTACGAGGAAGCCTGCGCGCGCACCGGCGGCGTGGACTTCGCCGAGCTGCTGCTGCGTGCCTTCGAGCTCTGGCGCGACAACCCGCAGCTGCTCGCGCACTATCGCCGGCGCTTCCGCCACGTGCTGGTGGACGAGTTCCAGGACACCAACGCCATCCAGTACGCGTGGCTCAAGCTCATCGCGCCGCCGCAGCCGCCCGCCGCCGCGCATGGCGCCGGCGCCAACGGTGAGGCGCACGCGGCGCACGGTGCCTGGCCGTTCGTGGTGGGCGACGACGACCAGGCGGTCTACGGCTTCCGCGGAGCACGTCCCGAAAACATGCAGGATTTTCGCCGCGACTATCCGGACGCGAAGCTGTTTCGCCTCGAGCAGAATTACCGCTCGACCGGCACCATCCTCGAGGCCGCCAACGGCCTCATCGCCCACAACGCCGGCCGGCTCGGCAAGAAGCTCTGGACCAGCGGCGCCCGCGGCGAGGCGCTCCAGCTCTACAGCGCCTTCAACGAGCGCGACGAGGCGGAATTCGTCACGCACCGCATCCGCGAGCACGTCGCGCAGGGCATGCAGCGCCGCGACATCGCCATCCTCTACCGCTCCAACGCCCAGTCGCGGGTGTTCGAGGAGGCGTTCCTGTCGGCGCGCATTCCCTACAAGGTGTACGGGGGCCTGCGCTTCTTCGAGCGCGCCGAGATCAAGGACGCGCTCGCGTACCTGCGCCTGATCGCCAACCGCCGCGACGACGCCT
>JAGWMP010000105.1 GCA_028871705.1 Gammaproteobacteria bacterium
GAGGGCGGCAAAGAGCTTGAAGTCCCCGTACCCCATGCCTTCCTTCCCGGTGAGCAGCCGGAACAGATGATAGACGCTCCAGAGACTGACGTAACCGGCGGCGGCGCCGATGAGACTCGAGCGCACGTCCACGGGCACCGGCGCGGCGTCCTGTGGCCCGAGCAGGCTCAGCGTGAGGCCGAGCCACAGCAGCGGCAGCGTCAGGCTATCCGGCAGGAGCTGGGTGTCGAGGTCGATGAAGGTGAGCGCGATCAGGAACCAGGTGAGGGCCAGCGCCGCGAAGGCCCCGACGCCGCAGCCGAACTGGGCGGCCACCCAGGCGGAAAGGACTCCGGTGAGGAGCTCGACCAGCGGGTAACGGACCGGAATGGGCGCGCGGCAATGCGCGCAGCGCCCGCGCAGCGCGAGCCAGGAGACGAGCGGGATGTTCTCGAGCGCCGTGATCGGCGCCTTGCACGCCGGACACGCGGAGCGCGGCACCATGAGGTTGAAGCGCTCGTGGGCCGCGGCGGCCACGGTGGTGGCGTGCGGGTCATGGCCGGCGAGCTCGGCGCACTGTGCGCGCCACTGCCGGTCGAGCATCACCGGCAGACGGTAGATGACGACGTTGAGAAAGCTGCCGACGGCGAGGCCGAGCACCAGGCAGGTGCCGACGAAGAGGGCGGGCGAAGCCGCGAGCAGCTCGATCACCGACATGGCGGTCGCGTCGCCGGAGCCGAACGCCACGCGGTGCGCGGCGGTAAGCGCGGCGGCAGCGGCGTCCTTCAGACCACCGAGGCGAGCTTGAAGATCGGCAGGTACATCGCGATGACGAGGCCGCCGACCAGCACGCCCAGGACCACCATGATGAGCGGCTCGAGCAGGCTCGACATCGCGTCCACCGCGTTGTCCACCTCGGCCTCGTAGAAGGTCGCGACCTTGCCCGACATCTCATCGAGCGAGCCCGACTCCTCGCCGACCGCGATCATCTGGTTCACCATGTTGGGGAAGAGGCCGGTGGCCTCCATGGCGCGCTGCAGCCGCTGACCCGTCGCGACCTCGTCGCGCATCTTGAGCACGGCGCTCTCGTAGACGATGTTGCCGGTCGCGCCCGCGACCGAGTCGAGCGCCTCCACCAGCGGCACACCGGCGGCGAACATGGTCGAGAGCGTGCGGGCGTAGCGGGCGATGGCCGCCTTGTTGAGGATCGGGCCGATCACGGGGACCTTGAGGATCGCGCGATCGAGGAAGTGGCGCATCGCCCGGGAGCGCTTCTTGAAATAGACGAAAGACCACCCGATGGCACCGAGCGCGATCGCGATGTAGATGCCGTCGTGCTGCACGAACTTCGAGAGGCCGATGACCATCTGCGTGAAGGCCGGCAGATCCGCGCCGAAGCCCTTGTAGAGGGCCTCGAACTGCGGAATCACGAACACCAGCAGCACCACCGTCACGATCACCGCCACGACGAGTACCGCCGCGGGGTAGAACAGCGCCTTCTTGACCTTCTTCTTCAGGGCCTCGGTTTTCTCCTTGTAGGTGGCGACCTTGTCGAGCAGCGACTCGAGCGCGCCCGCCTGCTCGCCGGCCTCGACCAGGTTGACGTACAGGTCGTCGAAGTAGAGCGGGTGCTTGCCGAGCGCCTCGTGCAGCGAGGTACCGCCCTCGACGTCGGCCTTGACGTCGAGGATCAGCCTCTGCATGGCGGCCTTCTCGTTGCCGGCGCCGACGATCTCGAACGCCTGCACCAGCGGAATACCCGCGGCCAGCATGGTGGCGAGCTGGCGGCTGAACACGGCGATGTCGCCCATGTCGACCTTGCCGCCGCGGCGGCCGTCGCGCTGCTTGCGGATGCGCGATGGCGCGATGCCCTGGCGGCGCAGCTCCGCGCGCAGTGCGTTCTCGTCCGGGGCGAGACTGCGCCCCTTGATGCGTGCACCGCGCTTGTCACGTCCCTCCCAGGCGAAGGGTACGTCGCGCTTGATGGTCCGGACGGTGGCGGTTGCTGCTGCTGCCTGTGCCATGAGTCTTTACCTGTCGCCTCACTCGGTGGTGACGCTGTTGACTTCCTCGAGACTGGTGATGCCGTTCTTGACCTTCTCGAGCCCGGCGCGGCGCAGATCCCACACGCCTTCCTTGGCCGCCTGGTCGCCGATCTCCACGGCGCTGCCGCCGGCGAGGATGATCCGCGCCACGGCTTCCGTGACCGGGAGCACCTGATAGATGCCGGCACGGCCCTTGTAGCCGTCGGTGCAGTTGGCGCAGCCCTTGGGTCCGAAGATCTTGAGGCCCGCCGCCACGTCCATCTCGGTGAAGCCTTCCTTGAGGAGCGCTTCGCGCGGGATCTCCACCGGCTGCTTGCAGTTGTTGCACAGGCGGCGCGCCAGACGCTGCGCAATGATGAGGCTCACCGAGGTCGCGATCGCGTAGGGCTTGACGCCCATGTCGACCAGACGGGTGAGCGTCTGCGGCGCATCGTTGGTGTGCAGCGTCGAGAGCACCAGGTGGCCGGTCTGCGCCGCCTTGATGGCGATCTCGGCCGTCTCGAGGTCGCGGATCTCACCGACCATGATGACGTCGGGATCCTGGCGCAGGAACGCGCGCATGGCGGCCGCGAACGTGAGTCCCACCTTGCTGTTGACGTTGACCTGGTTGACGCCGGGGAGATTGATTTCCGCCGGGTCTTCGGCGGTCGAGATGTTGGTGTCCTCGCGATTGAGGATGTTGAGCCCGGTGTAGAGCGACACCGTCTTGCCGCTGCCGGTGGGCCCGGTGACGAGAATCATGCCCTGCGGCTTCGCCAGGAATCTGGTGTAGAGGTCCTTCTGGAAGGGCTCGTAGCCGAGGGAGTCGATGCCGAGCATGGCCTGCGCGGGATCGAGGATACGCAGCACGATCTTCTCGCCGAAGAGCGTCGGGCAGGTGCTGACGCGAAAGTCGATGGCGCGCGTCTTGGAGAGACGCATCTTGATGCGGCCGTCCTGCGGCACGCGCCGCTCGGCGATGTCGAGCCGCGACATGACCTTGAGGCGCGCGGCGAGCTTCTGCGCGAGCTGCACCGGCGGCTGGGCGATTTCCTTGAGCACGCCGTCCATGCGCAAGCGCACGCGGTAGATCTTCTCGAAGGGCTCGAAATGGATGTCGGAGGCGCCGCGGCGGATCGCATCCAGCATGACCTTGTTGACGAAGCGCACGATGGGCGCGTCTTCGACGTCGTTGGTGCCGACCTTGTCGTCGAGCTCGTCCTCACCGCCGGTGACCTCGAGCGACTCGAGGTCGACGTCGGCCTCGTCGGTGAGGGCCTGCATCTGGTTGTCGACCTGCTCGAGCGCCTTGTCGATGGCGCGCTGGAGCTTGTCGTCCTCGACGACGATGGCCTCGATGCCGAGGCTCGTCTGGAACTTGACCTCGTCGATCGCGTGCAGGTTCGTGGGGTCGGCGACCGCGAGGAAGAGCCGCTTGCCGCGCCGGAAGAGCGGCAGCACCCGGTGTTTGGCGAGCAGCTTGTCGTTGACGAGCCGTACCGCCTCGAGATCGATGTTGACGGCTTCGAGATCGAAGAGCGGCACCCCGAACTCGGTCGAGGCCGCCACCGCGATGTCGCGCGCATTCGCCGCGCCGCTCGCCACGAGCTGCGTCACCACGCTTGTCTTGCGGTCGCGCGCCGCATTGACGGCCTCGAGCATCGCGGCCTCTTCAACGACGCCGTCCTGGACGAGCCGTTGAGGCAGGCCACCGAAGCCGGCGCGGGACGCACCGAGCGCTAAAGAGGCGTTGTCATTCATGGGCTTACAGCAAGCGAAATAAGCCGAACGGTCAGTTTACCCCAGGGGCGGTCGGGTGCAATTGTCAAATACCCGTCGATTCTGAAGGAGCGCCCCCCTGGGGGGGCAGGGTACGCGTCACATTTGGCTTTGCGGCCTTCCAAAAAGAAGAGCCCCGGCACAGGGCCGGGGCTCGTGGACTCCTAAAAGGTCAGGAGCCTATTACTTGCACTGCGTGGGGGCGTACTTAGCGAGCAGCGTGCCGATCACACCGACGGGCAGGCCCTCCGCGACCGTCGCGGTGGTGTCGGTTGCCGACGCGCACGCCCAGTCCATGTTGCCGACCGCCGCACCCGCACCGTCAGCCAGCGGGGCCTTGGAGACCGAAGGCGTCATCGTCACGACGTTCGTGCCGCCCGTCAGCTGGGTGATACCAGCCGGGTCGTACACGATGGTGATCATGCCGGGGGCGCCGCCGAGGGTACCCGCACAGCTGCCGGCAGCCGCACCGCCAGTACCATCAGCGATACCAACACAGAGCACGTACTTGGTGGGGACGAAGGGACCCGCAGCCCAGCCGGTGGCAGCGGCCGTGACGCCGGCGAGGCCGTTCGACTGAAAGCCCTCGGCGACCGTGGTCTTAGCGGCGGAGGCGAGGTTCAGGCCCTCCGTAATCTTCGATCGGACGGTGTAGTCCTGGTACGCGGGGATGGCGATGGCCGCCAGAATGCCGATGATCGCAACCACGATCATCAACTCGATGAGGGTAAAACCCTTTTGCAACGACTTCATTTGTGGAGACTCCTAAAATTTTAGAGACAAACTCAGTGGCGCAAAGAGGGCGCCCGGCAGGAAATGAAGCAAAGCGCATGCCAGAGCGCCGAAACACGTCTAACTGATTGAAGTTACTGGGGTCAACGGCGCGCAGGCGACGGCGCCTTGACGTAACGACTGTCGCACCCTGACGCCACGGGGTCACCGGCGTGTCACAAAGTGACGTGGCGCGTCAGTCGGCCGCCGCGGCCTCACTCGATACCGAGTTTCTTGATCCGGTAGCGCAATGCCCGGAAACTCAACCCGAGGAGCTTCGCTGCCGCGGTCTTGTTGTAGCGGGTTTTCTCCAGCGCCTTGATGATCGCATCCCGCTCGATGCTCTCGAGCTGACTGCCGAGTGCGGCGCCGGCATCGACCGCGGCGGGCGCCAGCGCCGTCGCCCCGGGGGCTGCGGCCTCTGCGGCGCCGGCACGGGCCGCCGAGCGCAGGCGGATGTGCTCGGCGGTAATCTCCCCGCCGGTGCTCAGGGTCAGTGCCCGCTCGAGTATGTTCTCGAGCTCGCGCACGTTGCCGGGAAAAGCATAGTCCTCGAGCATACGCACCGCATCCGCGGCCAGCCGTGGTGCCGTGCCGCCGGCGCGCCGCGCGAGGCGCGCGAGGATCGCATCGGCGATCTCGGGAATATCGCCGCTGCGCTCGCGCAGTGCCGGTACCCGCAGCTCGATCACGTTGATCCGGTAGTAAAGGTCCTCGCGGAACAGGCCCTGCGCGACCAGGTCCGCGAGACTCTTGTGCGTGGCTGAGAGGATGCGCACGTCGACGCTCTCCTCGCGCGCCTCGCCCACCGGACGGACGGTCTTCTCTTGCACCACGCGCAGGAGCTTCACCTGCATGTGCAGCGGCAGGTCCGCCACCTCGTCGAGGAACAGCGTGCCGCCCTCGGCGCTCTGCACCAGTCCCTTCTTGTCGGCGACCGCGCCGGTGAAGCTGCCGCGCTTGTGGCCGAAGAGCTCGCTTTCCATGAGCTCCGTGGGGATCGCGCCGCAGTTCACCGCGACGAACGGCCCGTCGCGGCGCGGGCCGCTCTCGTGGATCATGCGCGCGACGAGCTCCTTGCCGGTGCCGGACTCTCCGGAGATGTGCACCGGCGCCTGGCTGCGCGCCACGCGGCCGATCATGTCGCGCAGCTGCTCCATGACCGGCGAGCCGCCGAGGAGCCGCGGGCCGGTGTAGGTGGCGGTCTGCGAGTGCGCATCCGCGCGCAGCTTGACCGCGCTGCCGACCAGCTTGCGCAACACCCCGAGGTCGAGGGGCTTGGAGACGAAATCGAAGGCGCCGAGCTTGAGCGCCCGCACCGCGGACTCGACATTGCCGTGGGCCGTGATGACGGCCACCGGCACGCTCGCGCGGTTCTCCTGGATCCAGGCGACGAGGTCGAGCCCGTCGCCGTCGGGGAGGCGCATGTCGGTCAGACACAGATCGAAGCTCTCGGTCTTGAGGAGCTTGCGCGCGGTGGCCAGATCGGCGGCGGTGCGGGTCCTGAAGCTCATGCGGCTGAGCGTCAGTCCGACCAGCTCGAGCAGGTCCGGCTCATCGTCGACCACCAGCACCAGCGGCTGGGCGGCCGCGCGGCGCGCGCTGTCCGCCGCCTCGCTCACGAGGTCTCCCAGCGCCGCCGGTCGGCGAAGGCGAGACGGAAGACGCTGCCGCCACCGGCGCGCGGCTCGTAGAGCAGGGTAGCCCCATTGGCCTGGGCCAGCTCGCGGGCGAGGAACAGGCCGAGCCCCGTACCCTGTCCGGCGCTGAAAAAGGGCTCGAAGATGCGTTCGGCAAACTCGGGATCGACACCGGCGCCGCGGTCGGCGACTTCGAGGTAGGGGCGGGCATTGCTCGGCATGCGTCCGTATCGTATCTCGATGCTGCGCCCCGGGTCGCCCTGTACGGCGTGCTTGAGGGAGTTCTCGCACAGGTTCCACAGGATCTGCCGCAGCTGATCGGGATCGGCGCGCACCTCGAGGTCGCCGCTGCCACTGAGCGCCAGTCGCACCGGCGGGAACTGCATGGTGTCGCAGAACTCCCGCCGGAATTCCTCGACCCAGCTCTGAAGTTGCAGCCGCTCGATGCGGGCGGGCTCGCGGCGCGAGAGCCGTTGCACGTTGTCGATGATGGCGCTGACGCGCGTGGCGTTGCCGCGGATGATCTCGGTGAGCCGGCGGTCCTCGTCCCTCAAGTCCGGGGATTCGGCGAGCAGCTGGCCGGCATGGCTCATTGCACCCACGGGATTGCGGATCTCGTGGGCGATGCTCGCGCTCAGGCGCCCGAGGGAAGCGAGCTTCGACTGCTGGACCTTCTCAGCGAGGATGCTGGTGTCCTCGAGGAACACCAGCACCGGGCCCGGGCTCGACGAGCCGAGCGCGGCAAAGTGCGGGCGGATGACCCGCACGCCGTCGGCGGCGACGAAGGTCGGGTCGACGGGGTCGGCGCCACCCGTGCCGAGCGTCCGCTGGCGCCAGGATTCCAGCAGATAAGTGAGACGCGGTGATGCCTCGCCGATCAGCGCGTCGGGGAAGGCGTTTTCGTCGCCGAGGATGTCGGCCGCGGACTCGTTGATGAGACGGATGCGGTCCTGGGCGTCGATGACCAGGATGCTCTCGCGCAGATGCTGCACGATGTATTGCGAGAGCTGCGCGAGGTTTGCCAGGTCGAGCTCATGGCGGCGCACCAGCGCGTCGGTCTCGCGCAGGCGATTGGCGACCGGCCAGGTGACGAGCGAGGTACCGAAGAGCGCCGCGCCGATGAGCCCGGCGGTCACGTAGTCGGTGGTGGCCGACCCGCCGCTCAGGCCCACGAACACCTGCTGGGTGAGGACCGCGAGTGCGGCCACGGCGGCGATCAGCACCGCGTCGCGCCGGTCCGCCAGCACCGAGAGCGCGAATACCGGCAGCACCAGCAGGATCCCGAGCCCGCTTGCCACGCCGCCGGCGCCGTAGACGATAAGGGCGATGGCCAGAGCGTCGACGCAGGCGTTGACCAGGGCAATGATGCGCAGGCTCGACCACTTGAGGCGCCGCGCGATGATGAGCAGCACCGCGGCGGTGAAATAGGCGATGCACGCGCCGATGAACGCCCCGGGGTGCGCCGGCTGCAGGCTCCAGGCCGGCCCCGCGAAGAACTGCATCGCCAGCAGCACGAGCGGCACCAGCAGCCGATAGATGTTAAGGAGTCCGATGACCCGCCAGGCAAGATCGCTGGGGGTCACGGCGGTAGCGACAGGGCTGGCCGGCATTTTTCGTGCGGAAAAAGCGCTCACGGGCCGTTAGCGGACGTCGCGACTGTAACATCTTGGGTACGCAGCCGACGCGACCGGCATCGCAACGCTGGCCACTGCCGGCTAATTCCGCGAAAATGGATGTTTCCCCCAAATAGAGAGCCCACGACACGATGAACCTGCACGAATACCAGGCGAAGGAAATGTTCCGCGGCGGCGGCATCCCGGTGCCCACCGGCAAGGTCGCCGCGAGCGTGGAGGAAGCGGTCGCGGCGGCGCGTGCGCTCGGCGGCAGCGTCTGGGTGGTGAAGGCCCAGGTGCACGCGGGCGGGCGCGGTAAGGCGGGGGGCGTCAAGCCCGCCCGCGACCTGGAGGCGGTGCGCGCGGCGGCCGCCGCCATGCTCGGCACGCGGCTCGTCACGAAGCAGACCGGGCCCGAGGGATTGCCGGTCGAGCGGGTATACATCGAGTCCGGCTCCGACATCGTGCGCGAGCTCTATCTGTCCATGACCCTGAATCGCGAGCGCGGCCGGGTCGCGCTCATCGCCTCCGCCGCCGGCGGCATGGAGATCGAGGAAGTGGCGGCGGCGACCCCCGAGAAGATCCTGAGCGTCAACGTGCACCCGGCGGCGGGACTGCAGGGCTACCAGGTGCGCGAGATCGCCTACGGCCTCAAGCTCGAGAGCGCGCAGATCAGCCAATTCCAGGCGCTGGCCGTGGCGCTCTACCACCTGTACGTCGAAAAGGACCTGAGCCTGATCGAGATCAACCCGCTCATCGTGACCCGCGACGGCGCGCTGCTCGCGCTCGATGCCAAGGTCGACATCGACAACAACGCGCTGTTCCGCCACCCCGAGCTCGCGCGGCTGCGCGATCCGAGCCAGGAGGATCCGATGGAGCGCCGCGCCAGCGAGCACGACCTGAACTACGTTTCCCTCGACGGCGACATCGCCTGCATGGTGAACGGGGCGGGACTGGCGATGGCGACCATGGACCTGATCAAGCTGCACGGCGGTGCGCCGGCGAACTTCCTCGATGTCGGCGGCGGCGCCACCGCCGAGCGCGTCACGGCGGCATTCGAGCTGATTCTCTCCAACCCGCGCGTGCGCGCGGTGCTGGTCAACATCTTCGGCGGCATCGTGCGCTGCGACCTGATCGCCGAGGGCGTCATCAAGGCGGTGAAGAAGGTCGGGGTGAATGTGCCGGTGGTGGCGCGGCTCGAGGGCACGAACGCGGAGGCGGCGCGCACGATGCTCGCGCGGAGCGGTCTCGCCATCACACCCGCCGAGGATCTCACCGATGCGGCCCGCAAGGTGGTCGCGCTGGCAAAGGGCAAAGCATGAGCATTCTGGTCAACCGCAATACCAGGGTCCTTTGCCAGGGCTTCACCGGCAAGCAGGGCACTTTTCATTCCGAGCAGGCGATCGCCTACGGCACCCGCCTGGTCGGCGGCGTCACCCCGGGCCGCGGCGGTCAGCAGCACCTGGGCCTGCCGGTCTTCGACACGGTGCGCGACGCGGTGCGCGAGACCGGCGCGACGGCGAGCATGATCTACGTGCCGGCCTCGGGAGCCGCCGACTCGATCCTCGAGTCCGTGGACGCGGGCATCGAGCTCGTGGTGTGCATCACCGAGGGCGTTCCGGTGAAGGACATGGTGAGCGTCAAGGCGATGCTCGCGGGCTCCGCGACGCGCCTGGTCGGGCCGAACTGCCCGGGCGTGATCACTCCGGAGGAATGCAAGATCGGCATCATGCCGGGCTTCATCCACAAGAAGGGCTCGGTGGGGATCGTGTCGCGCTCGGGTACGCTCACCTACGAGGCGGTCTACCAGACCACGCACGCCGGGCTCGGGCAGTCGAGCTGCGTCGGCATCGGCGGAGATCCGGTGGCCGGCATGAGCTTCATCGACGTGCTCGACCTCTTCGAGCGTGACCCGCGTACCGAGGGCATCATCCTGGTCGGCGAGATCGGCGGCACGGGCGAGGAAGCGGCGGCCGCGTACATCCGCAAGTACGTGAGCAAGCCGGTGGTCGCCTACATCGCCGGCGTCACCGCGCCCCCGGGCAAGCGCATGGGGCACGCCGGCGCCATCGTCGCCGGCGGCATGGGGACCGCGGCACACAAATACGCGGCCTTCGAGGCCGCCGGCGTGCGCACCGTGAAGTCCCCGGCGCTGCTCGGCGCGACCATGGCGGAGCTGCTCGGCCAGCGCCGGGCGCGGCGCACCTTCACGGTGCCGCGCGCCGCAAGAGCTCCGGCGCGTGCGCCGCGCGCCAAGCGCCGTGCCCCGGCGGCGC
>JAGWMP010000106.1 GCA_028871705.1 Gammaproteobacteria bacterium
CGAGAGCGCGCTCAAGGGCACGCACTTCATCGAGCTGTGCACGCGCGAGGAGATCCCGCTGCTCTTCCTGCAGAACATCACCGGCTTCATGGTGGGCAAACGCGCCGAGGCGGGCGGCATCGCCAAAGACGGCGCCAAGCTCGTCACCGCCGTCGCCTGCGCGCCGGTGCCCAAGCTCACGGTGATCGTCGGCGGCAGCTACGGCGCCGGCAACTATGCCATGTGCGGCCGCGCCTACGCTCCGCGGCTCCTCTTTCAGTGGCCCAATGCGCGTATCTCCGTCATGGGCGGCGAGCAGGCCGCGAGCGTGCTCGCCACGGTGAAGCGCGAGCAGCTGGCGCGCGGCGGTGAGGCGTGGCCGGCGGCCGAGGAGGAGGCGTTCAAGACGCCGATCCGCGAGCAATACGAGCGCCAGGGCCATCCTTACTACTCCTCGGCCCGGCTCTGGGACGACGGCGTCATCGATCCCGCCGACACCCGGCGCGTGCTGGCGCTGTCACTCGCCGCGGTGCGCCACGCGCCGCTCGAGCCGGCGCACTTCGGCGTGTACCGGATGTGAGCGCCGTGACGCGCACGCTCCTGGTCGCCAACCGCGGTGAGATCGCCTGCCGCATCTTCCGCAGCGCGCGGCGTCTCGGCTGGCGCACGGTGGCGGTGTTCTCGGACGCCGACGCCGGCGCGCGCCATACCCGCGAAGCCGACGAGGCGGTGTGGATCGGGGCGGCGCCCGCGCGCGAGAGCTATCTCAGCAGCGAGCGGCTGCTGGCCGCGGCACGTGCGAGCGGCGCCGGCTTCATCCACCCCGGCTACGGGTTTCTCTCGGAAAACGCCGCTTTCGCCCGCGCCTGCGCCGACGCCGGCGTGCACTTCGTCGGTCCGCCGCCGGCGGCGATCGCGGCGATGGGCTCGAAGATCGTCGCCAAGAACCGCATGCGCGAGGCCGGCGTGCCGGTGCTGCCGGGCTACGCCGGTCCGGAGCAGGACCTCGGGCAGCTCGCCGCCGCGGCGCACACCGTGGGCCTGCCGCTCATCATCAAGCCCGCCGCGGGCGGCGGCGGCAAGGGCATGCAGATCGTGCGCCAGGAGTCCGAGCTCACCGCGGCGCTCGCCGCGGCGCGGCGCCTGGCGGAGAGCGCCTTCGGCGACTGCGCCTTGCTGCTCGAGCGCTTCCTGCCGACCCCGCGCCATCTCGAGGTGCAGGTATTCGGTGACACTCATGGGAATCTCGTGCACCTCGGCGACCGCGACTGCTCGGCGCAGCGGCGCCATCAGAAGCTGCTCGAGGAAGCGCCGGCCCCCGACGTTCCGGACGCGGTGCGCGCGCGGCTGCGGGCCGCGGCGCTGGTGGTGGCGCGCGAGATCGGCTACGTGAGCGCCGGCACCGTCGAGTTCCTCTACGACGGGCGCGAGTTCTATTTCATGGAGATGAACACGCGGCTGCAGGTCGAGCACACCGTCACCGAGGCGGTGACCGGGCTCGACCTGGTCGAGTGGCAGTTGCGCGTCGCCACCGGCGAGCCGCTGCCGCTCAGGCAGGAGGAGGTGCGCCTCGCCGGCCACGCGATCGAGGCGCGCGTGTGTGCCGAGGATCCGGAGCGCAACTTTCTGCCGAGCGCCGGGCGTCTGGCACTCATGCAGTGGCCGGCGCGCGAGTCGGTGCGGGTCGATGCCGGCTTCGAGAGCGGCGACACCGTGCCCGACTGCTACGATTCGCTGCTCGGCAAGGTGATCGCCTGGGCGCCCGGGCGCGAGCTCGCGGCGGCACGGCTGGCCGCCGCCCTCACCGATACCTACTGCGCGGGAGTGCGCAGCAACGAGCGCTGGCTGGCGCGCGTGCTGCGCTCACGGCGCTTCCTCGAGGTGCGCCACAACATTGCGCTGCTCGATAAGGGCGCGGCGGAATTCGCCGGACCCGCGGCGGCACCGCCCGAGGCACTGATCCTGGCCGCGCTCGCGCTGCACGTGGCACACAGCCCGGCGGAGGCGAGCCCCTGGGCGGTGCGCGACGGCTTCACGCCGAATCTTCCCGCGACGGTGAGCTACACGCTGAGCAGCAAGGGCCGCAGCCACACGGTGGAGCTCAGCTGCGGCGCGGGCGGGCGGGTGCTGGCGGCGAGCGTCGACGTGCGGACGCTCCTGCAGGTCGCGGACGTGAGCTACGCGGCCGGCGGCGGCGGCTCCGCGACCATCGCCGCGCGCCTCGTCGAGCGGCGCCGGCAGGCGCGCTGCCGCGTGGCCGCCGGGCACGTCACGCTCTGGGAAGAGGACGCGCAGTACGAGCTGACGCTCGAGGATCCGCGTACCCGCGAATTCTCGGCGAGTGCGAGCACCGGCGGGCTGACGACGCCGCTGCCGGGGGTGGTGGTCTCGGTGCCGGTCGCCGTCGGTCAGAAGGTGGCCGCGGGCGAGGTGCTCATGGTCATCGAGGCCATGAAGATGGAGCACACCATCACGGCGCCCCATGCAGGCACCGTGCAGGCAATTCATTTCGCGCGCGGCGACCGGGTCCCCGAAGCGAGCCAGCTGCTCGAGCTCGCCAGGGGCGGGGATGCGACCCGGTAGAATGGCGCTGGTCGCTACGAAGCTGTGCAAGGAGATTGGAAATGGACAAGTCACTGGTAACGGGTTTGGTGATCGGCGCCGCGGTGGCCGCCGGGGCGGGCGCACTCGCGGGACTGAAGCTCATGAACAAGGGCCCGGCGTACGCGGAGGTCCTGAGCGTGACTCCGCTGACCAGGAGCATTCGCACGCCGCGGCAGGAATGTCATGATGAGCAGGTGACGCGTCAGGCGCCGGTGAAGGATGAGCACCAGGTACTCGGCACGATCGCCGGCGCGGTGATCGGCGGCGTCGTCGGCCATCAGATCGGCGGCGGCAGCGGCCGCGACATCGCGACGGTTGCGGCGGCGGCCGGAGGCGGCTACGCCGGCAATCGTATCCAGAAGAACCTGCAGGACCGCGACACCGTGACCTCGACCGAGCAGAAATGCGCGACGGTCTACGACAGCGCCGAGAAGATCACCGGCTATCAGGTGCGCTACCGCCTGAACGGCAAGGAGTCGACCGTCAGGATGGACCACGATCCGGGGCCGCACATTCCGCTGCGTGATGGACAGCCGGACCTGACAGCCGCCGTGCCTGGCAAGACGACGTGAAGAGCTGAGGACCGGCCGGCTGGCGCCGGTCAGCGGGCCCGAGCCGCGGGCGCTTTCGCGCCGGCGGGCGCCGCCGTCGCATGCGCAGGCCGCGCCGGCACCGTCGATCGCGCCATGGCGATCACCTTGTCGGCGCGCACCAGCAGCTCGCGGAAGGTGGCGAGCTCGTCCTCGGCCTGCGAGGGACTCAAGACCACGTAGCGCCCATCGACGCTGAGCGTCGGAATGGCATCGATCGCGTAGTCCTCGGCCATCTGGTCGGCCTGTACGGTCTCACTGTTGATGCCGAAGGAAGTGTAGGCGGCGGCGAACCTGGTCGCATCGCCACCCTGCTTGCCGACCCAGTCGGCGATCGAGGCCTCGTCGAAGAGATTCTTGCCCTCCTCGTGGAGCGCGCGGAACAGCGCGCCGTCGAGCTTCTTCAGGTCCCCGGTCGCCGCGAGCGCGTAGTAGGTGCGCGCGAGATTCATCCACGGCGGACGGCCGTAGCTCACCGCGACGCGCTTGAAGACCACGTCCCTGGGGAGCTTTGCGGCCCAGGCGCTCACCAGCGGGTAGAACTTGGCGCAGTGCGGGCAGGCGTAGGAGAAGAACTCGAGCACTTCGATCTTGCCGGGGCTCGAGGTGGGCCGCGGCGGGTTGAGCAGGCGGTAGTCCTGGCCGGCGATCAGCTGCGCGTGTGCCGGCGCGACGGCCGCGGCGGCGGCGAGGAGCAGGGCGAGGCTCAGGAAGCGGATGCGGTGCGGCATTCAGTCGTTCTCCGTCGATGGGTCGAAACGTAACACGAGGCGCGATCGTAGAACCGCCAGGGGCGCAGCGCCCATTCTCCGGCGTAGTCGACGCCGATGCGGGCGCTGCGTCCGATGGAAACGCGTGCCGCGTGCCGCGGCTTCTCGATCCACAGCTCGCCGCCGAGGAGGTCGACGCCGTTCAACCTGCGGTCGATGTGCATCGCGCGGCACAAGAGTCCCGGGCCCCAAGTCTTGTCGGCGAGGCCGGCGAGTGGCTCGAGCGCCCGCAACAATACCGCATGCGGTACCCCCTCTTTGGCCGTGACCACGTTCAGACAGTTCCAGAAGCCGTAGATGAAATATACGTAAGCGTAGCCCGGCGGACCGAACATCACTTCGGTGCGCGCGGTTCGCCCGCGCGAGGAATGGGCTGCGCGGTCGCGCGGACCCAGGTACGCCTCGGTCTCGACGATGCGGCCGCGGCGCACGCGGCAGCCATCGTCGTGCACCAGGTGCATGCCGATCAGCTCACGGGCGACGGCGAGGGCGCTGCGGGCGAAAAAAGCGCGCGCCGGCTTGGAACATTTCGTCACGGTGTGATGCTAAAGGATTAGTGCTTTTGTAGTAAAATCAAAGCAATGGACCATCGATTACCCACACTGGCCCTGGCGGCATTCCTCAGCGTTCCCGCGGCCGCGAGCGTCTATCCGCTGCCGGCCGACGGTTCCGCGGTCGTCGGTACGGACGAGGCCGTCACGACGGTGTACGAGGATACGCTGCCCGATCTTGCCCATCGTTACAGCCTCGGTTACTACGAGATCATCCGCGCCAATCCCGGGCTCGATGTGTGGTTGCCCGGCGCCGGCAAGCGCGTGGTGCTGCCGGGACGGCGCATCCTCCCCGCGGGCCCGCGCGAGGGCATCGTCGTCAATCTCCCCGAGCACCGGCTCTATTACTACCCCAAGCCGCGCAACGCGCACGAGCAACGCGTCGTCATCACCTATCCGATCAGCATCGGCAAGATGGACTGGCGCACGCCGCTCGGCGAGACGCGCGTGATCGCGCGCATCAGGAACCCGGCCTGGTACCCGCCCGAATCGATCCGCAAGGAGCACGCCGCGAACGGCGATCCGCTGCCGAAGGTGGTGCCGGCGGGTCCCGACAATCCGCTCGGCGATTTCGCGCTGCGCCTGGCGGCCGGCAACGGCGAATACATGATCCACGGAACCAACAATCCCACGGCGGTCGGCATGTCGGTTACGCACGGTTGCATCCGCATGTACCCCGAGGACGTCGCGGCGCTGTTCCCGCTGATCCCCGTCGGTACCAAGGTGTGGCTGGTGAATGAGCCGGTGAAGGTGGCCTGGGTGGACGGCGAGCTGCTGCTCGAAGCCCACCCGCCGGTCGATGACGAAGGCCAGTCGGTGGAGCCGGATCTCGGGCTGCTGTCGAAGCTGCTCGACCAGGCGCTCGGCGACAGCACGGCCGCGATCCATTGGGACCTCGCCCGCAAGACTCTCGAAGCGGCCAACGGCATACCGACACTGGTGGGACTCGCCGCGACGCCCGATACGCCCGCGACAGGCGCGCCGCCGGCCGAGCGCATCGCGACCGCGCCGCCGAGCGCCGCGGCCGCGCGTTAGTCGGCGCCGCCACCCGCGCGCGCAGCGCGCAACTGCATCAGCGCACGCAGCAAGTGCGCGGCGCGGCCCGCGAGACTCAAGGCCGAGCGGGCCCACAGCACGAAGGTGAGCACCTCGCGCGTGCGTCCGAGGAACAAGAGCCCGGCGAGCGCCGCCGCCCAGGCGAGCGGATGGCGCAGTCCCGCAATCGCGCCTCCGACGCCCGCACCGCGCAGCACGCTCGCCGGGTCGAGCGCCTTCAGCCGCACGGCGAGCTCCTCGCGCTGCAGGTCGCAGCGCTCGAGCAGCACGCGGCGGCGGGCCTCGAGTTGTTTGAGGCGGCTCATGGGTGCTGCGCGCGGCGCCGGTCCCGGTCGAGCTCCGCGACCGAGCTGGCGAGGATCCCGGGTGCGCGCCGGAACAAGCGCGCGCCGATCAGGCCGCAGACGATTGCCAGCAGCAGGAAGGCGAGGCCGCCGCCGATGAGGCCGAGCACCCGGTGCGAGTCCCAGAGCGCCGCGATGAGTGCGACCACGCAGAAGGCGAGCGCGAGCAGCGCGCACAGGATCGTCGCCACCGCCCACAGCAGCGTGCGCGCGAGCCCGATCAGATGGATCTCGAGCTCGACGCCCGCGAGCTCGAGCCGGGTCCGCAGCGCATCGAGCAGCGCTGCCATCAGGCCCGGTAGCGGCGGCGGGGGCTCGCCCGCGGCCGCGTCCGCCTGCGCGGCGTCCTCGCTCATCCTCTGCGGCCCATGATGAGGCCGACGAGCAGCGCCACTCCTCCGGCGATGGCGACCGCCTGCCAGGGGTTGTCGCGCACGTAGCCATCGACGTCACGCGCCCGCGCCTTGACCTGACCTTCGAGCGAGGCGAGCCGTCCGCGCAGCTCCGCCACCGTGGCCTCGGCATGCTCCTGGGCCGCAGCGCCGGCGCTCGCGGCCGAGCTGCGCAGCAGCGCCTCCGCGTCGCTCACCAGAGCGCGCAGCTCCTCCGCCAGCCTGCTGCCATTGAAAGCATCCGTCATGGGAGGCTCCTCGTATGAATGGTGGCCGCTCGGGCGGCCCCGTGTGTATAGGGATTTACGCATATCCGCCGCGAAACCGCGAGACGGCGCCGAGCGGCTGCGCTACTCTGCAAACGGTAGGTTGGCGATGAACGCAACGGCTCCGAATCCGCTCCTGGAGTTGCGCAAGCTCGGCGTGAGCGCGTGGCTCGATGACCTCGGCCGCGGCATGCTCGAGGACGGTTCGCTCGCGCGCCTGATCCGCGCGGACGGCGTCGCCGGAGTGACTTCCAACCCGGCGATCTTCGCCAATTCCATGACCAGCGACCCGCGCTATGCGCAGCCGATCGCCCAGCTCCTGCCCACGGTGGCCTCGGCGATGGCGCTCTACGAGGAGCTGGCGCTGCACGACGTGCGCGCGGCGGCGGGGCTGTTCCGCGCTCTGTACGAGAGCACTTCGGGGGGCGACGGCTTCGTCAGCCTCGAGGTCTCTCCGCATCTCGCCTATGACGGCGCGGGCAGCCTGGCGGAAGCGCGGCGCCTGTGGCAGCGCCTCGCCGTGCCGAACGCCTTCATCAAGATTCCCGGCACCGAGGCGGGACTGCCGGTGATTCGCGACCTGATCGCCGCAGGCATCAACGTCAACGTGACGCTGCTCTTTTCACCCGAGCGCTACCGTGCCGTGGCGCGCGCCTACATGGACGGCTTGAGCGCGCGCGTGCGCGCCGGCCGGCCGCTCGGCGCCGTGGCCTCGGTCGCGAGCTTCTTCCTCAGCCGCATCGACACGCTGGTCGACAAGGAGCTCGATCGGCTCGCCACGGCCGGCCAGCCGGCCGCGCGCACGCTGCGCGGCAAGGCGGCGGTCGCGAGCGCGGGGCGCGCCTACGAGATCTTCGAGGAGTCGCTGGCGACGGCGCAGTGGCAGGAGCTCGCCGCGCGCGGCGCGCGGCCACAACGGCTGCTGTGGGCCTCGACCTCGACCAAGGACCCGAGCTACAGCCCGATCAAGTACGTCGAGGAGCTCGTCGCTCCCGACACCGTCAACACCATGCCGCTCGAGACGCTCAACGCCTACCGGCGGCTCGGACATCCCGAGCTCACCCTCGAGCATCACCTGGCCGAGAGCTCCGATGCGCGCGAGGGTCTCGAGCGGCTCGGCGTCGACCTCGAGGCGGTCGCGCTGCAGCTCGAGCGCGAGGGAGTGGCGAAGTTCATCGAGCCGTTCGACCGGCTGCAGAAGTGGCTCGAGGAGCGGCGGCGCGGGCCGCAGGCATCCTGATGGAACCCGAGGCAGTACGCGAGAGGCTGCTCAAACGCCGCGAAGAGCTGCGGCAGCGGGCGAACGATGCCAGCGCCGAGGCGCGTCACGAGGCCGATCCGCTCTCGGCGGACTTCGCCGAGCAGGTGACGCAGCGCGAAAACGACGACGTACTCGGGGCGATCTCGAGCTCGGCGCGCGCCGAGTTGCAGCAGGTCGAAGCCGCGCTGCGCCGCCTGGCTCAAGGGCGCTACACGACCTGCGCCGTGTGCGCGGGCGACATCGAGCCGGAGCGCCTCGCGGCGGTTCCCTATACCGACAAGTGCCGTGCCTGCGCCGAGGGGTCGCGTCCGCAGCCCGGGCGCGGGCGCGTGCTCGGCTGAAGAGCCGCGGCCCATCGGGACAGACCGTGCCGGCCTCGGGCGTCATCACCGTCACCACCGACTTCGGACACCAGGGCCCGTTCGTCGGCGTCATCAAGGGCTGCATCCTCACGCGCTTCCCCGCGGCGCGCATCGTCGATCTCACGCACGAAATCATGGTGCATTGGCCGGCGGAGGCGGGATTCTGGCTGTCACGCGCGTTCGCGTTCTTCCCCGCCGGTACCGTGCACGTCGCGGTCGTCGATCCGGGCGTCGGCACCTCGCGCGACATCCTGGCGCTGGAGGCGGGCGGGCACTATTTCCTCGCCCCCGACAACGGCCTGCTGGCCCCGGTGGTGGCGCGTTGCGCCGGCGCGCGCCTCACGCGGCTCGCGGCGCTGTCGCTCGCCCGGCTCAACATCGCCAACCCGAGCGCGACCTTCCACGGGCGCGACATTTTCGCGCCGGTCGCCGCCGAGCTCGCCGCCGGGCGCTGCCAGGTCGCCGACCTCGGCGAGCCGGTCGGGGCGCTCGTGCCCTCCTGGGTCGAGGATCCGGCGATCGAGCCGGCGAGCGTGGCGGGAGTCGTCATCACCATCGATCACTTCGGCAACCTCATCACCAATATCGACGCGGCGCTCATCACGCGTTTCCGCCTGCCGGTGGTACACGCCGGTAACCACGCCTTCCCGCTGCTGCGCACCTACGCGGACACCCAGCCGGGGCAGTATCTCGCCCTCGTCAATTCCTTCGGCGTAGTCGAGATCGCCCGCGCGGAGCACAGCGCTTCCGAGGGGCTGGGCCTGAGCCGTGGCGCCCCCGTGGTGGTCCGGGACGGCACCGATCACGCCTGAGATACGGGCGCTCTGGATCGGGGCCGGAGGCCCCCATTTCCCCCTGAAGTTGAAAGGCGGCGCGAATCCGTTATAGTTCGCGCCTTGTGCCGTGCCAGATCAGCACGTTACCCTTTGAATTAATTCAGGATTTGCACTGAAAGATGGCCGAGCGGGACAACGAGGGTTTCGACCTCGACGAGGAATTCCTGAACACGCCGCCCGAGGATGGCACCGACTACGATCGGATGCTCGACCGGGTGGATAAGCGCGTGCGCACCCAGGGCAAGCGCGGCAAGGCCGCGTGGAGCCGCCTCGAGGAAGTGCTGGCGGACAAGAAGCTCGAGAAGGATCTGCAGGACTTCGACGAAGAGCTGTAGAACCGCTCGGGTCCCGGCTCACTCCAAGCTCAAGCGAAAGCGAATCCTGACAGCCGTTAAGCTGTGAGGCGGAGGATCGCGCTTGACCCGTAGTCCCTCACCCTGGATCGTCCTGAAGTTCGGCGGGACGAGCGTCGCCACGCTCGCCAACTGGACCAATATCGCGCAGGTCGCCGCCGAGCGCCGTGCCGAAGGCGCGCGCGTGCTCATCGTGCATTCCGCCGTGAGCGGCATCACCGACCGGCTCGAGCGGCTGCTCGAGGCGGCGGTCGGCCGGGGTCACGAGGAGGAACTCGCGGGGATCGAGGAGCGCCATCGGCGCCTGGCCGCCGATCTCGGCGTGCCGCTCGGCGAGGACGTCGAACGGCACCTCGCGGAGCTGCGCGAGATCGCCGCGGGCATCGCGCTGGTCGGCGAGGTGAGCGACCGCACCCGCGCGCGCGTGATGGCCGCCGGCGAGCTGATGGCGACCCGCATCGGCGCGCGCTTCCTCGCCGCCCGGGGACTCGAGGTCGCCTGGGCGGATGCCCGGCGGATGCTGCGCGCCGAGGAGCGGCACAGCGCATCCGCGAAGGCGAGCGTGCTCGCCGCGGTGTGCAGCTTCGCTCCCGATGAGACGCTCGCCGCCGAGCTCGCCGCGCTTGCGCCGGTGCTCGTCACGCAGGGGTTCATCGCGAGCGACGACGACGGCAACACGGTGCTGCTCGGGCGCGGCGGCTCGGACAC
>JAGWMP010000353.1 GCA_028871705.1 Gammaproteobacteria bacterium
GTCGCGGCCGCCGCGCATCCCGTGGATGAGCGACATCACATGCGCGGCGCGCTCGGGATAGTGCGCGGCGAGCCACTCGCGGAACAGGTCCTTCACCTCGTACGGCAGCCGCAGCAGCACGTAGCCCGCCCAGCGGGCCCCGGCGGCGGCGCACGCCTCGAGGATGCGCTCCATTTCGTGGTCGGTGATGGCGGGTATGACCGGCGCCACCATGACGCCGCAGGGCACGCCGGCGGCGGCCAGTGCCGCGAGCGTACGCACGCGCGCCGCCGGCGCCGCCGCCCGCGGCTCGAGCTTGCGCTTGAGCTCATCGTCGAGGCTCGTCACGGTCATCGAGACGCTCACCAGATTGTCGCGCGCGAGCGAGGCGAGCAGATCGAGATCGCGCAGCACCAGGGTGTGTTTGCTGAGTATCGCGACCGGGTGGCGCGTGCGCTCCAGCACTTCGAGGATCGAGCGGGTGACGCGCATGTGGCGCTCGTCCGGCTGGTAGGCGTCGGTGTTGATGCCGAGCATGATCGGCTTGCAGACATAGCCGGGGCGCGACAGCTCCTCTTCCAGCCGCCTGGCGGCGTCGACCTTGTAGAAGAGCCGCGTCTCGAAGTCGATGCCGGGCGAAAGCCCGAGGTAAGCGTGGGTCGGACGCGCGAAGCAGAAAATACAACCTGTGGAACATCCCCGATAAGGGTTGATCGACCGGTCGAATCCAACATCCGGCGAGTCGTTGCTGGTGATGACGCCGCGCGCCTTGTCAGGCTCGAGCGTCGTCGGGATCGACTCGGGCTCCTCCTCGAGGTACCAGCCATCGTCCACCGCATCGATCGCGCGCGACTCGAAGCGTCCCGGCGGATTGGACAGAGCCCCGCGGCCCTTGAGGGCCCCGGGGCGGGAATTCATGCGGGTCATGGGCTAACTGTACGCCCATACAGTAACGCGGTAAATACATATAAACTATTGATTTAAATCTAAAATATAGATATCCAGGGCCGGGATGACCGGGCACTGGACGGGTGCGGCGCAGTCTCCCGGCGGGTGCTACTTCACCAGCCGCAGCGCGAACGGATAACGGTACGAGACGCCCTCGCTCGCCTTGATGGCGGCGATGATGGTGAGCGCGAGCCAGGCGATGAGCAGCGCAATGCCGAGCAGCACGCCGATGAAGATGAACACCGCCACCCAGCAGACGACGGCGGCGATCGACACCGAGATGTTGAAGTTGAGACTCTCGAGCGCCTGTTCCTCGACGAACGCCGAGCGCCCCCGCCAGCTCTGCCACACGATGAGCGGCGCGATCACGTTGCCGACGAGCGGCACCACCAGGCCGCCGAACGCCGCCAGATGCGCGAGCATGCCCCAGGTGCGCTCGTTCTCGGTCGGCGCCGCGCCCGGCGCCGGCCCCGCGCCGGTCTCGCTCATGTCGACTCCTCCCCTTCAGTGCAGGCTGGAGCGATAGCGGATCGTGACCCCGTAGCTCCGGCCCGGCTGCGCATAGTATGCCGCCGTCTGGTAGCTGCGGTCGAAGAGGTTGGCCACGCGCGCTTCGAGCGTCCAGTCGCTGCCGAGCCGCCACTGGGTGAGGAGATCGACCGTCAGGTAGCCGCCCATCGGCAGCGTGTTGGCGAGATCGTCGTAGCGGCGGCCTTCCCAGCGGGCCACGACGGCGAACGAGCCGGCGGCGTCGGCGGCGGTGCCGGCATGCACCAGGCGGCGCACGGTGAGGCTCGCGTTCTGCTGCGCGCGGCGCGGCAGCAGATCGTCGTACCCGGGACCCCGCGAGACGTTCAGCGGCTCGAGCCCGG
>JAGWMP010000107.1 GCA_028871705.1 Gammaproteobacteria bacterium
CAGCGTCTCGATCAGCACCGCCGTCTGGATGGTCATGTGGAGCGAGCCCGCGATGCGCGCGCCGCGCAGCGGCTGCGTGGGCGCGAACTCCTCGCGGATCGCCATGAGACCGGGCATCTCGGTCTCGGCGATCGCGATCTCCTTGCGGCCCCAATCGGCGAGCGCGAGGTCGGCGACGTGGTGGTCGGCCTTGTGGCCGGTGGGTTTCAGCGTGGCGTTCATACCCGATACTCCATGGTTCAGAGCGAGCGCCGTGTGAGTTGCACCCGGGTCCGCTGAGCCTGGCAGGGTCGCGGTGTGCCTGGCGGCCACCCCCTGTCGCAACGCTCCTCAGCGTGCCGGGTCCGCCGCGAGCCGCGGCGGTCATTCTCCGCGCTTCAGGCGGCGCGCACTCCCTTGCCTTCGGCGGCGAGCTCGGCGGCCCGATCGGTGCGCTCCCAGGTGAACTCGGCCTCGGTGCGTCCGAAGTGCCCGTAGGCGGCGGTCTTCTGATAGATCGGCCGCACCAGGTCCAGCATCTCGCGCAATCCGTAAGGCGTCAGGTCGAAGTGCTTGCGCACCAGCTGCGTCAGGTGCTCGCGCGAGAGGCGGCTGGTGCCGAAGGTCTCGATCATGATCGAGGTCGGCTCGGCGACGCCGATGGCGTACGACACCTGCACCTCGCAGCGCTCGGCGAGCCCTGCGGCGACGATGTTCTTGGCGACGTAGCGCGCCGCGTAGGCGGCCGAGCGGTCGACCTTGGAGGGATCCTTGCCCGAGAACGCGCCGCCGCCGTGACGGGCGTAGCCGCCGTAGGTGTCGACGATGATCTTGCGGCCGGTGAGCCCGCAGTCCCCGACCGGTCCGCCGATGACGAAGCGGCCGGTGGGATTGATGTGATACCGGGTGCGCTTGTCCAGCCACTTCGCCGGCAGTACCGGCTTGACGATCTCCTCCATCACCGCCTCGCGCAGCGCCTTGGTGGAGACTTCGGGGCTGTGCTGCGTCGAGAGCACGACGGCCTCGATGCCGACCGGCTCCTGGTCCTCGTAGCGCAGCGTCACCTGGCTCTTGGCGTCGGGTCGCAGCCAGTCGAGCTTGCCCGCCTTGCGCACCTGCGCCTGGCGCTTCACCAGGCGGTGGGCGAGCGTGATCGGCGCCGGCATCAGCACGTCGGTTTCGTTGGTGGCGTAGCCGAACATCAGGCCCTGGTCCCCGGCGCCCTGCTTGCGCTCGTCCTTGCGATCGACGCCCTGGGCGATGTCGGGCGACTGCTTGCCGATGATGTTGAGCACCCCGCAGCTCGCGCCGTCGAAACCCATCTCGGAAGAGTCGTAGCCGATGTCGAGCACGGTCTTGCGCACCAGCGCCTCGACGTCCACCCAGGCACTGGTCGTGACCTCGCCCGCGACGATCACCACCCCCGTCTTGACCAGCGTCTCGCAGGCAACGCGCCCGCGCGGGTCTTCCCGGAGGATTGCATCGAGCACCGCATCCGAAATCTGGTCCGCCACCTTGTCCGGATGGCCCTCGGACACGGATTCGGAGGTGAAGAGGTAGTCGTTGGACATCTGGCGGTTATCCCTGCACTTTGAGCGCGAAAGCAATCATTTTAACCCAGCCGGACGGCTCCCGCCGTGACGCTGGCAAGCCTCTCCTCGAACCCGGCGCGGGTGAAGCGGTGGTTCTGGGTGCCACGGGCCTCGATCTTGATGGCCCCCATGAGGGAGGCAATATGTCCCGTGGCGCGCCAGTCGAGGCGGTGCAGCAGCCCGTGGATCAGTCCCGCCCGGTAGGCGTCGCCGCAGCCCGTCGGGTCGACCAGCGCCCGTGCCGGAGCGGCCGGGATGTCGAGCGCCCCGTCGCGCGTATGGATGGTCGAGCCCATCGCACCCCGTGTGATGATCAGGGCCTCGACCCGCCGCGCCAGACCCGCCTCCGTCCAGCCGGTCTTCTGCGCAACCATCTGCCACTCGTATTCGTTGAGCGTCACCCAGGTCGCCTGGGAAACGAAGCGCTCGAGATCCTCGCCGCCGAACATCGGCAGCGCCTGCCCGGGATCGAAGATGAAGGGAATCCGGGCGGCCGCGAACTGCTCGGCGTGACGGATCATGCCCTCGCGCCCGTCGGGCGCCACGATGCCGAGGGCGACGCCGGGGGCGTCGGCCACCTGGTTCAGGTGCGAGTGCTGCATCGCTCCCGGATGGAAGGCGGTGATCTGGTTGTCGTCGAGGTCCGTGGTGATGAAAGCCTGCGCGGTGAGCTCGCTGTCGACCACACGCACGTGGTCGGCGTGCACGCCGCTTTGCCTCATCCACTCGTGGTAGGGCCCGAAGTCGCGCCCCACGGTCGCCATCGGATAGCCCACGTCGCCGAGGAGTGCGAGGTTGTAAGCGATGTTGCCGGCGCAGCCGCCGAACTCCCGGCGCAGCTGCGGCACCAGGAAGGACACGCTCAGCATGTGGATCTTGTCGGGCAGGATGTGATTGGCGAAGCGGTCGGCGAACACCATGATGGTGTCGAACGCGACCGAGCCGCAGATCAGGGCCCGGCCCCGGGCCGGGGAAGTGTTCATGGTGTCAGGACTTGAGGCGCTGTGGGTGCGCGTACACGACGTGCCGGTCGCGCCGCGCGAAGGCGACCAGTGTAATGCCGGAGCGCTCGGCGAGCCGCACCGCGAAGGCCGTCGGTGCCGAGAGCGCCGCTAAAAACGGGATGCCCACGGTGGCGCATTTCTGCACCAGCTCGTAGCTGGCGCGGCTGGTCATCAGCATATAGCCCGACGCCAGATCATGGCCGCCGCGCACCAGCGCGCCGATGGCCTTGTCGAGGGCGTTGTGGCGCCCGACGTCCTCGCGCACCAGGCGGATCCCCTCGCCCGGCACCACCCAGGCCGCCGCGTGCACGCTGCCGGTGCGGGCGTTGATCGGTTGCAGCCCGCCGAGCTCCTCGATCGCCTCGTGCAGCCCCGCGCTCGTCACCGCGACTCCCGGGGGCACCACGGGGGTCTCGCGAATCGCATCGGCAGCGGTTTCCGCGCCGCACAGGCCGCAGCCGGTGCGCCCGGTGAGGTTGCGCCGGCGCTGCAGCAAGGCCGTGAAACGCTCCCAGGCGACCGTGACGTGCACATCGATGGAAGCGGCGCCGCGGCGCACCTCGACGCCCCGGATCTCCTCGGGGCGCGCCACCAGCGCCTCGCTCAGCGTGAAGCCCGTGGCGAAGTCCTCGAGATCGGCGGGCGTCGCCAGCATCACGACGTGTGGCGTGTCGTGGTAGACCAGCGCCACGGGCAGCTCCTCGGCGACCTGGTCGACGGTGTGCTCGGTCGCGCCGCGCGACCAGCGGTCGACGATCACCTCGGAGCTGACCGCCGCCGCCTCTGTGGGCCGCGCGCTCACCGGCGTCGGCGCCCGGAACCTGTATGCCGCACGGTCGCGGTGCCGGCGGGAGTCAGCGTCTGCATAATAAGGAGATCAGTATACGTCCGCGCACCGCGCATGGTTGAGCAGGCTCAAACTTGATCGTCTCGCAGCTGCCCGGGCGCACCGCGGCGCCGTGCCTGTGCGCGCTCGCGGTCGCGTGGCTCGCCCCCGGGGCGTGTGCCGCGGATCCGCTCGCTTTCGGCGGCACCCTGGCGGCGACCAGCGATTACATCTATCGCGGCGTCTCCCAGAGTGACGGCCAGGGCGCGCTGCAGGCGGACCTGCACGCGGCCACCGACGGCGGCACCTTCGTCGGGATCTGGGCGAGCAGCCGCGACCGCAGCCTCGAGCCCGGTACCGCGGCGGAGCTGCAGCTCTACGCCGGCCGGCGCTTCACGCTCGGCGGCGGCTGGAGCGCCACCCTCAGCGGCCGGGCCGACTATTTCGTCGACGGCGCCGCCGATCACTCCGACGACTATCAGGAGCTTTCCGCCGCGCTCACCTGGCTCGACCGCTATACGTTCTCGGTGAGCGCCATCCCGAGCGCGGCGCGCTACACCACGCAGACGGTCCAGTACCCCGGATATCCGCCGGGGTACTACTACCAGGTGACCCGCAGCGCCGCCTTCAGCGCGGACGGTTCCGGCCAGTGGCTGCTGCGGCAGCGCTTCCTCGGCGGCGGGCTGTATGCGATCGCCGCCGCCGGCTACTACTACTCGACCCGTCCGGACCGTGAGAGCGCTCCCGGCATCGGCTTCCTCTATGGGAACGCCGGGCTGGCGCTCGCCTGGCCGCGCTGGCGCATCGATCTCGGTTACTTCGCCGCCGAGCGGCGCGCGGCGCAGCTGTTCCCTTACCCGGTGGCGAATCGCCTGGCGGGCACGCTCAGCTGGCAATTCTGAGGCGCCCGACAGCATGATGGGGCGGCTTGAACCCCGCGGCCCGGCGTGGAGACTTACCGCTAGAGGGCGTGATATCGATGGCGGGCGGCTACCAGGACTTAAGTGAAACGACCGGGCGCGGCGCAGCCGCGCGCGAGGCCGAGCTCATTGCCCGCATTGCCCGGCACGACCGCCGCGCATTCGAGGAGCTCTACAACCTCTACCACCGCCGCCTGGCGCGCTTCCTGACCCGGCTCACGCGCCGTTACGACCTAGCGGAGGAGATCATCAACGACACCTTCTGGGTGGTATGGCGCAGCGCCCGCGGTTTCCGCGGCGACTCGCAGCCTTCGACCTGGATCCTCGGGATCGCCTATCGCAAGGCGCGCAATGCGTTCCGCAGCGCCGCCCGCGCCCGTGCCCGGGAGAACCTCGAGGCACCCGCCTTCCCACTCACCAGCGAGGAGCCGGCGCGCGCCGCGGAGCTGCGCGACTGGCTCGGCGCGGCGCTCGGCGAACTGCCGCTCGAGCAACGCCTGGCGGTCGAGCTGTGTTACGAGCTCGGTCATTCGTGCGAGGAGATCGCGACCATCATGGGATGTCCGGTGAACACCGTCAAAACGCGCCTGTTTCATGCGCGCGCCAAGCTGCAGAAGCGGCTGCCGGAGCTCTCCGGCGCGGCCCCGGCCGCGCGCGGCGCCGGGGAGCGCGAATGAGCGCGGACGCCCTGGGGTTGCACGAGGAGGCCTGGCGGTTGCTGCCGTGGCTGGTCAACGGACGCCTGGAGGGCGCCGAGCGCCTGCGCATCGAGCGGCACGTGCGCGGCTGTGAGGCGTGCGCGCGCGAGCTCGCGCTGCAGCGGCTCTGGCGCGACGGCCTCACCGCGCCCGAGCGGGTTACCCATGCACCCGGCCCTTCCTTCCGCAAGCTCATGGAGCGCATCGACGCCGCCGGCGAGGCGCGCACTGAGGCGCCGACGCCCGCAGCCCGTGCCGCGCGCGCGCGCGCGGCCTGGCGTCCGCCGGGGCTCGCCTGGGCCGCAAGCTTCATCGCGTGCGTGGCGCTCGGTACTTTCGCCGTCACCGCGTACCGCTGGTCGCAGCCCCTGTACGCAACGCACACGGCACCCGCGGCTGCGCCCGCGGGTGTGCTGCATCTGGCTTTCGAGCGCTCGCTCGCCATCGGCGATGCCGAGCGGCTGCTGCTCGCCACCGGCGCCCGGGTGGTCGAGGGTCCGGACGCGAGCGGCGTGTTCGGCGTGGCGCCGGCGGCCGCGGCGCTGACGCCGGCCGAGCGCGATGCGCAGCTGCGTGCGCTCGCCGCACGGTTGCGCGCCGATGCCCGGGTGCGCTGGATCGAGCCGCTGCCGCGGGGCCCGTGATGCATCTGTGCCGCCGCACCCTCATCGCCGTGCTGGCGTTCGCCGCTGCGGCGGCCGCGGGTGCGACGGCGGCCGGCGAGCCGCCGGGCGCGGCGGCTGCGGCCCCGGCCGCGGGCGCCACCGCCCTGCCGCGCATCGTGGTCGCCTTCGCCAACGAGCCGCAGAACGGCGCCGGGCCCGCGGGCTCGACCGGGCGCCGCTATGCCTGCGGCGCCTACGGCGTGTCGCAGCGCGCCGTGCTCACCGCGCGGCGCGTCGCCGCCGACTACGCGCTGCGCGAGGTCGCGAGCTGGCCCATCCGCGAGCTCGCCATGCACTGCGTCGTGTACGAGATCACCGGCGGCCGCGCGGCCGGCGAGGTGCTCGCGGCGCTGGCGCGCGATCCGCGCGTGGTGCTGGCACAGCCGCTGCACGAGTTCCACACGCTGAGCGCGCCCGCCGACGCCCCGGCCTACGACGACCCGCTCTACGACCTGCAGACGAATCTTCCGGCGCTCGGCGTCCCGCAGGCGCAGCGGCGCGCGCAGGGCGCCGGGGTGCGCATCGCCCTCATCGACACCGCGGTGGACGAGCGGCACCCGGACCTCGCCGGCCGCATCGTGCGCAGCCGCGATTTCGCCGGCGGCGGGCACGGCGCGGTCGGCTCGCAGCGTCATGGCACGGCGATGGCGGGCATCATCGCCGCCGTCGCCAACAACGGCATCGGCATCGTCGGCATCGCGCCGCGCGCCGAGCTCGAGGTGTACGCGGCCTGCTGGCAACTCGAGCCGGACCGCGACGCCGCCGCCTGCAATACCTTCACGCTGGCGCGCGCACTCGCCGCGGCGCTCGAATCGGGGGCGCCGCTCGTCAACCTGAGCGTCGCGGGTCCCGAGGACGCGCTGCTCACCGCGCTCGTCGCCACCGGCATACGCCGCGGCGTCATATTCGTCGGCGCCCGCGAGGCGGGCGGCGGTTTCCCGGCGGCGATTCCCGGCGTCATCGGGGCCGCGGGCAGCGAAGCGGGTGTCGTCCCCCCCGGCGCCCTCGCTGCCCCGGCCCGGCACGTGCTGACGCTGCGGCCGCAGGGGCAATACGACTTCGAGTCCGGAACCTCGGTGGCCGCCGCCGAGATCACCGGCGTGATCGCGCTCGTCATGTCGGCGGCGCATACGCGCCTCTCGGCCGATGCGCTGCTGGCACTTCTGCGGCCGGCACCGACCGCGGTCGCCGCCGGCGGTGCCGGCCCCGGCGTGGTGAACGCGGCCGCCGCGCTCGCGCGGCTCGACGATTCGCAGCGGCGCACCTGCACCGCCGCGCGCAGCGGTCCGGGGGATGCGCAGGGCTGCCCGGCGCTCGCCGGACGCTTGCTTGACGGCCTCTGAGGCGGTGGCCATGCTGCCGCGCGCATGGGCAGCCCCCCACCCGGCCTCAGCTGGCCGCTGATCGAGCAGGCGCGCGCGCGCATCGCGCCGCTCATCCACACGACGCCGGTCATGACGAGCGCGACGCTCGATGCGCGCGCCGGCGCGCAGCTGTACTTCAAGTGCGAGAACTTCCAGAAGGGTGGCGCCTTCAAGGCGCGCGGCGCCTCGAACGCGGTCTTCGGCCTCGGCGAGGCTGAAGCGCGCCGCGGGGTCGCCACCCACTCCTCCGGCAACCATGCGGCCGCTCTGGCGCGCGCCGCGCGCCTGCGGGCCATTCCCGCTTACATCGTCATGCCGCACAACACCCCGCTCGCCAAGCGCGCCGCCGTCGAGCGCCAGGGCGCCGCGATCACGCTCTGCGAGCCGACGCAGGCGGCCCGCGAGCGCGCCGCCGCCGAAATCCTCGCCACGACCGGGGCGGTCCTGGTGCACCCCTACGACGACCTCCTGGTGATGGCCGGTCAGGGGACGGTCGCGGTCGAGCTCCTCGAGCAGGTCGCCGACCTCGACGTGCTCATCGCGCCGGTGAGCGGGGGCGGGCTGCTGAGCGGCATCGCGGTGGCGGCGCGGACGCTGCGCCCGCGGCTGCGCATCCTCGGGGTCGAGCCTGCCGGAGCCGACGATGCCGTGCGCTCGCTGCGCGCCGGCCGCATCGTCCCGTGCGAGCGGCCCGAGACGATCGCCGACGGGCTGCGTGCCACCGTCGGGGTGCGCCCATTCGCGGAAATCCGCCGCCACGTCGACGACATCCTCACGGTGCCGGATGCGGCGATCGTCGCCGCGATGCGCGCCATCTGGGAAATCATGAAGATCATCGTCGAGCCCTCGGGAGCGGCCGCCTATGCGGCCGTGGCCGAGGGCCGCGCCGATCTTCAGGGCAAGCGGATCGGCGTGGTCCTGAGCGGCGGCAACCTCGATCTCGACACGCTCCCGTGGATCACACCCGCTCGAGGATGAGCGCGATGCCCTGCCCGACGCCGATGCACATGGTGCACAGCGCATAGCGGCCGCGCGTCGCGGCGAGCTCGCTCGTCGCGGTGGTCGCGAGCCGCGCTCCCGACATGCCGAGCGGATGGCCGAGGGCGATGGCGCCGCCGTTCGGATTCACGTGGCCCGCATCGTCGGGGAGCCCGAGCTCGCGCAGCACCGCGAGCGCCTGGGCGGCGAAGGCCTCGTTCAACTCGATGACATTGAGGTCGGCGAGCGTGAGGCGCGCCTTCTCGAGCACCTTGCGCGTCGCGGGCGCAGGTCCCATACCCATGATGCGCGGCGGGACCCCGGCGGTGGCGGCCGCCACCACCCGCGCGCGCGGCGTGAGCCTGCAGCGCCGCGCCGCCTCCTCCGAGGCGACGATGAGCGCGCAGGCGCCGTCGTTGACGCCCGAGGCATTGCCGGCCGTGACGCTGCCGCCGGCGCGGAACGGGGTCGGCAGCGCCGCCAGCTGCTCGAGCGTGGTCTCACGCGGATGCTCGTCGCGCTCGACCAGCAGCGGCTTGCCTTTACGCTGCGGGATCTCGACCGGGATCAGCTCGCCGGCGAAGAAGCCGCGCGCATAGGCGGCGGCCGCGCGCTGCTGGCTGCGCAGCGCGAAGCGATCCTGATCGGCACGGGCGATGTGGTACTCGGCGGCGACGTTCTCGCCGGTCTCGGGCATCGAGTCGATGCCGTACTGCGCACGCAGGCGCGGGTTGACGAAGCGCCAGCCGATGGTGGTGTCGTAGATCTCGGCCTGCCGCGAGAAGGCGCCTTCGGCCTTCGGCATGACGAACGGCGCGCGCGACATGGACTCGACGCCCCCCGCGATCGCGAGCCCGACTTCCCCGAGGCGCACCGCGCGGGCCGCCATCGCCACCGCGTCGAGCCCCGAGCCGCACAGGCGGTTCACGGTCGCCCCCGGCACCGTCACCGGCAGGCCCGCGAGCAGCGCCGCCATGCGCGCCACGTTGCGGTTGTCCTCGCCCGCCTGGTTGGCGCAGCCGAGCAGCACCTCCTCGATCCCGGCGGGGTCGAGCGCGGGATTGCGCTTCAGGAGCGCCGCGATCGGCAGCGCGGCGAGGTCGTCGGTGCGCACCGCGGCGAGCGCTCCGCCGTAGCGGCCGATGGGCGTACGCACCGCGTCGCAGATGAAGGCTTCAGCCATGCCGCGCATCATATCGCCTTTGGGCGCCGTACCGGCGCGGCTCCGGTACAGTGCGCCCCGCGCGCGTCGCGCGCGTATCTGCCGCGCCGCCGCCGCGGGCGCGATGCTCCCGCCATGATCAATCCGCTGCCGTTCGCCACCTACTCCTGCGTCATGTGGATCACGCCCGGCCCCAACAACGTCATGCTGACCGCCTCGGGCGCCAACTTCGGCCTGCGGCGTACTCTGCCGCACATGCTCGGCATCTGCGCCGGCTGCGCGCTCGAGCTGCTCGCGGTGTGCGCCGGGCTCGGCGCGCTGTTCGCCCGCTGGCCGCAGCTGCAGGACGCGCTGCGCTGGCTCGGCGCCGCCTACCTCGTGTACCTCGGCTGGCGGCTGCTGCGGCCCGCCGGGGCGGACGAGCGCCACGCGCCGCGGCCGCTGACGCTCGGCGAAGCGCTCGCGTTCCAGTTCCTGAATCCCAAGGCGTGGGTGACGTCGCTGACGGCGGCGACGCTCTTCCTGCCGCGTGAGCTCGGCGTGCCGGCGGCGGCCGGCTACATGCTCTTCTGGGGCATGCTGTTGCCCTCGCCGGCGCTGCTCGTGTGGGCGCTGTTCGGGACCTCGTTGCGCGGCGTGCTCCGGCGGCCGCGCGGACGGCTGGCGTTCAACTGCGCGATGGCGCTTGCGCTCGGCGTCACGGCGGTCATGATGGTGCGCTAGCGGCCTCATCCGGGCGAGCCCATGTTCGAGCTGTCGCGCGATTCCTCCGTGCCACTCGTCGACCAGATCTGCGC
>JAGWMP010000354.1 GCA_028871705.1 Gammaproteobacteria bacterium
TATACCTATTAAAAGCCGCTGTTCGGAGGCTCTGCGCATGGCCGTGAAGCCTGCCGGCGGCCCTGAAGCCGATTCCGGAGACGTCGCCGCCACGGGACTCTTCCGCGTGCCGGTCACGGCGCGGCCGGCGGTCGACACCCTGTTCCGCAACACCGTCGAGCAGGCCCCGGTCGGCATCGCCTTCGCCAACCGCGACGGCGGCTTCCGTCACGCCAACCTCGCCTTCTGCGCCATGCTCGGCTACACGGTCGAGCAGCTGCGCCACGAGTCGATCGAGAGCCTCACCCATGGGGAGGACCTCGAGGCCACCAGGGCGGGGCTCGCGCGGCTGTGGAACCGCGAGGTGACCCACCTGGACGTCGAACGGCGCTACATCCGCCGCGCCGGCAGCGCGCTGTGGGTGCGGGTCACGAGCTCGCTGGTGAGCAACGGTGGCAGCGAGCCGGAGTGCGCGGTCGAGTTCCTGCGCGATATCACCCACCGCAAGGAGATGGCGGCCGCGCTGCTGCAGAACCAGACGCTGCTCGCCACGGTCGTCGGCGAGCTGCCCCTGGCGCTGCTGTCGTGCGATGTGCGCGGCCAGCTGACGCACTACAACCGCGCGGCGGTCGAGCTCTTCGGAATCATCGGGCAGAGCGAGGCCGGGCCGCGCAACCCCTACCCCATCACCTCGGAGGTATTCGCCCCCGACGGCAAGACCGAGGTGGCGCGCGAGGAGCGGCCGCTGGCGCGGGCGCTGCGCGGCGAGACCTGCAAGGACGTCGAATTCGTCATCGTGCGGCCCGACGGCGCCGTGCGCACCATCCTGTCGACCTCGCAGCGCCTCGTGGGTCCTGAAGGCCAGCCGCTCGGCGCCCTGGCGATGGTCCAGGACATCACCGAGCGGCGCCATGCCGAGGAGGAGCTCGAGCGCGTCCACAAGCAGCTGCTCACGGCCTCGCGCCAGGCGGGCATGGCCGAAGTGGCCACCAACGTGCTGCACAACGTCGGCAACGTTCTCAACAGCGTCAACGTCTCCGCCAGCATGGTTTCCGAGCGCATCAAGCGCTCCAAGTGCACCGGGCTCGGCAAGGTGGCGGCGCTGTTCAGCGAGCACGGCGCGGACCTCGCGGCATTCATGAGCGGTCCCAAGGGCCGGCACGTGCCGGCGTACCTGACCGAGCTCGCCCACGAGCTGCTCGCCGAGCGCGACGCGGCCGTCGCTGAGCTTGGCGCCTTGCGCAGCAACGTCGAGCACATCAAGGAAATCGTCGCCATGCAGCAGGGCTATGCCCGGCTCGGCGGCGTGACCGATACGGTCGACGTGCGCGTACTGGTCGATGACAGCCTGCGCATGAACGAGGGTGCCTTCAACCGCCACGGCGTGACCATCGTGCGCGATTTCGAGGACGTGCCCCCGGTACGGGTCGACAAGCACAAGGTGCTGCAGATCCTGGTGAACGTGATCCGCAATGCCAAGTACGCCTGCTCGGAGGCACGTGGCGGCGGCGAGCGCCGGGTGACGGTGCGCGTGCGCTCCTCGACCTCCGCGGTGCTGGTCGCGGTGATCGACACCGGCGTGGGCATTCCGCGCGAGAACCTCGACCGCATCTTCAGCTACGGCTTCACCACGCGCGCCGAGGGGCACGGCTTCGGCCTGCATTCGAGCGCGCTCGCCGCACGCGAGCTCGGCGGCACGCTGCGCGCCGAGAGCCCGGGTCCGGGCATGGGCGCGACCTTCACGCTGACGCTGCCGCTGGCCGCTCCGGAGCCGGCCAGATGAGCGGCGAGTCCGACGT
>JAGWMP010000355.1 GCA_028871705.1 Gammaproteobacteria bacterium
TCGTCGATCGACAGGTGCAGCCCCATGGCGAACAGCTCATCAAGGAGGCGCACGGTGCGCTGCGCGTCCGCCATCAGCGTGGTCTCGGTGATCTCCAGCTCGAAGGCGGTGGGCGAGACGCCGTGGCGGCGGAACACCGAGCGGCAGCGCAGGATGAAGCTCGCCTGGCGCAGCTGCTTCAGCGACAGGTTGAGCGAGATGCGCCCGGGATCGCCGCCTTCGCTCTGCATCGCCCGGTAGTCCATGCAGACGCGGTTGAGCACCCACTCGCCGATGTCGAGGATCAGGTTGGTCTCCTCGGCGAGCGGGATGAACTGCGAGGGCGGGATGTCGCCGTGGCCGGGCAGCCGCCAGCGCAGCAGCGCCTCGGCGCCGATGATCCGGCCGTTGCGCAGATCGACTTTGGGCTGGTACTTGATCTCGAGCTCGTCGCGCTCGAGCGCGCGCCTCAACTTGCTCTTGAGCATCAGCCGCTCGACCGCCGCGGCGTTCATCTCCGGCGAGTAGAACGCGAAGGTGTTGCCGCCGTTCTGCTTGGAGTAGTACATCGCGGCATCGGCGTTGCGGATCAGGTCGATGACGTTCTCGGCATCGCGCGGGCAGAAGGCGATGCCGAGGCTCGCCGTGAGGAACACTTCCTGCTGGTTGAGCTGGAACGGCCGGCTCACCTCGGTGAGGATCGCGCGCGAGAGCTGCGCCAGCGGACCGCGGTTGTCGGCATCGGCCGGCAGCCCGTCGACGGTGAGCGCGAACTCATCGCCGGCGAGGCGCCCGACCACGGTCTCCTTCGGTACCGCGCGCACCAGCCGCTCGGACAGCACCTCGAGCACCCGGTCGCCGGCGCCGTGGCCGAAGGTGTCGTTCACCTCCTTGAACCGGTCCATGTCGAGGTACAGCACCGCGACGATCTGACCCGAGCGCAGCGACCGCGCGATGGTCTGCTGCAGCACGTGGTAGAACTGCATGCGGTTCGGGAGCTTGGTGAGCGCGTCGTAGCGGGCGAGATAGCGGATGCGGCGCTCGGCGCGCTTGCGGTCGGTGATGTTGCGCGCCACGAAGATGTTGCCCTGGAACTGCGGGTCGTCGCTCGCGATCACCGACCCGGTGAAGGACACCGGGATGGTCTGACCGGCGCGTGTGCGCACCACCGTCTCGCGCGTCTCGTGCGCCGCCTGCAGCAGGTCGAAGCCGGCGCGCTCGCGTTCCTCGAGGATCGCGGCGATGCCGCGCCCGAGCAGCTCCTCCTCGCCGTAGCCGAGGAGCTTCAGAGCGGCGGAGTTCACCAGGCGGATGACGCCCTCGGGCGAGGTGACGAACACCGCGTCGGTCATGCTGTTGAGCATGCTGTGCAGGTAGTTCTTGCTGATGGTCGTCTGCCGCAGCTTCCCGCGCATGCGCTCGAAGGCCTGCTCGAGCCCGGCGAGCGAGTCGCGCTCGCGCACTTCGACCGGGCGCGTGTAGTCGCCGGCGCTGAAGCGCTCGGCGCTCTTGATGAGCGACTCGACCGGCCGCTCGAGCTCGTGCAGCGCGCGCCAGGCGAGCGCCGCGGCGGCTACCGCGCCCGCGGTGGCGAGCAGCGCGACCAGCCACCAGGTGAGCGCGCTACCGGCGCCCGCGGCGGCGAGCTGTCCGCCGAGCGGCCGTGCGGCGAGCGGCGCGGCCTGCACCAGCTTCAGGTGCAACGTCGCGAAGCGCTCGGGAGTGGCGGCGCCGGGGAAGGTCTCGGTCACGAGCTGCACCGGCATGTCGGCCGCCGCGAGCTGCGCGC
>JAGWMP010000356.1 GCA_028871705.1 Gammaproteobacteria bacterium
ATCCGCCGCCGAGCGCAGGGTGTCGCCGGCCAGCACACCCAGACCCCCGGCGTAGGTGGGGATGGCGCTGCGCAGCGCGATCTCCATGGAGAAGTAGGCGACGCGCGCCTCCTGCAGGAATTCATCGAGCATGGGAGCCGCGGCGCACGCGCCGGCCTTGCCACTCAGCGCCGCAGGCTCTGTTCGCGGCGCTGCGCCCGGCGGGTCGTGGCGAGCAGCGTTTGCACGTCCTCGAGCAACGCCCCGAGCAGATCATCGAGTGTGACGATGCCGACGAGTGCGCCGCGGCCGTCGACCACCGGAATGCGCCGTACGCCGTGCACGCGCATGCGCTCGAGCACCTCGTGGACGTCCTCGTACTCGGCGGCGATCACCACCGGCGTACGCGCCAGGCCGGAAAGCGGCATGAGCGCGGCATCGCGACCGTTGCCGAGCACCTCGGTGGTGAGGTCCCGATCGGTCACCACCCCGAGCGGAACGCGCTCGCGGTCCGGATCGCTCACCACCACCACGTCGCCGACGTGCTTCTGGCGCATGAGGCGTGCCGCCTCGAGCGCCGTGGTCCGCGGCCCGCAGCACACTACATCGGCCGTACAGATCTCACTGACTCGCATGCGTTCACTGTGCCCGAGTCCACCGCGGCGCAAATCCGTAGTTATGCATACCCGCCCATCGCCCTTCCGGGGCGTGCCGGCGGCTCGCCTCAGCTGACCGTTTCCGCGCTGTAGCGCGCCAGCAGTCCCGTGCGCACCGCACGCCGGTACACCCGCACGAAGTACCACGCGGCGAGCGCGATCTCGAGCGCCGCGAGCGCGAGCGCCCCGAGCGCCGGCGACGCCGCGAACGCCCGGCCCGCGAGCAGTGCGCGCATGCCCTCGAATACGTAGGACGGCGGCAGCAGGTGCGCGATGGCGCGCATCCACTGCGGCAGTACCGTGAGCGGATAGAACACCGCGCAGAACGGCGAGAGCAACGCCGGGATCGGCCATACCAGCCACTCGGAGGCCGGTCCGAAGCGCAGCACCATGGCGCTCGCCATGATCCCGAGCGCCACGCCGAAGCCGTACAGCACCGCGAGGAACAGCACCAGATGCGCGCCGAGGGCGAAGAAGGACAGCCCGAACACCGGCACGGCGAGCACCAGCATGACGGTGAGTCCGATGACGCTGGTCGCGATGCTGGCGAGCACCAGCCCGCTCACGTACTCGCCGATGGTGAGAGGACTCGCGAAGAGATTGAGGAAATTGCGCGACCAGACGTCCTCGAGGAAGGCCGTGGTGAGTCCCTGCATGACGCGGCCGCACAGATCCCACAGCAGCACCGCACCGAGGAACACGGTGGTGAAGTTGATGCCGGCGCCGCTCACCGTGTTGAGAAAGCGCGAGATGAACCCCCACAGCACGATGTCGATCCCCACCCAGGCGAACATCGGCAGCGCGCGCACCGGGCTGCCGCGCAGCAGGTACCACTGCCGCAGCAGAATGGCCGCCACGGGCGCGAACCTCATCCGAGCTGCTCCGCAGGGTGGGCCAGCGGCTCGCGTGCCAGGCTGATGAACAGCTCCTCGAGATTGCGCACGCCGTGCTCGTGCGGCAGCGCACGCGGATCCCCGGCCAGCAGGATCCGTCCGTGCGACAGGAACAGCACCCGGTCGCAGACCTCCTCCACCTCGTACATGTTGTGCGAGGTCCAGAGTACGCCGCAGTCGCCGGCGCGCGCCAGCGCGCGGATCGCGGCGCGGATGTCGCGCGCCGCC
>JAGWMP010000108.1 GCA_028871705.1 Gammaproteobacteria bacterium
AGCGGACGGCTATTCGGGATTCAACCTGCTGCTCGCGGACCGCCAGGCGCTCTGGTACGGGTCGAACCGCGCGCTGCCCTTCGCGCGCGCGCTCCCGCCGGGCGTCTATGGGCTCTCGAACGAGCTGCTCGACACGCCGTGGCCGAAGCTGGTGCGCGTCAAGAGCCGCTTCGAGGCGTGGCTGGCCGGGCCCGCGGGGACGGCAGCGGGCCTCTTCGAGCTGCTCGCCGACCGCACACAGGCGCTGCCCACCGACGCCCCGCCGCCGGCCCCCGGGGGATTGCCGCGCGAGTGGGAGCGGGTGCTGTCGGCGCCGTTCGTGGTGCACCCCACCTACGGTACCCGCTGCTCGACCGTCCTCATGCTCGCCGCCGACGGCGCCGTCCGCTTCGCCGAGCGGCGCTTCGATGCGGCCGGTGCCGCGCAGGGCGAAACTGAATTCCGGCTGAACGCCGCCGACTGGCCGTGAGTTGGATCGGCCGGGCGCGGGGAACCGGCGCACCCGGACACACTCTCAACCAGAAGAGCGCCGAGCGGCTGCCACCGCGAGGCTCTAGAATCCCTGAGTTTCTCCTGATCACACGTCGAGATGGCGCAGCGCAAACCTCTGCCTCGGGCACGCCGACGGCACCGGCGGGGCCCGGTACTCGGCGTGTGTCTGCTTACCGCGTGGGCGGCGCTGCTCGCCGGCACCGCGGCGCGCGCCGCCGGCGTCAACGTCGAGGTGCGCGGCGTGGACGAGACGCTGCGCGCCAACGTGCTCGCTTACCTGAGCTTCGAGCGCTACAAGAAGGGCGGCGTCGATCTCAATCCCGACATGATCGAGCGGCTGCACAACCGGGTGGAGCGCGAGGTGCAGGAGGCGCTGCGCCCCTACGGCTACTACGAGCCGCAGGTGAGCTCCACCGTCACCGATCTCGGCAAGAACGAGTGGCGCGTGGTGGTGGATGTGAAGCCGGGCAGGCCGGTCGTGGTGGGAGAGATCGTCCTCAAGGTCACCGGACCCGGCGCCAGCGATCCGCTCTTCACCCGCATCCTGGCGCATCCGCTCTTGAAGCGCGGCGACCGCCTCAACCAGGCCGACTACGAGGGCATCAAGCAGGACCTGCAGCGCACCGCCTCGACCTACGGCTACTTCGACGCCAAGCTGACCCGCAACGAGCTCGAGGTCGATCCGCCCAACTACACCTCGAGCATCGCGCTCGAGATCGAGACCGGCGAGCGCTACCACTTCGGGCCGACCACCATCACCCAGGACGTCGTCAAGGAGAGCCTGGTGCGCCGCTACCTGCGCTACCACCAGGGCGATCCCTTCGATCTCACCCAGGTGCTGCGCACCCAGTTCGCGCTCGACGACGCGGCCTACTTCGCCAACCTCGAGGTGCGCCCCGGCACGCCCGACCCGGCCACGCACGTGGTCGCCGTCGACATTCGCGCCGACCCCGCGCGGCGCCACCGCTACTCCCTCGGAGCCGGCTACGCCACCGATACCGGACCGCGCGCCACGCTCGGCTTCGAGGACCACCGCATCAACTCGAGCGGCCAGAGCTTCAACGTCACGGCGCAGTTCGCGCAGATCACACGCTACAACGTGGTGACGAGCTATATCTTCCCGGTGGGCGATCCGGCGGTGGAGCACATCGCGCTCAACGGCAACATCGAGCAGCAGACCCTCGCCGACGTGACGGCCTACACCCAGTCGGTGGGACCGAGCTTCACGCTGGTCAAGGGCGGCTGGCAGACCCTGTGGAAGGTGAACGTGGTACGCACCACCAGCGAGGACATCAACGTCACCACCACCGATCGCCTCCTGGTGCCGGAGATCGACCTCGCCTCGGTGCCCAAGGACTATCTCGGCGAGCCGCTGTTCGAGTATCCGTTCGTCGCGCAGCTGCGCGGCTCGGACTCGGTGCTGGGGTCGGACTCGAACTTCATCCAGCTGCATCTGCAGCTCGAGAACACGTTCTCGCTCGGCGGCCCCTGGCACCTGCTGCTGCGCGAGGAGGCCGGCGCGAGCCTGGTGTCGCGCTTCTCCAGCCTGCCGGCCATCTACCGCTTCTTCGCCGGCGGCGACAACAGCGTGCGCGGCTTCTACTACAACCAGCTGTCGCCGACCGATCCGGTGTGCGCCCCGCAGCCGGGCGGCGCGAGCAAGCTCAATGGCGACGGCACCTGCAAAGTGGCCGTCCCCGGCGACTTCATCCGGGTCGGCGGCAAGGACATGGTCACGGGCACGGTGGAGGTGGTGCACGATCTGCCGCGCAACCTCGGCTGGGCGACCTTCGTCGACTACGGCAACGCCTTCGATCACTTCGGCACCAAGCTGTTCTATTCGGCGGGCGTGGGCATCCGCTTCCGCACCCCGGTGCTGACGCTCGGCATCGACGTGGCGCAGCCCATCAACAACCCAGGCGCCGGCCCGCGCCTGCACATCAATTTCTCGCCCAAGCTGTGAGCGCCTGAGGCATGCGCCGCTGGATCATCGTCGCCGCCGCCTCACTGCTGGTGCTGACGCTCGTGGTCGCGCCGGCGGCGCTCATCGGCGCGGCGGTGTTCACCGAGTCGGGGCTGCAATTCCTGCTGCGGCACATCCCGCAGCGCTACGGCTCGGGCCCGGGAGCGGTCACCGTGCGGATCACGGGCGTCACCGGCACGGTGGCGCGCGGCCTGCACGCCGACCGGGTCGAGATCGATCACGAGCTGGTGCATCTCACCTTCGAGGGGATCGACGGCCGCGTGGCGCTCACCCCGCTGCTGCTGCAGGTGATCCGCTCGCCCGAGGCCCACGTGCACAGCGCGCTCATCGAGGTGAAGCACCGCACCCGCCAGGTGCCGTCCTCGCCGCCGGTCTTCCTGCCGCGCTGGCTCCTCATCAGCGGCGAGCACGTGACGGTGGACGATGCGGTGGTGAGCATCTACAACGGCGTGCGCCTCGAGGCGACCCACGTCACGGGGGCGGCGGTGCTGCGCCACCGGACGCTGCGCGTCTTCCAGGCCCAGGGCAATCTCGGCGACGCGCACGTCGATGCGATCGGCGAGCTCACCGCACGCGACCCGCTCGGCATCCAGGGCGAGGGGCACCTCACCTGGGCGCCGGCCGGGCAGCCCGCCTGGAACGTCGCGGGCAGCGCGGCGGGCGACCTCAATGCCCTCAAGCTGAGCGGACACTCCCTGAGCCCGTTTCGCGCCGACTTCAGCGGCCAGGCGCTCGATCTCACCCGGCATTGGCACATCGCCGGCAATGCCAACGTGGAGAACTTCGACCTGCGCGCCTGGGGCATCGCCGGGCCCCTCGGGCTGACGAAGGCACGCCTCGCGGTGCTGTGGAACGGCGAGGGCTTCAGCGGCCGCGGCAAGGTCAACCCCACTGGTCTGCATGCCGGGGAGTTCGAGGCCGAGTTCGACGGCGCCTTCGCCAATCACGTGCTGACGGCCCGGCACATGGAGGCGCGCCACCCTTCCGGCGCGCACGCCGTCGGCGCCGGCACCTTCGCCATCGTGCCGAACGGGCCACGGCTCGACCTGCACGGCAGCTGGGAGAACTTCCGCTGGCCGCTGCCCGCGCACGAGCCCGCGGTGGAGAGCGCGGCGGGCAGCTTCACGCTCGAGGGCCTGCTTCCCTATCGCGTCCACGCGCAGGGCTCGGCGCGCGCCGCGGGCCTCGATGCGAGCGCGGTGGAGGTCACCGGCACGCTCGGCAAGGACAGCTTCGCCTTCGAGCGCGCGGAGCTCGACCTGCTCGACGGCCACGCCAGCGTGAGCGGCGCGGTCGCCTGGGCGCCGCGCCCGAGCTGGTCGGTGGCCGGCCAGCTCACCGGGATCAACCCCGCGGCGCTGCGCGCCGACCTGCCGGGAAGCGTCAGCGGCTCGCTCGCGGTCTCCGGGCGCGGCTTCGATCCCCAGGGCGACGTCACGCTCGCCGTCGGCAACCTCGCCGGGAAGCTGCGCGGCGCGCGCGTCAGCGGCGGCGGCAGCCTCAGCCGCAGCGCCGGAACCTTGAGCTTCGACCGGGTGCGCGTGGCACTCGGTGGCACCAGCCTCGCGCTCGACGGACGCGCCGGAACGCAGCTCGATCTGCGCTACACGCTAGCGAGCACGGACCTCTCGCTGCTCGTGCCTGGCAGCCACGGCGAGTTGAGCGCCACCGGCATGGTGCGCGGCACGGGCGCCGAGCCCGCGCTGGTGGCGAGCATCCACGGACACGCGCTCGGCTACGCCGGCGTCGCGGCCGCGCGGCTCGATGCCGACGTCGACTTCGATCCCGGCGATCCGCAGCACGCGACCCGGATCGATGCGCGCATCGGCAAGCTCACCTACGCCGGCGACACCGTGGATGGTGCGGCCTTCACGGTGAGCGGCCCCGCGGCCGACATCCGCGCGCACCTCGAGGCCCACGCGAGCGGGCTCGCCCTGGGCGCCGATGCGGCCGGCGCCTACGCGCACCAGCTCTTCCAGGGCCAGCTCACCGCGCTCACCGTCAAGGGGCGCGACGCGGCGCTCAACCTGGCGCTCGAGCACCCGGTGGGCCTCGCCGCCGCGGCGCAGCACCTGCGGGTCGAGTGGCTGTGCCTCGCGGGAACGCCGGGGGCGATGTGCGCGGACGCCGAGTGGAGTCCGCAGCACTGGTCCGCCACGCTCATGAGCAACCAGCTGCCGCTCGCCGCGCTCACGGCCGGCATGACCCCGGCGGTGCAGTACCAGGGCACGGTCGACCTGCTGGTGCACGCGGCGGGCGGCGCGGGCATTCCCGTCACCGGGACGCTGCGCGCGCAGCTCGCCGATGCGGTGCTGTCGCACGCCCTCGTCAGCAGGAAGATCGAGCACACGCGCATCGGCTCGGGAACCATCACCGCGAGCGCGACCCCCGCAGAGATCAGCGTCGCCGCCGTGCTCGCGGACGGCGAGGTCGGCACCATCCGCGCGCGCGTCGATGCGCAGCGCGGCGGCGCGCGCTGGCAGGACCTGCCGCTCACGGGTGCCCTGCACGCCGAGACCTCGGACTTGGGTCTCCTGACGCTCTACTTCCCGGATATCGACCGCGCCGCGGGCGAGCTGCACGCCGACGTCAACGTCGCCGGCACGCTCGGCGCACCGCTCCTCAACGGCACGCTGAAGCTCGCGGGCGGCGAGCTCGACCTCTACCAGGTAAACCTCGGCTTGCGCCAGGTGACGCTCGAGGCGCACCTGAACGATGCCGGCCTCGACTTCAGCGGCAGCGCGCACGCCGGCGCCGGCAGCGCCGCGGCGAGCGGCCACCTCGAGTGGCGCGACCTCCTGCCCTACGGCAAGGTGCACATCCAGGGCACGAACCTGCGCGTGGCGGACACCCCCGAGGCGCAGATCGACGCATCCCCGGATCTCGCCTTCGACATCTCCGGGCGCCGCATCGAGGTGACCGGCACCGTCACGGTGCCGTACGCGAAGATCGCGCCCAAGGACATCGCCAACGCGGTGCGCGCGTCGCCGGACGAGGTGATCGTCGGCCGCGAGACGCAAAACCCCGCCGAGCGCTTCGAGGTGATGAGCGCCATCACGCTCACCCTCGGCGACAAGGTGTCGATCGATGCCTCCGGGCTCACCGGGCGGCTCACCGGCAGCGTCACCATCAGGAGCGGCTACGATGCCATCACCCGCGGCACCGGCGAGCTCTCGGTGGCCGGCGGCCAGTACCTCGCCTACGCGCGCAAGCTCGACATCCAGCGCGGGCGGCTGATCTTCACCGGCGGGGCGATCGACGACCCGGGCATCGACCTGCGCGCGCAGAAGGAATTTCCGGACGTCACCGCCGGCGTCAACGTACGCGGCACGCTGCAGCAGCCGCGCATGTCGTTCTTCTCCGACCCGCCGCTGCCGCAGTCGCAGATCGTATCGCTGATCCTCTCCGGCAGCGCCGCCCAGGGCACGCAGACCGCGGGTAACGCGGCGCTCGGGCAGGGAGCGGCGCTGCTCGCCTCGCAGCTCGGCTCACGCGTCGGGCTCCCGGACGTGAGCCTCGAGACCGATCCGATCGCGAACGAGACTTCCCTCGTCCTCGGCCGCTACCTGACACCGCGCCTGTACGTGAGCTACGGCGTGAGCCTCACCGAGACGCTGAATACGCTCAAGCTCCGCTACACGCTCGGCGATCACTGGGTGGTGCGGACCGAGCTCGGCACCGCGCGCGGCGCCGACCTGGTCTACAGCATCACCAAGTAGCCGCGGCGTTACTTGCTGCAGTCGCCGATGCGGCGCGCGGCGATCTTCGCGGTGACGTTCTGCCCCTTGTCGCCCGTCGAGACCACCGTGCCCTTGAAGGAGTCGCCGGCGAAGCTGCCTTCGAAGTGCGCCGTGTGGTGCTGGCACTGCGTGGTGAACCTCACCTCGCTGCCGGAGATCGAGTGCTCGGTCACCGTGCAGCTCTCGGGCTGGTTGTTGCGGCCCTGGGAGATCTCCTGGCTGACGTGATCGACGTCGCCCTGGCTGATGCAGTGCTGCGTGACGTTCGGCTTCTGCATCATGGCGAGCGCCTGCGGCGGCATCTTCGCCGCCATATCGGGCGGCAGCTGGATGTCGGTGGTGATCGTGAACTCGTAGAGACCGGGCGTGAGGCCCACGGTCTGCGCATAGAGGGCGAAGGACAGGCCGGCGGCGGCCAGACCCAGGGCGCGGGCGGCGCGCGGCGTGCGTCGTGTGTGCATGGAGCTCCCCGAAAAGTTGGCGGCGCCGCGCGGCGGCCGGGCGGCGCGGCATTGTAGCGCGGCGGCCGGCGGCCCTTGACGCCGCCGCATTAATATGCACAATATGCGCATCTTTATGCATCGGCTTCTCCACTCATGCTGAACGACACCGAGCAGCTCGAGCGCCGCGGCGCCATCGTGCGCATCCTGCGCGCGGGCCTGGTGCGCAAGCAGCAGGACCTGGTGCGCCTCCTGAAGAAGGAAGGACACGAGGCGACGCAGTCCTCGATCAGCCGCGACCTGCTGGCGCTCGGCGTGCTCAAGGCCGGCGGCCGCTACGTGCTGCCGCCGGACGAGCTGACGCGCGCCAACGGCGACTTCGGCGCGCTGGCGCAGTTCGCGCGCGGGCTACGCCGCGCCGGCCCCTCGATCACGGTGCTGCGCACCACCATCGGCGCGGCGCAATCGGTGGCCGTCGCCATCGACAAGGCCGAATGGCCCGAGGTGGCCGGCACCATCTCGGGCGACGACACGATCTTCATCGCCACCGCCAACGCCCGTGCGCAGGAGGAGCTCATCACCCGCCTGCGCACCCTCTTCAGGATCTGAAACCCATGCCCCAAGGATCGAGCGGCGCGGCCGGCGCCGGCACCACCCCCATCGTCCTCGCCTACTCCGGCGGTCTCGACACCTCGTTCCTGGTGCCGTGGATCGCCGAGACCACGGGGCGGGCGGTGATCACCGTCACGGTCGACACCGGCGGCATCGACGCCGCGGCGGCCCGCACGCTGGCCGAACGCGCCCGCGCGCTCGGGGCCGTGGCACACCACCAGGTGGACGCGCGCGCCGCCTACTTCGAGCAGGTGCTGCGCTTCCTCATCATGGGGAACGTGCGCCGTGGCCAGCTCTACCCGCTGTGCGTCGGCGCCGAGCGCGTCATGCAGGCGCAGACCATGGCGCGCATGGCGCGCGAGCTCGGGAGCGACACCGTCGCGCACGGCTGCACCGCCGCCGGCAACGACCAGGTGCGCTTCGAAGTGGCGCTGCGCACGCTCGCGCCCGACCTGGGCGTCTTGGCGCCGGTGCGCGATCGCGCCTTCAAGCGCGCCGAGGAGCTCGACTACCTGAAGGAGCGCGGCCTGCCGATCCCGCCGACCGGCGCCGCCTACTCCGTGAACCGGGGACTGTGGGGCGTCACCATCGGCGGCCAGGAGACGCTCACCTCGGCGGGCAGCATCCCGGAGGAGGCGTGGCTCCTGTCGCGCGAGGCGTTCACACGGCCGCGCGCCCCCGCGCGCCACACCGTCGGCTTCGGGGAGGGGCGCCCGGTCTCGCTCGACGGGGTGGCGGGCACGCCGGTCGAGATCATCGAGAGGCTCGAGGCCCTCGCGGCGCCCTACGGCATCGGCCGCGGTATCCACCTCGGCGACACCATCATCGGCACCAAGGGGCGGGTCGCCTTCGAGGCGCCGGCCGCCGAGGTGCTGCTCAACGCCCACCGCGAGCTCGAGAAGCTCGTGCTCACGGGCCGCCAGCAGCGCATCAAGGAGCTGATCGCCGCGCCCTACGGCGACCTGGTGCACGAGGGCCAGCTGCTCGATCCCGTATGCCGCGACATCGAGGCGCTGCTCGTCTCCTCGCAGCAGCGCGTCACCGGCGAGGTGCACGTGAGGCTGCAGCCCGGCAGCGTGTTCGTCGAGGGCGTCGAGTCACCCTACTCGCTCATGGCCGCCTCGCGCGGCGTGTACGGCGAGGCGGCGGGCGAGTGGTCGGCGACCGATGCGCTCGGCTTCTCGCGCATCGTCGCGCTCCCGGGCGTCTTCTATGCACGCGCCGGCGAGCGCGCCGCGCGGGAGACCTGACGTGGTCAACATGCGCAGCGTCATCGTCGACAAGCTCGCCTCGGTCACCCAGGCCTGCGGCCTGTCGCACGAGGTGCGCATCAGCGCCGACATCCCCGCCGAGGAAGGCGTGGTGGTGGTGGTCGAGGTGCTCACCAACAAATCCACCTACAACACGCTCGAGCTCGTCAGCGGCCGCATGGCGAAAGTCGGCAAGGGCGACGTCGTCGCGGGCGCCCTCGGCCACCGCCAGGCCCTCTTCGGCTACTCGGGCCACGTGCCCGAGTCGCTCAAGCCCGGCGACATCATCCAGATGCTCAACATCGGCGGCGTGCTCGGGGTGTGCGACTCCATCAACCCCGAGAAGGGCAAGCCCTTCGACTGCCGCGTGCTCGGCGTGGCGCTCAACTTCCCCTACCTCGGCGAGCGCATCGGCGTGCCGGCGCGCGCCGGCTATAAGCGCCTCGACACGTCCGCGCCGCTCGAGACGCGCGGCGTGCCGGTGGTCGCCCTCGCCGGCAGCTGCATGGAGGCGGGCAAGACCGCCGCAGCCTGCGCCATCATCGCGCGCATGCGCCATCGCGGCCTCACCGTCGATGCCTTCAAGGCGACCGGGGTCTCGTTGCGCCGCGATATCCTCGCCATGGAGGACGCGGGCGCACGGCGCTGCGCGATCTTCACCGATCTCGGCGTCGTTACCACGACGCGCGCCAACGGCCCGGCGCTCACCCGCACCATGCTCACCGAGCTCGCCACGGGCAAGCCCGACGTGCTGGTGTTCGAGCTCGGCGACGGCATCCTCGGCACCTACGGCGTGGATGCGATCCTCGAGTGTCCCGATATCCGCACCGCGCTCACCGGCGTCGTGCTCTCGGCCAACGATCCGGTCGCGGCCTGGGGCGGGGTGAAGCTGCTGCGCGAGCGCTTCGGCATCGAGCCGTGCGTGGTCACCGGGCCCTGCACCGACAACCGGGTCGGGGTCGAGATCATCACGAAGCAGATGGGCGTCCCGGCCTTCAACGCCATCGGCTCGGCGGCCGAGCTCGGCGATCGCGTCATCGAGGCGCTGGCACTGCCGGCGGCGGCGGCCGCATGACCCCGGGCCGGACCGAGCCCGCAGCCACGCCCACCGTCGTGCTCGGCGGCACCGGCTATGTCGCCGGGGAGCTGCTGCGGCTCGTCGCGGGCCACCCGCGGCTCGAGCTCCTGGCGGTGATGTCGGACGGCTCGCCCGGGGAGGCGGTGGCGGGCGCGTTCCCGCACCTCGTCTCCGCCTATCCCGAGACGCGCTTCGCGACGCTCGGCGAAGTCACGCA
>JAGWMP010000357.1 GCA_028871705.1 Gammaproteobacteria bacterium
TCGCCAGGCTCAACGAGTTCCAGTCGAAAAGCGGCGTCGACACGGCGCGCCTCAAGGCGCTCATGACCAACCTGCAACGGCTGCGCACCGAGCTCCTGGGCGCGGGCACCGCGTTCCTGCAGCCGCTGCGCGATTCGGAATTCCTGAGCGCGGTGAAGCTGCGCTCGGCGATTCCCGGCGGCACCTGCGAGTTCGACCTGCCGGACTACTACTTCTGGCTGTCGCAGCCCGATGAGCGCCGCGCGCGCGCCTTCGCCGAGTGGCTGGCACTGCTGCGGCCGCTGTGCGATGCGATCGCCGAGCTCCTGTGGCTCACGCGGCAGAACGGCCGCGTGCGCGATGAGGTCGCCGGCGGCGGGACCTTCAACATCACTTTCGAGCGCGACCATCCGCTGCAGCTGCTGCGCATCGCGCTGCCGGCCGCCGCGGGCCTCTACCCCGAGATCAGCGGCAGCCATTACCGCTGCAACGTGCGTTTCCTCTCCTGGAACGGTCTCACGGCGCGCCCGACGCAGACGACCCAGGACGTCCCCTTCACGCTGAGCTGCTGCACCTGAGGCGCGCGCTGAGGCGATGAGCCCCACCACCGTCAGCTGTCCGACCTGCGGCCGTGAGCTCGAGTGGAGTGCCGCGCCCTTTCGCCCGTTCTGCAGCGAGCGCTGCCGCCTGATCGATCTTGGCGCCTGGCTCACCGAGCAGCGGGCGATTCCCGGCGAGACCGCGCCCGCCGAGCCCTCGTCCGAGGGCTCGCCCGAGGACGAGCCGGCGAAGGGACCTGCGCATCGATGAGGTTCCGCCTGCTCGCCTTCGGCCTGCACCTCGCCAGCAGCGCCGCCCTCCTCACGATCGTTCTCGGGGCCTTCTGGCTCGGCTGGTACCGCTGGCCGGGCTGGTATCTCTCGAGCGTGCTGCACGTCGTCGCGATCCTGGCGATGGTGGACGTGGCGCTCGGCCCGACACTGACCCTGATCGTGGCGAATCCCGGCAAGCCGCGCCGCGAGCTGGCGCGCGACGTGGCCGTCATCGTCACGGTGCAGCTCGCCGCGCTCGTCTACGGCGGCATCACGCTCTGGGGCGGGCGCCCGCTCTACTACACGTTCTCCGCGGACAGGCTCGAGCTGGTACAGGCCTCCGACCTCAAGGCGGACGACATCCGCATCGCGCGGCGGGAAAACCCCGGCCTCGCTCCCTACTGGTACAGCCGTCCCCGCTGGATCTGGGCGCCGCTGCCGGATGACCCCGCGGAGGCGGAGAGGATCGTCGCGGGGACCATTACCGGGGGCGCCGACGTCGTGCAGATGCCGCGCTATTTCCGCCCCTGGGCCCAGGGCCTGCCGGCGCTGCGCCAGAAGCTCGCCAGACTCGATGGGCTCAAGTACTTCAACCGCGCCGAGAAACAGGCGCTCGAGGCGCGGCTGCGGCGCTCCGGGATACCTGCCGACCAGCCCGACACCCTTGTGATGTGGGGCGGAACCCGCCGGGTGCTCGCGGTGTTCGACCTGCGAACCCTGCGCGTCGTGGCGCTGCTCAGCGCGGATTGACGCGGCGGTACTGCCGTCGCGGGGAGCGGGCCATCTTCAGGGCGCGTCCCCCGGCGCGCTGACGCCGAGCCAGCGGGCGAGAAACGCCCATTGATCGGCGAAATCGTCGATCTGCATCCAGACGGGTTTACCGGCGCCGTGACCGGCGCGCGTCTCGACGCGGATCAGGATCGGATTCGGGCAGCTCTGCGCCGCCTGCAGCGCCGCGGCGAA
>JAGWMP010000358.1 GCA_028871705.1 Gammaproteobacteria bacterium
TAGTGGCGCCCGCCCCGATGTTCTACGATAGCCGCCAGAAGAAATATAGCCGCCAGAAGAAATAAGGAGCCCCCGTGGGTCTCTCCCGGCGCCGGATGATCCTGATCGCAGCCGCTCTCGTGCTGCTCGGCGCCTATGCGGCCGCCGGCTTCCTGGCCGTACCCCACTTCGCGCGCCAGGCGGCGAGCGACTTCGTGCGCACCCACTACGGGCGCACGCTCGCGATCGGCGACCTGCGCTTCAATCCCTTCACTCTCAACCTCGACGTCGCCCAGGTCGCGCTGCCGGACGCGGACGGCGGGCCACTCGTGTCCTTCGAGCATCTGCACGTCGGGCTCGAGCTCGCGAGCCTGTGGCGTCTTGCCCCGAGCTTCGGCGAGATCGTGCTCGAGCGGCCGTACGTGCGCGCGGTCATCCGCCCGGACGGGGAGCTGAACCTCGCCGACCTGGGCAAGGGTTTCCCGCCCGCGCCGCAGCCGCAGAAACCGGCCAGCCCGCCGCGGCTCTACATCGGCCGCCTGGCGGTGATCGACGGCGGCACGACCTTCGAGGATCGCACCCGGCCGGCGCCGTTCCGCGCGGACTTCAAGCCCATCGCCTTCGAGCTGCGCGACTTCAGCACCACGGCGGCCACCGGCGACAGTTACACGCTGCACGCCGCATCGCCGCAGGGCGAGCGGCTCGACTGGAGCGGCACGGTGCATCTGTCGCCGTTCGCCTCACACGGCGCCTTCGAGATTGCCGATCTCAAGGCGCGCACGCTCTGGAGCTACCTCTCGGGCAGCGTGCCGTTCGAGATCGACTCGGGCGTCATCGCGCTCAAGGGCGAGTACGAGGTGAGCTCCGCCGCGGCCGCGCCGCTGGACGTCGGGCTCGACGTCCACTCGGTCACGGTGAGCGGTCTCGCAGTGAAGCCGCAGGGCGGCGCGCAGGACTACGTCACGCTTGCGCGGCTCGAGGTGGACGGTACGCACGTCGATCTCGGCAGGCGCGCCGTCACGGTCGCGAAGGTCGAGCTTAGCGGCGGCGACATCGAGGCGTGGCTCGGCGCCGACGGGCGCATCAATCTCCTCGAGCTGCTCGGTGCGCCGGCCCCGGCCGCCGCCGCGCAGGCGAGCGCATCCGGCGCACCGCCCGCCGCGGCCACTGCCCCGGGGACCGCGGCCTCATCCGCCTGGACCGTGTCGGTGCCCGACATCGGCGTGAAGGGGCTGCGCATCTCGGCCGAGGACCGGCAGGTGAAGCCCGCCGCGGCCGTGGCGCTCGATCCGCTCAACGTGCACGTGGGCGGCTTCAGCTTGAGTCCCGATGCAACGCTCGATATCCAGCTCGATTCCGCCGTCAACGCCTCGGGCCGGGTGAGCGCGCAAGCGAAGCTGGCGCCGCACTCGGGGGCGGTCACCGCGCACCTGGAGGCGCAGCACCTCGGGCTCGCGGCGCTGCAGCCGCTGCTGGCGCAATACACCTCGATGACGCTGCTCGGCGGCGAGCTCGCGGCGCGCGTCGACTTCGAGCGTCATGCCGACGGCTATATCGGCGTGAAGGGCGACAGCGAGATCGGCAACCTCGCGACCGTGGACGACGCGCTGAAGAAGGACTTCATCAAGTGGCGGGCGCTGCGCGTGGCGGACGTCGCCTACCGTTCCAGACCCGCGAACCTGCGCATCGGCAGCATCACGGCCGTCGATCCCTACGTACGCATGATCATCGCGCCCGACCGCAGCGTGAACATCAAGGAGGTGCTCACGGCGCCC
>JAGWMP010000359.1 GCA_028871705.1 Gammaproteobacteria bacterium
GCCGCCGTTCCTCGGCGTCCTAGAGCCCGAGCAGCTTCCTCGCGTTGCCGGCGATGATCGCCTCCTTCGCGGCATCGTCGAGCCCCGGGTGATGGCTCACCACGTCCACCGGCTGCTCGTAGGCGATCGGGAAGCAGTAGTCGCTGCCCATGAGGATCCGATCGGTGCCGACCACGCGCCCAAGGTAGTCGATGACGTGGTCGGAGTAGCCGACGGTGTCGTAGTAGAAGCGGCGCAGATACGCGGCGGGGCTCTGGGGAAGGCTCTTGAGATCCTGGCGCTTCTCCCATCCCCGCTGCAGCCGCCACACGAGCCAGGGGAAAGCCCCGCCCGCGTGCGGCAGCACGACCGTCAGCCGCGGGAAGCGGTCCAGCACGCCGCCGAAGATGAGGTGCGCCGCAGCGACCGCGGACTCGAACGGGTTGCCGAGCAGGTTGGTGAGGTAGAACGCCGTCAGCCGCTCGTGCGCGAGCACCTGCACCGGGTGCAGGAACAGCGGCAGGCCGAGCGCCTCGATGCGCTCGTAGACCGGAAAGAAGGAGGCGTCCGACAGGTCGGTGCCGTTCACCTGCGTGGCGACATAGAAGCCCCTGACGCCCGGAAGCCCGGCCGCGCGCTCGACCTCCGCGGCGGCGAGCGCGGGCACGTGCATCGGCAGCGTGGCAAGACCGTACAGCCTCGAGGGATGCTTCTCGTGCGCGGCGGCGAGCGCGTCGTTGTAGACCTCGGTGAGCCTCTGCGCGAGGTCGGCCTTCGCCCAGTAGGTGAGCGGCTGCGAAAGCGACATGGCGTGCGCCTGGAGGCGCTGCTCGTCCATCGCGGCGAGGCGCGTGTCGAGATCGACGAAGCGCTTGCCGACCGGACCGGTGGCGAGGTGGCCGACGCGGAACTGCGGACCCGCCCCCGGCACCATCTTCCATTCGATGCCGTAGGCCGCGGCGTTCTCGCCGATCAGGTTAAGGAACGCCTCGGGAAAGTAATGCGCGTGGATGTCGATCGATCCGGCGTGAACGTGCGCCATGGAGGTTCTCGCTCGTGGGGGCGCGTATTTTGCCCGAGAACCGGGCCTCGCGCCGCCGGCGCAAACTTCGTATCATGGCGTGCCCCCCACCTCGCTTCCTGGAGCGCCCCGATGAGCAACGCCCCGAGTGAATCGCGCAACGACCGCCCGCTGAGCTTCAACATGCAGCTCCTCTCCCAGCACGAGCTCGACGGCTACGGCGGCATGGGAGAAGGCATGTCGATGCAGCGCACCCGCGACGGGCGGCGCATCCTGTGGCTCGCGCACGAGACCGGACCGAAGAATTTCACCGCCGTCGACGTCACCGATCCGCGCGCGCCGCGCATGGTGGCGCAGACCGAGCTGCGCGGCCCGCGGATGCGCTCCAATTCGCTCGACGTGGTCGGCGACACGCTGGCGGTCGCCTACCAGACCGCGGCCAAGGGCGACGCGAACGCGGGCTTCGAGTTGTTCGACGTCAGCACGCCGGAGAAGCCGCGCTCCATCGCGTTCTTTTCCTGCGCCGGCGCGACCTCGCGCGGCGTGCACCAGCTGTGGTTCGTCGACGGCGAATACGTGCACGCCTCGAGCGGCGCGCCCGATTTCACCCCGCGCAACCCGGCCGACGACCAGATCTACCGCAGCTTCGACGTGCGCAATCCTTCGAAGCCGAAGGAAGCGGGCCGCTGGTGGCTGCCGGGCCTCGCCGAGGGAGACGCCGAACCCGCGCCCGCTCGCCACAAGGAATTCG
>JAGWMP010000109.1 GCA_028871705.1 Gammaproteobacteria bacterium
GACGCTCCTGTTACTTCTGGCGCTCGGCAGCGCGCAGGCCCAGGAGAAGCCCGCCCCGGTCGCGCCGCCGCCGGCGGACCTCGAGCCCGCCGTCGATACCACCCGGACGCCGCCGGCGAATACCGCGCCCGCGGCCGCCGTGGCGCCAAAGAGCGACAGTGCCGCACCCGCCGCCCAAACCAACGCGGCCGGCGGCAAGGCGCGCGCCCAGGCCCCCAGGGCGGGCAAGGGCAACGACCGCGTCGAGCTCGAGACGACCGACATCACGGGCAACCGCGAGCTCCCCAAGGTGCTGTATATCGTTCCGTGGAAGCGCTCGGACCTCGGGGATCTGGTCGGCAAGCCCCCGAACAGCCTGCTCGACGAAGTGCTGCAGCCGATAGATCGCGACGTATTCCTGCGGGAAAATCGCTATTACGATGCTCTGAAGCCCGATAGGGCGGGCCCGCGGGCGGGCACAGTGCCGGGTTCCGGCGAGAAGCCCTAGGCCCCCGCCGGGAGGGCGTTCAGGATGAGAGCTGGATCGCAGCTTTTTAGGCATATGTCATTCAGTTTTCGTTTTCGCTTAGCTTGCGTCCCCATATGTGGGTGGGTTTGTTGACCGGGAGAGTCAGATGCAGATCTGGAATCTGATCGTGCGTTTCTTTCAGGGTGGCGGGGACTTCATGTACCCGATCGCCATCGTGTTCGTGTTCGGCCTGGCGATCGCCATCGAGCGCTGGATCTATCTCACCCATACGGCGGCGCGCAACCGCGGCTTGTGGAACGAGATCGTGCCGCTGCTGTCGCAGGGCAATTTCCGCGGCGTGGCGCAGGCGACCTCCAAGTCGCAGTCGGCCATCGGCCACATCCTCAATTACGGCCTGGCGCGCATTCAGTCGGCGCGCCGGCGCGATGACATCGAGAAGGCGATGGAAGAGAGCCTGATGGAAGTGGTGCCGCGGCTCGAGCGGCGCACCCACTACCTGGCGACCTTCGCCAACCTCGCGACGCTGCTCGGCCTGCTCGGCACGGTGATGGGCCTGATCCGCGCGTTCGCCGCGGTCGCGACCGTCAACCCGGCGGAGAAGGCCAACCTGCTGTCGGCGAGCATCTCGGTGGCCATGAACTGCACGGCCTTCGGCCTCATGACCGCGGTGCCGCTGCTGTTCATCCATGCGTTCCTGCAGACCAAGACCACCGAGGTGATCGACAGTCTCGAGATGGCGTCGGTGAAATTCCTCAACGCCATCACCGAGCGGCAGACCACGCCCGCGGCCGCCTGAAGCCTTAGCGCCCGCGCGTCTCGCACGGCCGAAGGAACCGCATGCGCCGTTCATATCAAAACCGCAAGCTGGAGCGCCACGCGCGCAAGCCGGCCGAGCTGCTGCTCGTCCCGATGATCGACATCTTCACCGTGCTGGTGACGTTCCTGCTCATGACCGCGGTGTTCTCCCGCACCGTGATCCTGCAGCTGAACCTGCCGCCGCCGAATACCGCCTGGAAGGAGCCGCCGCCGGGCCTGCAGCTCGAGGTGATGGTGCGCAAGGACCTGCTGCAGGTCGCCGACCGCAACACCGGGCCGCTCGCCACCTTTCCCAACACGGCGGCCGGCTACGACTACGACAACCTGACCGAGTACCTCAAACGCGTGAAGGCCAAGTTCCCGGACAAGACCGACGCCAGCATCCTGCTCGAGCAGGACACGCCCTATGACACGCTGGTGCAGGTCATGGACCGGGTGCGCGTGTTCGAGGCGGGACAGGGCATCAACACCGTGCAGGCGGAACTGTTCCCCGACATCTCGATCGGGGATGCGCCTTCGACCAGCGAGGCGCCGCCGGGCGCGAGCGGCACGCCGGTAGCCGCGGCGCCGGCGGCTGCGGCAACGGCCAGGGGAGGGCGCTCATGAGCATGTCGAACCGTGCGCGGCGCATGGCGCAGCATCACCTGCGGCACAAGGCGGACGCCGAGCTCAACCTCATCCCGCTCATCGACATCCTGTCGGTGATGGTGGCGTTCCTCCTGGTGTACTCGACCGAGGTCGAGGTCATCCAGAACTCCAAGGGCATCGAGATTCCGCAGTCGATCGCGCAGACCGCGCCCAAGCAGTCGGTGGTGGTGATGATCACGCGGGACGATCTGTTCGTGCAGGGCGAGTACATCGCGACGGTGAAGGAGATCCAGGCATCGCCGAATCCGCTGATCGCCCCGCTCAGCGCGGCCCTCAAGCGGCCGATGCTGGTCGGGCAGACGATCACCGATCAGGACGTCTCGCAGCGCGAGATCACCATCATGGCGGACAAGGCGCTGCCGTACGAGGTACTCAAGCGGGTCATGCAGACCTGCACCGACGCCGACTACGGCAAGATCTCCCTCGCCGTGATCCAGAAGGAAAAGCCGGTCGCGGCCGGCCAGGTCAAGACGGGTTAGGCGCGCATGATCCTTGCTCCTTACTACCGCGAGTTCGAGCTGCCCTGGGAAGGCGACCCGGAATCGACCGAGCGCTTCCGCAGGATCCTCAAGGTGCTGCTGGTGCTGCTGCTGGTGCTCGGGATCCTGTTCCCGCTGCTGCCCACCCCGAAGCGCGAGACCGCGGCGGACATTCCGACACGCCTCGCCAAGGTGATGCTGGAACAGAAGCCCAAGCCGCCGCCGCCCAAGCCGAAGCCGGTGGAGCAGCCGAAGATCGAGCCGCCCAAGGTGGCGATGGTGAAGCCGCCGCCGCCGCCGGTCGATCTCAAGGAGCTGGCGCACAAGAAGGCGGAGCGGCAGCTCAACCAGGTGAAGGACGAGCTGGCGGACCTGCGTCAGCAGATGGACCTGACGCCGCTGCAGACCAAGAATCTCTCCGCCGCGGTCGGCGCCGACTTGCACGCCGAGCGCAGCATGATCACCTCGAACGTGGGCGCGGGCTCCGGCGGCATCACCTCGGCCAATGCCAGCCGCGGCTTCGGCACCGGCGCGGGGTCGCTCACCGGCCACACCGCCACCGCGGTCACTTCCTCGGTGGCGCTCGCGAGCGCCGCCAACCGCAACGTGCACTCGGGGGGCGGCGGCAAGCCCGCGCGCTCGCCCGAGGAGATCGCGCTGGTGTTCGACCGCAACAAGGGCCGCATCTACAACCTGTATGCGCGTGCGCTGCGCGACAACGCGGAGCTGCAGGGGAAGCTGGTGCTCGAGTTCACCATCGCCCCGAACGGAACTGTGACCGATTGTCGCGTGGTTTCGAGCGAGCTGAAGGACCCGGAGCTCGAGAAGAAGATCGTCGCGCTGGTGCGCCTCTTCCAGTTCCAGCCCGAAGACGTCGACCCCGTCACGGCCACCAAACCGATCGACTTTTTCCCGACCTCGGCCTAACCTCACGCCTGCATCCGACGCATGAGGCAGCCATGAACCTCAACTCCGAAATCGACTTCTTCGGCGAGCTGCGTGTCGTGGACAAGGCGCGGCTGCTGAATCTGTTCCTGCACGAGCTGGCGGAAGAGGCGCGCGCCACCTACGGGCCCGGCGCCGAGCAGGTGCACGACGGCGCTCACCTGCGCTTCGTCAACGAGCTGGTGTTCCGCCTGACGCGCGTCGTCGAGCAGCTGCTCGCCGAGGACGCGACGCGGCCGGCCGACGATGTCGTGCTGCGCATGCTCCTCACGCCGCGCGCCGACAAGGTCGCGGAACGCCTGGTATTCAACGCCTACGGCCGCGCCATCCAGGGCTTCGAGAGCTACGACACGACGGTGCTGATGGGCAACTGAAGGCGCGCCCGCCTCGCAGGATAACGAGCGGCCGCCGTGCCGCACCGGGGAGCATCATGATCGTCCAGGCGCTGCGGGAGCTGCGGGCCGCGGTACTTTGCGCCGCGGCGCTCGCCGCGATCGCCCCGGTTCCCGTCGCCCGGGCCGGCGCCGTGCTGCTGCGTCCGGCGCGGGTCTGGACCGCCGGCTCGCCACCACACGCAGGCTGGGTGGTACTCACCGACGGGGCGCGCATCGCCGCAGTCGGAGCGCCCGCCGACGTGCACGCGCCGGCGGACGCGGTCGTGATCGAGCTCCCGGGCACGACGCTCCTGCCCGGGCTCATGGACATCCACTCGCACCTCTTCCTCCACCCCTACAACGAGACCCCGTGGAACGACCAGGTGCTGAAGGAGGCGGTGCCGTACCGCACGCTGCGTGCCGGGGTCCAGGCGCGCGCCACGCTGCTCGCCGGCTTCACCACGCTGCGCGATCTCGGTACCGAGGGCGCCGACTACGCGGACCTGTCGCTGCGGCAGGCCATCGACACCGGGCTCATCGAAGGTCCACGGCTCTTCGTCGCGACGCGCGCCATCGTCGCGACCGGCAGCTACGGTCCGGCGCCGCGCGGCCTGCGGCCCGACGTGTGCTGCACGCCGCAGGGAGCCGAGGAGGCGAGCGGAGTCCCCGAAGTGATCCGCGCGGTGCGTGAGCAGGCCGGGCGGGGCGCCGACTGGATCAAGGTATACGCCGACTATCGCTGGGGCCCGGGCGGGACGCAGCAGCCGACCTTCAGCGAGGAGGAGCTTCGGGCCCTGGTCGAGACGGCGCATTCCTCCGGCCGCCCGGTCGCCGCGCACGCCACGACGGCGGAAGGCATGCGGCGTGCGACGCTCGCCGGCGTCGACACCATCGAGCACGGCTTCGCCGGCACGCCCGGGGTGTTCCAGCTGATGGCTGCGCACGGCGTCGCCTACCTGCCGACGCTCACCGCCGAGGAGGCGTACGCGGAGTACTTCGAGCACTACGTGCGGGGCCGGGATGCACCGACGGCGGCGATGACACAGGCGGCGCAGGCCTTCCGGTACGCGCGCGCGGCGCACGTGCTCATCGGCTGCGGGAGCGACGTCGGCGTGTTCGCCCACGGCACCAACTACCGCGAGCTCGAGTGGCTGGTGCGCGACGGCATGACGCCCGTCGAGGCGCTCACCGCCGCGACCGCCACCGACGCGCAGATCCTGAGGCGCGCCGACCTCGGCGCGGTGCGCGCCGGCGCCCTCGCCGATCTGGTGGCGGTGAACGGCGACCCGACCGCGGACATCGCCGCGATCGAGCACGTGGTGCTCGTCATGAAGAACGGCGTGCTTTACCGCCGGCCCTGAGTGCGCGCCGCCGCGGGCCGCCGCTCAGTCGGTGGCCCAGGTGGAGTCCTCGAGGTGCTCATCGAGCGCCTTGCCGGGCGCGCATTCGCCCGAGTAGTAGGAGCCCGCCAGCCCGCCGATCTCGGCGCGCCGCTGGTAGCTGACATGGTAGTAGTAGAGGGCGTTCCTGCGGGCCACGTCGTCGGGGACGCCGAGCAGACGCGCCGTGCGGGCGTTGCGCTGCACCGCCTGGCATTCCGTGACCACCTCGTTCATCTCGCCGCGCACGTGCATGCTCTCGTGCGTGAGCAGGTTGAGGCTCTCGATCTCCTCCTCGTCCGCCCGGCCCGGGTGGCGCAGGTAGGAGCTCAGCCGGTCACACCACGGCGCCTGCACGACGATGCGGCCGGTCCTGGGGCTGGCGTGGCCGGCGGCGAGCATCTCGGGATCGAGCATGGTGTCGAGCAAAGTGTTGCAGTGGACTCTCGCCCGGTTGCCGTCGGCCAGTGTCGTCGCGATGCCGGAGAGGTGATGCTCGAAGTACCAGCGGTTGAGCGTCGGCCACGTGAACAGCGCGGCGAGCGCGAGCACCGCCGCGAGGTAGGGCTTGTAGATCGGGCGCGGCAGGTCGTAACCGGCGGGCGCGACGATGGCGGCGCTCACCTCGCGCCAGGCGCACCACAGAAAGAAGCCCGAGATCGCGAGCCAGAGCATGCGGGTGCGCCGCTCAGGGCCTGCGCCGCACGAACACGTGGGTGGCGCGCTCACCGGCGAAATGGCCGGTGCACTCGTAGCCGAGCACCGGGAGGTCGAGGCCCTGGAACAGCGGCTCGCCGGCGCCGAGCAGCACCGGCCGGACGGCGAGGTGCAGCTCGTCGATGAGCCCGGCGCGCAGGTACTGGCGTAGCGTCGCCGCGCCGCCCCCGAGACGCACGTCGCCGGCGCCCGCCGCCGCGCGCGCCTGCTCGAGCGCCGCGTGAATGCCGCCGGTGACGAAATGGAAGGTGGTGCCGCCCGCCATGGCGAGCGGCGCGCGGGCGTGATGCGTCAGGACGAACACCGGCGTGTGATAGGGCGGCTCATCGCCCCACCAGCCGCGCCAGCTCGCGTCCGGCCACGGCCCGCGTACCGGGCCGAACATGTTGCGCCCGATGATCCAGGCGCCGACGCCGGCGAAGCCCCGCTCGGCGAGCGCATCGTCGACGCCGCCTTCACCGCCGGCCTGACCGTGCATGCGCGCGAAGCAGCGGGTGCTGAAAAACCATTCCATCAGGCGCGGGCCGCCGACCCCGAGCGGGTTGGCGAGATCCTGATTCGGACCGGCCGCGTAACCGTCGAGGGAGACCGCGAAGCTGCGCACCAGGAGTCGTGACACCCGCGCGTGCTCCTACTCGACGCCGTTATGACTGCCCGCGAGCTGCGCGAGCGCCGCGCCGTCCAGGCGGTAGGTGGTCCACTCGCTCTGGTCGATCGCCCCGAGGCGGCGGTAAAAGCCGATCGAGGGCGCGTTCCAGTCGAGCACCGCCCAGTCGAGCCGGGCGCAACCGCGCTCGAGCGCGGTCCGGGCGAGATGGGCGAAGAGCCGCTTGCCGGCGCCGAGCCCGCGCGCTTCGGGGCGCACGAACAGGTCCTCGAGGTAGATGCCGGGCTTGCCGATGAAGGTGGAGAAGTTGTGGAAGTAGAGCGCGAAGCCGACCGCGGCGCCGTCGAGGCAGGCGAGGGCGACCTCGGCGTAGGGGCGCGGCCCGAAGAGCGCCGCGTGCACGTCCGCCGCGGTGGCGACGACCTCGTGCTCGAGGTGCTCGTAGAGCGCGAGCTCGTGGATGAACGCGAGCACCAGCGGGACATCCGCCGGCGTCGCGGCGCGGATGGTGAGGCTGCGGGCGGCGGCGCTCATGTCAGCCGGTACTCTGCAGGCCCTGGGCGATGCCGCCGATGCTCGTGAGCAGCGCTTCGAACAGGTCGCGGTCCTCGCGGCCGCCGGCGCGCCAGCGCTTGAGCAGGTCCACCTGCATCAGATTCATCGGGTCGACGTAGGGGTTGCGCAGCCGGATCGAGCGCTGCATCGTCTGGTCGGAGTCGAGCAGCGCGCGGCTGTCCTTGACGGCGAGGATGTGCTCGCAGGCGCTGCGATACTCGGCGCGGATGCTGGCGGCGAAACGCCGCAGCGGCGCGGGAGCGAGCTCGTCGTAATGCTGCGCGATGTCGAGGTCGACCCGCGCCAGCATGGTCTCGATGTCATCGAGCAGGTTGCGCATGAAGAACCACTGCGCGTAAGTCTCCCGCACCCGCGGCAGCCCGAAGCGCTCGAGCGCGGCGCCGAGACCGGCGCCCGCGCCGTACCACTCGGGCAGCATGTAGCGGGTCTGCGACCACGCGAATACCCACGGCACCGGCAGCAGCGTGTCGATCCCGGCACCCTCGGCACGATGGATGGAGCGCGAGCCGATCTGCATGCGCTCGATCACATCGATGGGTGTGATGGCGCGGAAGTAGTCGTAGAAATCCGCATCCTGGTAGACCAGGCGCCGCCAGGCCGCACGGCTCTCGGCCGCGATCAGCGCGGCGCATTCCAGATGGGCGGGATCGTCGGGCTGGAGCGTCCCGCGCCGCTGCGCGGCGCTGATGAGTGCGAGCGCGTTGAAGGCGCGTTCGAGCGTGCGCATGGCGATCGGACGCAGCCCGTAACCCTGGCGCACCGTCGCACCCTGCTCGCGGATGCGCAGCACGCCGTCCACCGCGCCGCTCGGCGCCGCCCTCACCAGCGCCTCGATGCGGCCGCCGCCGCGGGCGATGCTGCTGCCGCGCGCGTGGAACACGACCGCCTGCTCGCCGGCCGAGCCGAGCACGCGCGCGAGCTCGCGCTGCGCCTCGTGGATGATGACCCGCGAGGCGCAGGGCCCCGCTTCCTTGTTGCTGTCCGAGTAGCCCACCACCACGCACTGGCGCTGGCCGCGCGAGAGCACGTGGCGCCGGTAGAGCTGATCGGCGAGCAGTTCCTGCATGGTGGCCCCGCAGGCGGCGAGCGCCTGCTCGGACTCGAACTGCGGCGCGATGTCGAGCGCCACTTCGCCGGTGCGCTTGTCGTAGGCCGACGCCCAGCGCGCCAGCAGCAGCGCGGCCAGCACGTCATCGGCGCCGCTGGCGCCGCTCACGATGAAATACCCGATGGCATCCGCACCGTAGCGATGGCGGCACTGCACGATTGCCTCGAACACCGCGAGCGCGCGCTTGCCGAGGGCGTCGAGCTCGCGCACCGGCCCACGATCGCGCTCGAGCGCCTGGGCGAGGAGCTCGCGCCGCTCGTGGGCCGAGCGTGCCAGCCAGGCGGGATCGTCGAAGCCGCGGGCGATCACCTCGTGCAGCACGCTCGCGTGCACGCGTACGTCGAGCGCGGCCAGATGGAAGCCGAAGGTGTCGATGCGGCGCAGCAGCCGCTCGACGTAGAAGAGCCCGGCATGCGCGCCCTTGTTGGCGCGCAGGCTCGCGGCGATCAGCGCGATGTCGGCACGGAACTGCTGCGGCCCCTCGTAACCGGCCGCGCGGCCGTCGTTGGCATGGCGCAGCCGTTCGCGGATCTGCGCGAGGAACAGCCGGTACGGCATGCGCTCGTGGTGTATGCCGGTGGCTTCGCGCGCCGCCGGCAGCAGCGCCGTGTAGCGCTCGATGCGCCGCGCCAGCTCCGGGGAGATGCCGACACGGCTCGCGCTCTGCGACAGGCGCTGCGCCAGGGTCTGGCACTCCGCGAAGTAAGCGTTCACCAGCACCTGCTGCTGCCGTGCCAGGGTCTCGCGGATGGTCTTGGCGTGCACGTCCGGATTGCCGTCGGTGTCGCCGCCCGCCCAGGTGCCGAACCGCAGGATCGCGGGCACGCGCACCGCGACCGGGTCGGCGCCGTAGACCTTGCCGAGGGCCTGTGCGATCTCCTCGTAGAAGGCCGGCACCACCTGGTAGAGGATCTCGAGGAGATAGAAGAGTATCTGCTCGCGCTCGTCGGCCACGTTGAGCCGCTCGCGCGGCAGCTCCTCGGTCTGCCACGCCGCGGTCATCTCCGTGCGGATGCTGCTCCAGAGATTGCGCTGCTGGGTCGGCGTGAGCGCCGGATCCAGCCGCTCGAGCAGGCGCTGCGCGATGCGCTGCTGCTTGCGCAGCAGCGTGCGGCGGCTGGAGTCGGTGGAGTGGGCGGCGAACACCGCCTCGATGGACAGACTGCCGATCAGATCGAGCGCCTCCGCGAGCGTCCAGCCGTCGCGCTTGAGACTCGCGATCGCGTCCTCGACGCCGCCGGGCTGCGGCCGCTGGTTGTCCTTGAGGAAGTAGTCGCGGCGCCGGCGGATGCGGTGCACCTTCTCGGCGAGATTGACCGCCTGGAACCAGCTGGAGAAGGCGCGTACCAGGTCGCGCGCCAGCGCCGGCGGCCGCTCGCGCACGCAGGCGGCGAGCTCGGCGCGCGCGGAGCTCTCGCCGGCGCGGGCGCGGATCGCGGCGACCCGGTCGAGCTCGACCAGCTCGTAGAGCTGCTCGCCGCCCTGTTCGCGCAGGATTT
>JAGWMP010000110.1 GCA_028871705.1 Gammaproteobacteria bacterium
CAGCGCATCGGCGAGCTGCGCGGCGCTCGCGTGCTGACTCGCGAACGCGTCGGCCTGGAACTCGTGCCGGCGCGACCAGGCGGAGGAGAGCGGCGTCAGGAAGAAGGTGAACGCCGGCACGGCGAGCACGAAGAGCAGCAGCGCCGCATGGGTCGAGGGTGTCGGCACGCCGAGCGCATGGTAGAACGCACTCTGCGCCGCGAGCCAGCCGAGGAGCGCGAGACCGCAGAACACCGCCGTCACGGACACGAGCAGCCGCTGCCGCACATGCTTGAGACGGAAATGGCCGAGCTCGTGCGCCAGCACCGCTTCCACCTCGGCGGCGCCGAGCGTATCGAGCAGCGTGTCGAAGAACACGATGCGCTTGTGGCGCCCGATGCCGGTGAAGTAGGCGTTGCCGTGGCTCGAGCGCCGCGAGCTGTCGACCACGAACACGCCGCGCGAAGCGAAGCCGCAGCGCCCGAGCAGCGCCTCGATGCGCGCCTTGAGCGCCTGGTCCTGCAACGGCGAGAACCGGTTGAACAGCGGCGCGATGAAGGCCGGCCAGGCCCAGGCCATGACCAGCATGACGCCGAGCCACAATCCCCACACCCACAGCCACCACCAGCGCCCGGCGCGCTCCATCAGGAGCAGCGTCGCGGCGAGCAGCGGCCCGCCGATCGCGACCGTGAGCGCCAGGCTCTTGGCGAGGTCGCTGAGGAAGAGCGGCACGGTCGTGCGGTTGAAGCCGAAGCGCGCCTCGAGGGCAAAGGTGCGCCACAGCGCCAGCGGCAGGCTGACGAGGCGGATCACGAGCGCCGCGGTGCCGATCACCGCGAGTCCGAGCCAGGGCTCGCCGAGATGCGTGCGGCGCCAGAGCGCGTCGATCAGCGCGAGTCCACCGCCGAGCGTGAGAGCGAGCGTCAGGACCGTGTCGATGAGGAGGCCGATGCGCGCGAGGCGCACCTTCGCCACGGTGTAGTCGGCCGCCCTGGCATGCTCGGCCGCCGAGATACTGGCCGCGAAGGGTGGCGGTACTTCGCTGCGATGGCGGGCCACCGCCGCGGCCTGCCGCCACGAAAGCCACCATTCGGTGGCGGCACCCGCGAGCACGGCGAGCAGGAACAGCGGCGTCAGCCAGCCCACGGCGATCTCAAGCGGGCCGGCGCGCCGCCGCGGCCCCGCGGTCGAGCAGCCACAGCACCAGCGTGCACAGGAACGCCGCGAGGCTCAGCAGTCCGAAGAACCACAGCATCGGCGCATAGCCGCCGGGATTGGCGGCGCTCGCGCCGCTCGTGTCGTTGAGGTGGCCGGCGATGAGATTGGCGCCGGCGAGGCCGGCGTTTTGCAGCGCGGTCATGAGCCCATAGGCGGTGCCGAGATGCCCGGGCGCGGTATAGCGCACCACGGTGGGCCACAGCACCGCCGGCAGGAAGGAGAAGCTCACGCCGAGGAGTGCGGTCGAGAGTCCGGCGCCGCCCGGCAGCGTCGCCAGCACCAGGAAGCTCAGTGGCAGCAGCAGCGAGGCCACCGCCAGCAGCGGTGCATTGCGCCCGATCCGATCGAGCAGAAAGCCGAACACCGGGGTGGCGAACACGGCGGCGAGAAATACATAGCTGTTGAGGGTGCTGGCGGCATCGAGCGAGAGTCCGTGCGCGTGCTGCAGGTACTTGATCGCGAAGGTGCTGCGGAACGGGAAGATGACCGAGTAGAAGGTCACGCAGATGCCGACCAGCAGCCAGTACTCGCTGCGGAAGGCAAGCAGATGCCGCCAGTCGAAGCGGTCCGGCGGCGGCGGCAGGGCGAGCGTGCCGCGCGGCGCCTCCCGGCGGTCGAGCCAGTAATAGATGAGTGCGCCGCCGAAGGACAGGGCCGCGAAGCCGGCGGCGAGCCACAGCGGCGCCTGCCAGCCGTGCGCGTACAGCGGGCTCGCGAAGGAGGGCGAGCGGTCCGCGAGATACGAGCCCAGGCGTGCGAGCGACAGATTGAGCGCGAACAGCAGCGCAAAGGAGCGTCCCGCGAACCACTGGGCCAGCGCCACGGTCGTGGCGACCGCGAGCGTCTCCGAGCCGATGCCGAACAGCAGCCGGCCGGCGGCCATCACCGGAAACTGCGCGCCGAGCGCGGTGACCACCGCGCCCACGAGGCACAGGGCCGTCGTCAGCACCACCAGGAGCCGCGCCGAGAAACGATCCACCAGCACCCCGCCCACCACCACCAGAAAGATGTTGGGAAGGCTGTAGATGGCATTCAGGGTGCCGATCTGGGTATCGCTGAAGTGCAGCTCGCGCGAGAGCTGCTCGGCGACCGGCGCGATCGAGTCGTACCCGTAGTAGTTGCCGAGCATGACGCACGCCACGCCCGCGTACATGAGGGCCTGGACGGCGAAAGCGGGCGTGGCGGAACGCGCTTGCATCGAGGCTGGCATTGTATCCAACCGACACTCTCAGCGCGCCACCCATCCGGACTCGAGCAGCTGCGCGTCGAATTCGCGCACCACGCGCGGATCCGGCCGGGCGAGCCGGCGCGACACGCCGGGCGCCGGTACGCGCGCCAGGATGTCGCGGATGACGTTGAGCCGCGCCTGCTGCTTGTCGTCGGCCCGCACCACCATCCAGGGGGAGTGCTCGCTGTGCGTGCGCAGCAGCATGCGGTCGCGGGCGCGGCTGTAGTCGTGCCAGTGCCGCTGCGCCGCCTCATCCACCGGGGAGAGCTTCCACTGCTTGAGCGGATCGCGGCCACGCGCGCGCAGGCGCCGCGCCTGCTCGTCGTGGCTGATATCGAGGTAGTACTTGAGCAGATGGATGCCGGAGCGCACCAGCATGCCCTCGAAGCCCGGCGCCGCTTCGAGGAACTCCTCGCTCTGGGCGCGGGTGCAGAACTTCATCACCACCTCGACGCCGGCGCGGTTGTACCAACTGCGGTTGAAGAGCACGATCTCCTGGGCCGCGGGCAGTTGCCCGGTGAAGCGCTGAAAGTACCATTCGGTCTGCTCGCGGTCGCTCGGCCGGCCGGGCGCCACGACCCGCGTTTCGCGGGGACTCAGATGCTCGGCGATGCGCTTGATGGTGCCGTCCTTGCCGGCGGCATCGCGCCCCTCGAGGATCACCAGCACCTTGCGTCCGCGGGCGATGACGTGCCGGTGCAGCTTCACCAGCTCGATCTGCAGCTGGCGCAACTCGCGTGCGTAGCGGTGCTTGCCGAGCGGCGGCGCGGCGGACAGGGCGGGTTTCTTCGTGGTCATGTGTTTGCTCCGTAGGCCGCGCGTGACGCGGCCCCCGGTGCGCATTATTCGCCGCGGCCACCGGGCCGGCCATACTCTTGTGGGTGGCGCGCGCTTGGTACAGTCTAGGCGCAACACCCGAGGAGCGAGCCATGACCAAACCGAAGACCGGGCCGAAGGTAGTGGTGACGAAGAACGGGCCGTACCTGGTGAGCGGGACGGTGCCGCTGTCGCGACAGACCATCGTGGCGGACGCCGAGGGGGGTTCGGAGCAGTGGCGCGAGACGCATCCCTACCCGCCGCAAGGGGAGAGCTACGCGCTGTGCCGCTGCGGGCACTCCGCCAACAAGCCCTTCTGCGACGGCACGCACCAGAAGATCCGGTTCGACGGCACCGAGACCGCGAGCCGCCAGCCCTACCGCGAGCAGGCGCAGCTCACCGAAGGACCGCAGCTCGCGCTCTCGGACGCCGAGGCGCTGTGCGCGTTCGCGCGCTTTTGCGATCCGCACGGCCAGGTGTGGAGCCAGGTCGAGCGCACCGACGAGGCCGAGGTGCGCGCCACATTCGTCAGGCAGGTCAACAACTGTCCCTCGGGGCGGCTGGTCGCCTGGGATCGCACTACCGGCGAGCCGGTCGAGCATGCACTGCCGGTGTCGATCGGGGTCGTCGAGGATCCGCCCGAGGGGGTGAGCGGGCCGCTGTGGCTGCGGGGCGGCATCCCGGTCGCTGCCGCCGACGGCTTCGTCTACGAGGTGCGCAATCGCGTGACGCTGTGCCGTTGCGGCGCCTCCAAACACAAGCCCTTCTGCGACGGCACGCACGCCGCCGTCAAGTTCCGCGACCCGGGTGCGAGCGGCTAGGCAGCGCCGTGAGCATCTACGATCAGGGACTCGAGCGCAACGCGGCCAACTACGTGCCGCTCTCGCCGGTGAGCTTCATCGAGCGCACCGCCGAGGTGTTCGCCGACCTTCCGGCCGTGGTGCACGGTGAGCGCCGTTACAGCTGGGGAGAGACCCGCGAGCGCACGGCGCGGCTGGCGGCGGCGCTGCGCGCCCACGGGGTGGCACGCGGCTCGACCGTGAGCGCCATGCTCACCAACACGCCGGAGATGATCGAAGCGCACTACGCGGTTCCGGCACTCGATGCGGTGCTCAACACGCTCAACACGCGGCTCGATGCGCCACTCCTCGCCTGGCAGATGCAGCACTGCGAGACCGCGGTGCTGCTGACCGACCGGGAGTTCTCGGGAGTCATGGGCGCGGCGCTGAGGATCCTGCGTGACGAGCACGGGCGCACGCCGCTCGTCATCGACGTGTGCGACACGGAGTTCACCGGCGCGGGCGAGCGGCTCGGCGCCTGCGAGTACGAGGCGCTGCTGGCGTCGCACGCGCCGCTCGCCCATCTCGCGGGGCCCGCGGACGAGTGGGACGCGATCGCGGTGTCCTACACCTCGGGCACCACCGGCAATCCCAAGGGAGTCGTCACACACCACCGCGGCGCGTACCTGAACGCCGTGTGCAACGCGGTGTCGTGGGCCATGCCGCAGTTCCCGCGGTACCTCTGGACGCTGCCGCTCTTTCACTGCAACGGCTGGTGCTTCGCCTGGACCGTGGCGCTGCTCGCGGGCACGCACGTGTGTCTGCGCAAGGTCGACGCCCGGGCGATCCTCGAAGCCATGCGCGTCCATGGCGTGGACCACTACTGCGGGGCCCCCATCGTGCACAACATGGTGATCAACGCCGACCCCGCCTGGCGGGCGGGCATCACACAGCGGGTGCGGGCCATGGTCGCCGGCGCTGCGCCGCCGGCGGCGATGATCGAGGGCATGCAGCGCATCGGCTTCGACCTGATACACGTCTACGGCCTGACCGAGACCTATGGCCCGGCGGCCCTCGCCGCGCGCCGCGCCGCCTGGAGCGAGGCGAGTCTCGCCGAGCAGGTGCGGCTCAACGCCCGCCAGGGTGTGCGCTACGTGCTGCAGGAAGGCATGACCGTCATCGAGCCGCAGACGATGCAGGCCGTGCCCGCGGGCGGCGAGGCGCTTGGCGAGGTCATGTTCCGCGGCAATATCGTGATGAAGGGCTATCTCAAGAACCCCGACGCCACCGCCCTGGCGTTCGCCGGCGGCTGGTTCCATACCGGGGACCTGGGCGTGCTGGAGGCCGATCACTACGTCAAGATCCGCGACCGCAGCAAGGATGTGATCATCTCGGGTGGGGAGAACATCAGCTCCCTCGAAGTGGAGGACGCGCTCTACCGCCATCCCGCGGTGTTGGCCTGCGCCGTGGTGGCGTGCCCCGATCCGAAGTGGGGCGAGTCGCCGCTCGCCTATGTCGAGCTCAGGAGCGGCGCCACGGCGAGCGCCGAGGAGCTGATCCTCCATTGCCGGGGCCTGCTGGCCGGCTACAAGGTACCGCGCGCGGTGCGTTTCGAGGAGATCCCCAAGACCGCGACCGGCAAGATCCAGAAGTTCCTGCTGCGCGAGCGGGCGAGATCCTCGAGCGCCATCGAGGGCTCGCGTTGAGCGGGGCGCGTGACGCGCTCGTGGTGGGCGGCGGGCTGGCGGGGCTTGCGAGCGCCTATGCGCTGCACGAGGCGGGCTATCGCGTCGAGGTGCTCGAGCGGCGCGAGGACGTGGCACTCGAGACGAGCTTCGCGAACGGCGGGATTCTGACGCCCTCGATGCCCGATCCGTGGAATGCCCCCGGGGTCCACTGGCGGCTGCTGCGCTGGCTCGGGCGCGAGGATGCACCGATGCTGCTGCGCCCGGGCGCCATCCCGGGGTATTTCGGCTGGGGACTCAAGTTCCTCGCCGCCTCCTCGCCCGATTCCTTCAACGCCTCGATGCGCGCCAACTACCGGCTGTGCGCCTACAGTCTCGAACGCCTGCGTGCCTGGCGCGCCGCGCTCGATCTCGAGTACGCGCAGAGTACCCACGGCACCCTCGAGGTCTATCGCGATCCGCGCTCCTTCGCCCAGGCGGTGCACGAGCTCGCGACGCTCGCGCCGCTCGGGCTCGAGGGCACGCCCCTCGATCCCGCCGGGACGGCGCGGCTCGAGCCGCTGCTCGATGAGGTGCAGGCGGACCTGGCCGGCGCCATCCATTTTCCGGCGGACGAGAGCGGCGATGCCTGGCTCTTCTGCCGCGCCCTGCGTGAGCGGCTGGTGGCGCGCGGCGTCACGCTGCGGCTCGATACCCGGGTGAGCGGCGTGCGCATCGCCGGCGGCCGTGCCGCGGGCGTCGAAACGGCGGGCGGCTTCCTGCCCGCCTCGCAGGTGGTGCTGGCCGCGGGTCCCTGGTCGCGCGAGCTGCTCGCCGCCTGCGGCGTGCGCATCGCGGTACGCCCGGTGAAGGGTTACTCGCTCTCGATCCCGATCGATCCGGCCTCGGGTCCCCGGCATGCGCTGTCGGATGATTCGCTGCATGCCGTGATGACGCCGCTCGGCGCGACGCTGCGCCTCGCGGGTACCGCCGAGTTCAGCGGCTGGGACCTGACGCTGCGACCGAAGCGCGTCGAGGCCCTGTGGCGGCTGCTTGCGGCCCTGAGTCCGACGCTCGCACGGCAGGTCGAGCGCGCCACGGCGCGGCCCTGGTGCGGCCTGCGCCCGATGTCGGCCGACGGCCGACCCTACGTCGGGGCGAGCGACGTCCCCGGACTCTACGTCAACACCGGTCACGGTCACCTCGGCTGGACGCAGGCGGCGGGCTCGGCCACGCTCCTCGCCCAGCTCATGACGGGCGCGCCGGCCGCCATCGACCCACGCCCCTTCGCGCTGGCGCGCACCGAACGGCGCGCCTGGCGCGCCGAGATTCAGGCCGCGGAGCAACCGTCATGACCCATCCTCGCCCGCCAGCCCGCGCTCTCGCGGTGGCCGCTCTCGCGATCGGCTGCCAGGCGGCGCTCGCGGCAGCGCCGACCGCCGCCACGGCACCGCCCCCGGAGTACGACGTCGTGATCCGCGGCGGCAGCGTGTACGACGGCACCGGAGATGCACCCTTCGTCGGTGACGTGGCGCTGCGCGCCGATCGCATCGTCTACGTCGGTCGGCATGCCCCGGGGCGCGCCGCCGAGGAATTCTCGGCGCGCGGCAAGGCGGTGGCTCCGGGCTTCGTCAACATGCTGGCGCATCCGGAGGAATCCCTTCTCATCGACGGACGGGCGCTGAGTGACCTGCGCCAGGGGGTGACGCTCGAGGTGCTGGGCGAGGACTCGATGGGGCCGCTGTCACCCGAGATGAAGCGCTTAGGCGCCCAGCGTCAGGGCGACATCAAGTACCCGATCGACTGGACCACGCTCGGGGAATACCTCGCGCGCCTGGAGAAGCGCGGCATCGCTCCCAACATCGCCTCTTATGTGGGGGCCGGTACCGTGCGCACCTACGTGCTCGGCGAACGCGACGTGCAGCCGACCGCCGCGCAACTCGGGCAGATGCGCGCGCTCGTGCACCAGGCCATGGAGGAGGGCGCCCTGGGCGTCACCACCGCGCTCATCTACAGCCCCAACGATTACGCCAAGACCCCGGAGCTCAGTGCGCTCGCCGGGGAATCGGCGCGTTGCGGCGGGCTCTACAGCGCGCACATGAGGAGCGAAGGCGACCGGCTGCTCGAGGCGGTGCAGGAGACGGTGGAAATCGCCCGCTCGTCCGGGGGTCCCGCGGAGATCTATCACCTCAAGCAGGCGGGCAAGGGCAACTGGGGCAAGCTCGATGCGCTCGTGCAGGCGGTCGATGCGGCGCGGGCCGAGGGAGTCCGCATTACCGCCGACATGTACGTCTACACCGCGGGCGCCACGGGTCTCGATGCCGCCATGCCGCCCTGGGTGCAGGACGGTGGCCTCGAGGCCTGGATCGCCCGCCTCAAGGACCCTGAATCGCGCAAGCGCGTGCTCGCCGACATGCGCGATCCGAAGCCCGCGTGGGAGAACCTGATGGGCGCGGCGGGCGCGCAGGGGACACTGCTGCTCGGCTTCAAGAACCCCGCGCTCAAGCCCCTGACGGGCAAGACGCTCGCCGCGGTCGCCAAGGCGCGCGGCGTCAGCGCCCAGGACGCCGCGATCGATCTGGTCATCGAGGACGGCTCGCGCGTCGAGGTTGCCTACTTCCTCATGTCCGAGGACAACATCAGACGCGAGGTGGCGCTTCCCTGGGTGAGCTTCGACTCGGACGCGGACGCGCCGGCCCCCGAAGGGGTGTTCCTCAAGTCGAGCCGCCACCCGCGCACCTATGGCAACTTCGCCCGCGTGCTCGCGCATTTCGTCCGCGACGAGCACGTGCTCAGCCTGCAGCAGGCGGTTCACAAGCTCGCGGGACTGCCGGCGGCGACGCTGTCCCTGAGCGATCGCGGACTCCTGAAGACGGGCTACTTCGCCGACGTCGTGGTATTCGATCCGGCGAAGGCGCAGGACCACTCGACCTACGAGCGCCCGCAGCAGCTCGCCACCGGAGTGGAAGACGTCTGGATCAATGGCATACGCGCTCTGCGTCATGAGATCGCGACCGGAGCGGCGAGCGGCCGGGCGGTGCGCGGGCGCGCCTGGACCGGCGGCGGTGGCGGCGGCTGCCGTGCGAAGGCCAGCGACTGGAGCTGGTCTCCCTAGTTGATTGGCGGAAAGCGCTGCCGCGCTTTCCGCGGGCCGACCCGTCATCGATGCCGGGCTCGCGGGCAAAAGGCGCGGCTTTTGCCCGCTGGTCAGCAGGCCGGTTCAGGCCTCGAACGGGCGGGCGAGGTCCATGCGCGCCGTGACCGGGGGCATCGGGTACTTGAGCCCGCTCGCGCAGTTGAAGAGGATCACACGATCGGAGGGCGCGATGCGCCCCGCGCGTGCCGCCGCGAGATACGCCGCATAGGTCGCGGCCCCCTCCGGACTCAGGAGCAGCCCGTCTTTGGCGGCGACCTCGCGCCGTGCGCTCTCGATCGCTTCATCCTCCACCGCGAGTGCGAATCCCCCGGTCTCGCGGATGGCCCTCAGGATCAGGAAATCGCCGATGGCCGCCGGCACGCGGATCCCGGAGGCGATGGTGTGGGCGTTCTGCCACGGGGTTGCGCTCTCGGCGCCGGCCTCGAAGGCGCGTACGATCGGCGCGCAGCCGGTCGACTGCACCGCGACCAGGCGCGGCATCGGGCCCTCGATCCAGCCGAGCGCGGCGAGCTCGGCCCACGCCTTCCACATGCCGATGAGGCCGGTGCCACCGCCGGTCGGGTAGAACACGACCTCCGGCAGCCGCCAGTGAAACTGTGCGGCGAGCTCGAGTCCCATGGTCTTCTTGCCTTCGATGCGGTAGGGCTCCTTCAGCGTCGAGACGTCGAACCAGCCATAGCGCTCCTTGCCGAGGCCGACGAGGCGGGCGCAGTCGTTGATGAGGCCGTCGACGCGCCAGACGTGCGCGCCCTGCAGCGC
>JAGWMP010000111.1 GCA_028871705.1 Gammaproteobacteria bacterium
ACAGCTGCAGGCCGACATCAACAACGTCGCCTCGACGGCTTCGTTCAACGGCGTGAACCTGCTCGACGGCACGTTCCAGGGCGCGACCTTCCAGGTCGGTGCCAACGTCGGTCAGACGATCACCGTGTCCTCGGTCGCCAGCGCCAGCACCTCCGCGCTCGGCACGCTGTACACCGCCGCGAACGCCACGGCGCCGACCGGCGCCGTGACGGCGGGCGACGTCGCCAACATCTCCTTCAGCGTCGGCGGCACCACGTACACGACGGCGAACTTCACCTCGAGCGGCACTGCGGCCACCGACGTGAAGACCGCAGTGGCGGCCATCAATGCCCTCTCGGGCCAGGATGGCGGCATCGTGGCGACGGTGGATGGCACCAGCGGCGCCATCGACTTCAGCAGCACGGCCGGTCTCAAGGCGACCCTCGGGGCCGTCAACAGCGTCTCGCACGTCGGGGCCACCCAGACCCTGACCGGGGCGACCCTGGGCCTCGCTGCCACCTACGACATGTCCTCGGGCGGCACACCGACGAAGACCAACCTCAACGTCGGCGCCGTGACGACGGTCGATGGCTCCAACCTGGCGCTCGCGCAGATCGATGCCGCGCTCCAGCAGGTGGCCGCGACCGGCGCCCAGCTCGGTGCGTACCAGAACCGGTTCCAGTCCGCGATCAGCGGTCTGAACACCGATTCGACCAACCTGCAGAGCGCGCGCAGCCAGATCCAGGACACGGACTACGCGGCGGCGACCTCACAGCTGTCGAAGGCCCAGATCCTGCAGCAGGCGAGCACGGCCATGGTGGCGCAGGCCAACATGATCCCGCAGAACATTCTGACGCTCCTGCAGAAGCTGCCGTAACGATGGTGATAGACCAGTCACTTGCACTGGTAACGGGGGGCGGGCGCCCCAGGGCGCCCGCCCCGCTCTCTATTTTCTGAGGACGCGTCGTGACCAGTACCGCCGCTGCGGTCAGTTCCTCGGTCCCCCAGACCCAGCCGGTCACGACGGTCGCGAGCAACTCGAGCGCCGGCGCCGCCGGCGGCTCGGTCATCAACGTCGCGAGCCTCGTTTCACAGCTGGTCACCGCGACCGAGGCGCCGCAGCAGGCGCTGCTCAGCAACCAGACCCAGCAGGTCACCACGCAGATTTCCGCGCTGGCGCAGCTGAAGGGCGCGCTGTCGACCTTCCAGTCGGCGCTCGGTGCGCTCGACACGCCGGGCGGTTTCCAGCTCGAGACCGCCAACAGCAGCTCCGCCACGGTGTTTACCGCCACCGCCGGCAACGGCGCGCCCACCGGCACCTATAACGTCTCGGTATCGGCGCTCGCGACCGCGCAGCAGCTGCTCTCCAATCCCGTGAGCGGCGGCACGATCGGTACCGGCACGCTGCAGCTGTCCCTCGGCGGCACGAGCTTCAGCGTCACCATCGACGGCACCGACAATACGCCGCAGGGACTCGCCGCGGCGATCAACGGCGCCGCCGGCAATCCCGGCATCGCCGCCACCGTGCTGCAGGGCACGAGCGGCGCTTATCTGCTGCTGTCGTCCTCGCAGACCGGCGCGGCCAACACCATCTCGGTCACCGAGACCGACGCCGGCACCGGGCTCGCGGCCTTTACCTACGGCACCGGCAACACCGCCAACTACACCCAGGAGGCGGCCGCCCAGGACGCCGCCTTCTCGATCTCGGGCGTCGCTTTCACCAGCCCGAGCAACACGGTGAGCACCGCCATGAGCGGCGTGACGCTCAACCTCCTCGGCACGAGCCCGACGAGCGGCACGCCGCCCACCGCCGTGCCGGGCACGCTGTCGATCGCCAGCGACACCACCACCATCACCGGCAACATCCAGAGCTTCGTCACCGCCTACAACACGCTGCGCAGCACGCTCACGCAGCTCGGCGGCTACGACTCCTCGACCAACACCGCCGGCCCCATGATGGGGGACGCGGGCCTGCAGGGCATCCAGAGCCAGATCCAGCAGGCCCTCTACAGCATCGTCAACACCGGCTCCTCGACCTACAACACGCTCGCCAGCGTCGGCATCACGACGAACGCCGACGGCTCCCTCAGCGTCAACGGCGCCACGCTGTCGGCGGCGCTCAGCGGCAACTTCAGCGCCGTGAGCCAGCTCTTCAGCGGCGCGGGCGGCGTCGCCGCGAGTCTCAACAGCGACATCACCAGCACGCTCGGCACCAACGGTGCGCTCACCGCCGAAGGCAATACGCTCGCCAGCCGGGAGAACTCGCTCACCGATCAGAGCAACCAGCTGCAGACGCAGATGGCGGCGCTCTCGGCGAGTCTCACGCAGCAGTACTCGGCGCTCAATGCGCTCTTGTCCTCGCTGCAGAGCACCTCCTCCTACCTCAGCCAGCAGTTCGCCACGCTGCCGCAGGTGCAGGGCAAAGCGAACGCCTGAGGGCGGCTCAAGTTCGGCGCGCGCGCGCCGCTAACGGGATATCGACGGCAAGCGCCCGAGGCGTCCCGTGAGCGGATTCGCGTACAACCCGAGGATGGCAGCGTACCGGAGCACCCTGGTCCACGGCGGGGTCGCGAATGCCGATCCGCACGCGCTGGTGCAGATGCTGCTCGATGCGGCGCTCGATCGCATGACTCAGGCGCGCGGCTGCATCGAGCGCGGCGAGGTGGCCGGCAAGGCGAAGCTGCTCCACAGCTGCGTCATCATCATCGCGGAGCTGTGCGGCAGCCTCGACCTCGCCAAGGGCGGGGCGCTCGCCAGGAACCTGCGCGATCTCTACGAATACATGTCGCGGCGGCTGCTGCTCGCCAACGTGAAGAGCGACGTCGGCTGCATCAACGAGGTGGTGAGCCTGCTCGGGGAGATCCGCGCGGCCTGGGTGGCGATCGCCCCGCAGGTCCGCACCGCCTGACGGCGCCCCATGACGCCCCGCGCGGCACCCTCAGCGCGCGGCCGAGGCGCGCCGGCCCTTTTCCGGATCGAGCGGCATGCTGGCATCGAGCGTGGTGCCGCGGCCCGCAACGCCGAACACCCTGAGCGCCCCGCCGAGCTGCGTGAGGCGCTCGGAGGCGAGCAGCAGCCCGAAGCAGCCGCCCTTGCCGCGGTCCGCCTCGCCGATACCGACGCCGTCGTCGCTCACCCGCAGGTGCACCGCGCCTTCCTGCACCCACACGTGCGCCTCGACGTGGCTGGCGCGCGCGTGGCGCACGGCGTTGCCGAGCGCTTCCTGGAAGGTGCGGTAGAGCGCGAGCGCGCGGCGCCGGCCGAGCTGCGGCAATCCGCCGGCATCGCTGAGCTCGATGCTGAGGCCCGACTGCGCGCTCAGATCGTCGGCGTAGCGCTGCATGGGATCGGCGAGCCCGAGCTCCTCGACTCCGGGGGGCTCGAGCTCGAAGGCGATGTGCCGCAGCTCCTCGAGGCAGCGCTGCGCCAGTCCGCCGAGCGCACCCGCCGCCGGCAGCGACTCGAGCTCGCCCTTGAGCGTCGTGAGGTCCTGCCGGACCGTGGTATGCAGCCGCCGGGCGAGCGCGGCGCGCTCCTCCTCGCGCTGCCGCTCGAGCCCCTGGGCGAGCGCGCGGATGCGGCGGTGGAATGCATCGACGGCGGCGCGCTGGCGCAGCGGCTCGGTGATGTCGACGTCGACGCCGATGAAGCCCGAGAGCGTGCCGCGCTCGCCGCGCAGCGCCGCGGCGCGCGCGTGCACCGTGCGCTGCTCGCCTCCGGGACGCCGGTAGCGGAACTCGAGGTCGAGCGCCGCGCCGCGCGCCAGCTGCTCCCAGGCATCGCTCACGCGCTCGCGGTCGTCCGGATGCACCGCGTCCCACCAGCCGTCGCCGTGCGCCTGCTCGGGGGGGAGACCGGTGAGCGCGAGCCAGCAGGGATTGGCGTAGGTGACGGCGCCGTCGGCGTCCATCAGCAGCACGCCGACCGGTGCCGCATCGGCGAGTTGCCGGAAGCCCGCCGCCGCGGTGTGCTGCGCCGCGCCGAAGCGCAGCTCGCCCTCGGCCGCGAGTCGCGGGCGCAGGTCGGTCACGGTCTGGATGCGAAAGCTCACCGGGCCGCCGCCGGCACGCACCGCCACCAGCTGCACCTCGACCGGGATGAGCGTGCCGTCGCGGTGCATGAGCTGCGTTTGCAGCGTCGCGGCGCCGTTCAGGTCCGCCGCGTGCTCGGCGACCAGCAGCTCGACGTGGGCTGCGGCCGCGTAGCCGGCATTGGCGGGCTGCCCCTCGAGCTGCCCGGGCGCGCGGCCGATGAGCTGCGCGTAGGCGGCGTTGACCGCCGTGAGCGTCGCGCTCGCGGGGTCGATCAGGGCGATGCCGTGGGAGCTCTCGAGCGCGGCCCGCGCCCACAAGCGCTCGAGTCGGGTTGCGGATGCGCCCGGCGGTGGCGCGGCGCCTGCGGTGCTTGCCCCGCCTGCGGCGCTTGCGGCTCGCGGACTGTCGCCAGGTGGCGACGGTCGGGCAGCTCCGCTGCGTGCGGGATCCTGCCCGTACGCACCAGTCTCATCTGCTCTGCCTCGCCCCCGCAGCCAGCCGAGGGCGGCGGCCATGACCGCCGAAACTTTCGCCCGCATCCCCACACCCGGCGCAAAACGAGCGGCACACTGAGGCCCGCCCACTCCTTTGTCAATGTGCGCAGCGGCGCCCGAATCCGCTCCCCGGGCTCAAGAACCGCCGCCCCGCAGTCGATATCCAGCATGGACCCCGGTGGCCGGGCACTGCGTTCGGATCGACATTAAGTCACATGCTGCAACTGATCGGTTCACTGGTCGTGGTCGGATGCATCCTCGGCGGATTCATCGCCGAAGGCGGCCACATCCTCGCGCTCTGGCATCCGTTCGAGATCGTCATCATCGTCGGCTCGGCGATCGGCGCGTTCCTCATCTCGAACCCGATGAAGATCGTCAAGGCGGCCTTCGCCGGCGCGATCTCGCTGCCGAAGGGTCCGCGCTACAAGCGCCAGGACTACGTGACGCTGCTGCAGCTGCTCTACGAGATCCTCGTCAAGATCCGCAAGGAAGGCGTGATGGCGATCGAGCGCGACGTCGAGGCGCCCAAGGACAGCGCGCTCTTCAAGAAGTATCCGCGCGTACTCGCCGACCACCACATGGTGGAGTTCATCACCGACTGCCTGCGCCTGATCATCGGCGGCAATCTCGACCCGCACGAGCTCGAGAGCCTGCTCGAGTACGAGCTCGAGACGCACCACAAGGAGGCGCACGAGCCGGCGCACGCGGTGCAGAAGGTCGCCGATGCGCTCCCCGGCTTCGGCATCGTCGCGGCGGTACTCGGCATCGTCAACACCATGGCCTCGCTCGAGGGCGCCGACACCGCGACCATCGGCCACCGCGTCGGCGCCGCCCTGGTCGGCACCTTCCTCGGCATCCTCGTCTCCTACGGCTTCGTCGGTCCGATCGCCGCCGCGATGGAGCACATCGCCGCCGAGGAGGCCAAGGCCTTCGAGGTGGTGAAGATGGCCCTGGTCGCGAGCGTGCGCGGCTACGCGCCGCCGGTCGCGGTGGAGTTCGCCCGCAAGCTCCTGTTCGCCGAAGTGCGCCCGACGTTCGCCGATCTCGAGGCGTCCCTCAAGGGCAAGAAGCCCGGCGCTGCCGGCGCGCCCGCGGCCGCCCGGCCCGCCGCCGCCACGGCCAAGTGAGTGAGCCGTGAGCGGCAGGACCGACAAGCGCGCGATCGTCATCGTGAAGCGCTACAAGCGCGGCGCGGCGGGCCACCATGGCGGCGCCTGGAAGGTCGCCTACGCCGACTTCGTCACGGCGATGATGGCGTTCTTCCTGGTGATGTGGCTCGTGACCGCGGTGTCGAAGGACCAGCGCGCGGCGATCTTCGATTACTTCAAGAACCCGAGCCTCGAGCAGGGCAAGAGCGTCAAGGCCGCGCCCGGCATGGCGGGCCCGGGCGGCGCCAGCACCAGCCCGATCAACATGCACGGCGGGCTCGATGCGCCGCGCATGATGCAGAGCCCGACCCCGGGCATCGGCGCGCCGGTGGCGCCCATCGTCCCGCCCAAGACCCAGCAGAATCCGGGCGCCGCCCCGGCACAGGATACGACGCAGCCCGAGGACGATCTCAGCGCGGCGCGCAAGGCGGTGCAGGCGGCCGAGCGCAAGCAGCTCGAGTCGCTCATGGACGAGCTGAAGAAGGCCATCGACGAGAGCCAGGCGCTCGAGCCGTTCAAGGACCAGCTGCTGCTCGACATCACCCCCGAGGGCCTGCGCATCCAGATCGTCGACAAGCAGAACCGGCCGATGTTCGACATGGGCAGCACGCGGTTGAAGCCCTACACCGTGGCGATCCTCGGCGAGCTCGCCAAATATTTGAACAGCGTGCCGAATCACCTGAGCCTCACCGGGCACACCGACGCGACGCCCTACGTTGACGGCAGTGGCCGCACCAACTGGGACCTGTCGGCCGACCGCGCCAACGCCGCGCGCCGCGCCCTGGAAGCCGCCGGGCTCGCCACCGACAAGACCGCCCGGGTGGTGGGCCTCGCCTCGGCGGTGCTGTTCGACAAGCAGGATCCCCGCAATCCCGTCAACCGCCGCATCAGCATCATCGTCATGACGCGCCAGGCGGAACAGGACGCCGTAAAGACCGAGGCGGAGCCGGCCATGACGACGCCGGCCGGCGCCTCCCAATAGAGAACCCACCGATCCCATGCGTTACAGCGAAAACAAAGACCAAAGCGCCGAGCTGCTGCGGCTCGCACTGCCCCTCATGGCGCGCCAGTCCGCCGCGCTCCATCCGATCAGCTACACGCTGTGGTACGAGCACGTCGCCGGCATCAACCCGCCGCTCTCCGCGGTGCTCGAGGCGTCGCTCGCCGGCAAGCTGCCCCTCGGCGAGGACGATGTCTACGACCTGCACGCGCGCTTCGTGGTGGCGCGCGACATGGAGGTGCTCGAGCGGCTGCAGCACAAGCTGCGCCAGGTGCTGGAAGAAGCGGCGCAGACCGCGGCCGTGGCGCTCGAGGACAGCGGCCAGTTCGAGGCGGCGCTGCGCGACACGCGCTCGCGGCTCACCGGCGCGGTGTCGCTCGAGACCGTGCACGCCATCATCGCGGAGCTGGCGCGCGAGACCAACCGCATGCAGTCGGCCACCGAGGCGGTGCACCAGCGGCTCGAGTCGCGCGCGCGCGAGGTCGAGGTGCTGACGCGGCAGCTCGAGCAGGCGAAGTCCGAGGCGCTGCTCGATCCGCTCACGGGATTGAAGAACCGGCGCGGCTTCGAGGTGGCGGTGAGCGAGCTCGGCCGCGCCGCGTTCAAGGACGCCGCGCTGGTGCTCGCCGACATCGATCACTTCAAGGAGATCAACGACAAGCACGGCCATCTCCTCGGGGACAAGATCCTGCGGGCGATCGGCGCGACGCTGCAGTCGAACATCAAGGGCCGCGACATCGCCGCGCGTCCCGGGGGCGATGAGTTCGCGATCCTGCTGCAGCAGACCCCGCTCGCCGGAGCGCGCGCGCTCGCCGAGCAGATCCGCGCCGCGGTGGCGGCCGGGCGCATCCGCCGCGCCGACAGCAAGGAGCAGCCGGGCTCGGTGACGCTGTCGATCGGTGTCGCGGTGGGGGGCGCGGAGGACACGCTCGAGAGCATGCTGGCGCGCGCCGATGCCGCGCTCTACGCCGCCAAGCGCGCCGGGCGCAACCGCGTGTCGGTGGATTCGGGCGAGCCGGTGACGGTCGCCGCGACGGCTATACGTTGAACCTGAAGTGCATGACGTCGCCCTCCTGCACCAGGTACTCCTTGCCCTCGAGACGCAGCTTCCCCGCATCGCGTGCGCCCGCCTCGCCCTTGCCGGCGAGGTAGTCGGCGAACGCGATCACCTCGGCGCGGATGAAGCCGCGCTCGAAATCGGTGTGGATGGCGCCGGCGGCCTGCGGCGCGGAGGCGCCGGCGCGCACCGTCCAGGCGCGCACTTCCTTCGGTCCCGCGGTGAAGAAGGTCTGCAGGCCGAGCAGCGTGTAGGCCGCGCGAATCACGCGGTCGAGCCCCGGCTCCTTGAAGCCGAGCTCGGCGAGGAACTCGGCGCGCTCGCTCTCTTCCAGCTGGGCGATCTCCGCCTCGATGGCGGCGCACACCGCCACGACCACCGCGCCCTCGGCGGCGGCGCGCGCGCTCACCGCATCGAGCAGCGGATTGTTGCCGAAGCCGTGCTCGCTCACGTTGGCAACGTACATGACGGGCTTGGCGGTGAGGAGCGAGAGCTCGCGCAGCTCGCGCCGCTCCTCCTCGGTGAGCGTCAGCGCGCGCACGGGCTTGCCGCCATCGAGCTGCACCCGCACGCGCTCGAGCAGCGCCCGGCGGCGCGGTGCGTCCTTGTCGCCGCCGCTCTTGCCGGCCTTGATGGCACGGTCGAGGGCTTTCTCGACGGTGGCGAGATCGGCGAGCGCGAGCTCGGTGTCGATGGTCTCGATGTCCGAGAGCGGATCGATCTTGCCGGCGACGTGGATGACGTCGCCCTCGGCGAAACAGCGCACCACGTGCGCGATCGCGTCCACTTCGCGGATGTGGGCCAGGAACTGGTTGCCGAGCCCCTCGCCCTGGGAGGCGCCGGCGACGAGTCCGGCGATGTCGACGAACTCCACCGTCGCCGGCACGATCTTCTCGGGGTGAGCGATGGCGGCGAGCGCACCCAGACGCGGATCGGGCACCGGCACCACGCCGACGTTCGGGTCGATGGTGCAGAAGGGATAGTTCTCGGCGGCGATCTGCGCGCGCGTCAGCGCGTTGAACAGAGTCGACTTGCCGACGTTGGGGAGACCGACGATGCCGCAGCGGATGGCCATGGTTCAGTTCGGGTCGTTGGCGGAAGGCTCGCGCGTGTGCAGCCGGTTCATGGCGATCTGCGCGCCCTCGCCGATGAGCACCGGCACGCTGTCGGCGGCGGCGACCACCGCGGCGCGCAGCAGCTGCGCTTCCGCGGCCGGCGGACGCCCGAGCACGTAGTCGAGCACCTGCGCGCGGTCCCCGGGATGGCCGATGCCGATGCGCAGCCGCCAGAAGCCATCGCCCATCTGGGCGATCACGTCGCGCAGGCCGTTATGTCCTGCGGCGCCCCCGCCCTGCTTCAGGCGCACCACCCCGGCGGGGAAATCGAGCTCGTCGTAGGCCACCAGGATCGCCTCCACCGGCACCTTATAAAAGGAGGCGACGCTCTGCACCGCATCGCCCGAGTGATTCATGTAGTTCATGGGCTTCAGGAGCCACACGTCCTGCGCCGCGATGCGCGTGCGCGCGAGCTCGCCGCGGTGGCGCGGCTCGCTGCGGAAACTCGCGCCGTAACGCGCGGCGAGCTCATCGGCGAGCTGGAAGCCGGCGTTGTGGCGCGTGCGCGCGTACTCGGTGCCCGGATTGCCGAGCCCGACGATGAGTCTGATTGCTTCGCCTGCCATGGGATCGGGCGCGCCCTAAAAGCGCCGGCCGCCGCGGAGCGTTGCGCGCTCCCACGGCGGCCGGCGACATGCGGTGCGCTGCGCGGCGGCTACTTCTTGCCGCCCTCCTTCTTGCCGCCCGCCTCCTTCTTCTCCTCGCCCTTCCTGGCATCGGCTGCCCCAGCCGGTGCGCCCGGCGCACCCGCGGCGGC
>JAGWMP010000112.1 GCA_028871705.1 Gammaproteobacteria bacterium
CTACGCCTCCGACGGCGACAACTCGGTGAGCGATACCGCGGAGGCGCGCGCCGCGCTCGCCTCGATCGCCGCCGATACCTGCTTTACCGGCTACGTCGAGGTGTCCTCGGGCCTCTCCCGGCAGCTCGCCACCGAGACCGGCAAGCTCTGGGGCGAGCTTGCGGGCGCGGGCATCGCCACCGGCAGCTACGCGCTCGCCGACTTCGACGACGTGTGGGGCGCGGTGCGCCATTTCTTCGCGGCGGAGACGGCGGCTCCGGCCGGCGGGTGAGGCGCACATGAGCTGCGACTGGCGCGACTACGTGCGGCGCATCGAGGAGCTCGCCTGCCGCTCGGGACTCAGCTTCCACCCGGTGGACTTCGAGGCGGTCCCCGACAGCTTCATGATGGAGATCGCGGTCTACGGACTGCCCGTGCGCATGCCGCACTGGTCGTTCGGCGTGCGCTACATCTACCAGCTCATCCAGCGCCGCATGGGCAACTCGCGGCTCTTCGAGGTGGTGTTTCCGGGCAACCCGGGTCACGCCTATCTCGCCGCGAGCAACGGACTCGCCGAGAACATCCTGGTGACGGCGCACGTGCTCGGGCACGCGGACTTTTCGCGCAACAATCTGCTGTTCCGCCGCTGCCAGGAGCAGGTGAGCGAGCACATCGTCGAGCACGCCGCCAGTCACGCCCGCGCCATTCAGCAGATCATCGAGACGCACGGCGCGCAGCGCGTCGAGACGGTACTCGATGCGGCGCTCGCCCTCGAGCAGCACATCGACATCGACCAGTCGCTGCGGCGCGAGCGCTACCCCGAATACATCGCCGAGCCGAAAGTGCTGGCGGATGACGGCTTCCGCAAGCGCTTCGCCGCGCTCGATCCGGCCGCCGCCAGCGCGGTCGAGGCGCGCAAGCGCGCGCCGGTGCCGCCGCACGCGGAGCGCGATCTGCTCTGGTTCGTCGCCAACTACGCGCCCGAGATGGAGAGCTGGGAGCGCGACATCTTTCTCGCGGTGCGCGAGGAGTCCTTCTACTTCTACCCGGTGTTCGCCACGCAGATCATGAACGAGGGCTGGGCGTCGTACTGGCACGCGCGCCTGCTGCGCGAGGCGGATTTCGTGCCGCAGCAGTCCTATCTCGATGCGATCAAGTGCCACTCCGACGTGGTGCGGCCGATCGCGGCCGATGCCCAGGTGTCGCTCGCCATCAACCCCTATCACCTCGGCTTCTCCATGTGGGAGAAGATCGTCGAGCGCGACGGGCTCGAAGCCGCGCGCCACATCATGGAGCAGGACGACGACTTCGCCTTCGTGCGCAACCACCTCACCCGCGAGCTGGCGGACGAGCTGGGACTCTTCCGCTACAGCGCCCGCAGCGACGGCCAGATCAAGGTGCTCGAGAACGACGTGAGCGCGCTGCACGAGGCGGTGCTGGCGCCGAAGTACAACTTCGGGGCTCCGGTGGTATGCGCGCGGCACGTGCGCACCGACGGCACGCTCGAGCTCACGCACGACAGCGGCGTCGACGGCCGCGGCCTCGACCTCGAGCGTAGCCGCAAGGTGCTCGACTACCTGCAGCGCGTGTGGCGGCGGCCGATCGTGCTCACGACCGTGAACCAGGCCGGCTCTACGCTGGAGCTGACGGCCCCTTAGCCGGCGCCGCGGGGGCCTGGGTGCCCGGCTTGAGGCGCTCGCCGTCCCAGTATTCCTCGTCCTGGGAGGTCACGATGGATACCGGGTCGCTGGCGGGGAAACTCTCATCCAGCGCCTCATCCAGTGCCCGCTCGATCTTCTCGCGTGACTCGTTCATGGCTGCTGCAGTCTCCTTCCTTCCCATGGTACGCGCGGAAGTAGCCGCAGGCACGTCGGCGGGAGTACGCTTCGGGCAACCGGTACCGGTGATGCTCCGCAGGCGGGCGTCGAACAAGGCAAGATCCGGGAGCATCCACCATGGGGCACGCCACTTCTGGCATCCGTAATATCGCGCTGGTAGGACCTGCCGGCGCGGGCAAGACCTCGATCACCGAGACGTTGCTGCTCTCGGCCGGCGCCATCCGCGCCCGCGGCAGTCTCGCCCGCGGCAGCACGGTGTCGGACTTCGATCCCCAGGAGAAGCGCCTGCAGCACTCGCTCGATACCGCGATCTGCAGCTTCACGGCCGACGGCACGCGCATCAACCTCATCGACACGCCCGGCTACGCGGACTTCCTCGGCAAGACACTCTCGGTGCTCGAAGCGGTCGAGGCGGTGGCGGTCGTGGTGAGCGCCGTGAACGGCGTCGACACGCTCACCCAGCGGCTCATGGATTTCGCCCGCGACCGGGGCCTGTGCCGCCTCGTCATCGTCAACAAGATCGACAGCCGCGACGCGCACTGCGCCCAGGTGCTCGCGCAGCTGCGCGAGTCCTTCGGCAACGAGTGCCTGCCGCTCAATCTGCCCGCCGGCGGCGGCGACTCGGTGGTCGATTGTTTCTTCCAGCCGCACGGCCGGGCCGCGGATTTCTCCTCGGTCGAGGCCGCCCACACCCAGATCATCGACCAGGTGGTCGAGCTCGATGAGAAGCTGATGGCGCTGTATCTCGAGCAGGGCGAGGAGCTCTCGCCCGAGCAGCTGCACGACCCGTTCGAGCAGGCGCTGCGCGAGGGTCATCTGGTGCCGGTGTGCTTCGCCTCGGCCGAGTCCGGGGCGGGGATCGCGGAGCTGCTGCAGGTCATCGAGCGCCTCATGCCCAATCCCGCCGAAGGCAACCCGCCGCTCTTCCTCAAGGGCACGGGGGCGGATGCCGAGCGCGTGCCGGTCACGCCGGATGCGACGCGCCACGTCATCGCGCACGTCTTCAAGGTGAGCATCGATCCGTACGTCGGCAAGCTCGGGGTGCTGCGCGTGCACCAGGGGACGGTGCGCCAGGGGAGCCAGCTTTACGTCGGCGACGCGCGCAAGCCCGTGAAGATCGCGCATCTCTACAGCCTCCTCGGCAAGGACACCAGCGAGATCCACGAGGCGGGGCCCGGCGACATCTGCGCCATACCGAAGGTCGACGAGCTGCACCTCGATGCGGTGCTGCACGACTCGCACGACGAGGACCAGTATCACCTCAAGCCCGTGGCATTCCCGCCGCCGATGCTCGGGGTCGCGATCGAGCCCGAGCGGCGCGGCGACGAGCAGCGGCTCGCCGACACGCTGCACAAGCTGACCGCCGAGGATCCGTGCGTGCGCATCGAGCACCACGCGGCGGTGAACGAGACCGTGCTCTACGGCATGGGCGAGTTTCATCTGCGGGTACTGCTCGAGCGCATGACCGAGCGCTACGGCGTGCACGTCAGGACGCACCCGCCGAGCATTCCCTACCGCGAGACCATCACCCGGCCGGCCGAGGGGCATTGCCGCCACAAGAAACAAACCGGCGGCGCCGGGCAGTTCGGCGAGGTGTACTTAAGGATCGAAGCGCTCGGACGCGGCGCGGGCTTCGAGTTCGTCGACGACGTGGTCGGCGGGGCGATACCCGGGCAGTTCATTCCCGCGGTGGAGAAGGGCGTGCGCCAGGTGCTCACCGAGGGCGCGCTCGCCGGCTTCCCGATCCAGGACGTGCGCGTCACGGTGTACGACGGCAAGCACCACGCGGTCGACTCCAAGGAGGTGGCGTTCGTGTCCGCGGGACGCAAGGCGTTTCTCGACGCGCTGCAGAAGGCCACCCCGATCGTGCTCGAGCCGATCATGCGCCTCGAGATCACCGCGCCCGCGAGCGCGATCGGCGACATCACCGGCGACCTCGCCACCAAGCGCGCGCGCATCTCCGGCAGCGACACCCTGCCCGGGCAGCGGGCGACTCTCAAGGCGCTGGTGCCGCTCGCGGAGGTTTCCGAGTACCAGTCGCGCCTCAAGGCGCTCACCGGCGGCCAGGGCGCCTACGTCATGGAGCTCAGCCACTACGATCCGGTGCCGCCGCGCAAGCAGCAGGAGCTCGCACAGGCGTGGCGGCCGCGCGAGGCACAGGACTAGGTGGCGGCGGCAGCGCCGCCCCGGCGGCCCTTTCTCGCGTTCGTGCGCGCCGGGACGCACTCGCTGCACGCGCGGCTCATCGCGGAGGACCCCGGGCGTAACTGGGACTGCTGCGTCAGCTGGTACGTGCCGCCGCCCGCCGAAGCGCTCGCCGAGTACTACTCCCACGGCGGCTTCAACAAGCTCGACGGTTTCGTCGAGTTCGCGCGCGAGCGCCCGGAGTATCGCGAGTACGCCTACGTGATGCTGCTCGATGACGACGTGTACCTGAAGCCGGGCGACCTGTCGCGCTTCTTCGCGCTGTGCGAGCGCTACCAGACCTATCTCGCGCAGCCGGGCCTCAACTGGTTCACGCACACCACCATCAACGCGCTGGTGCGCAATCCCGTTTGCGTGCTGCGCAGCGTGACCTTCGTCGAGGTGATGGCGCCGTGCTTCTCGCAGGCGGCGCTCGCCGAGCTCCTGCCCACCTTCGGCATGACGCGCAGCACCTGGGGGACCGACCTCGCCTGGGCGGGCAGGATCGACGGCCGCCACCCGATCCAGGTGGTGGACGCGATCGGCATGGACCACACGCGCACCGGCGATGGCCGGCCCACCGCCTTCTACCGCAAGCTCACCGAGATGGGCGTCGATCCGGGCGAGGAGCTCGCGGGCGTCAGGCGCCTCTATCCGAAGTTCCGCGGCTCGCGCACGCTCGCGGGCGGCCACGTGTACCGGCCCGGGATCCCGCCCTGGGCGGCCCCGGCGCTGATGCGCCTCGTCGAGCGGCTCAAATTCATCGTGCGCATCCGCAAGAAGACCCTGCTGCACGTGCGCGCCTGGCGGGCGCGTCTCGAGGACCTGGTGCAGTAAGCGCGGCCCTGCCGGGAGCTCAGGGCTGCGGCCGCGCGTCGAGCAGTGCGCGGATCGCCGGCCAGCGGTTCTCGATGAGGCCGAGCGCCTCGGCCTGCCGCCCGGCGAGCACGCCGAAGTCCCTGGCGAGGTACTCGGCGGTCAGTGCCTCGAGATTGTCGGCGAGCACGCGCGCGGCGGGGTCGGGATTCAGGACGATACCGAGCCCGGTCGGGGGCGTCGCGATGGTGTGCACCGTGAGATCGGGGCGCAGCGTGCGCAGGAGCAGCATCAGCCGCCAGATGTCGCCGCTCCAGAATCCGGTGACCTGCTCGCGCCGCGCGGTGCGCTCATCGAGCGGGTAGCAGTCGTGCATCAGGATCACGGACGAGCGCGAGCAGGCGCGCTCGACGTTGACGAAGTCACGCAGCGCGAACTCGAAGTGATGCATGCCGTCGATGAAGGCGAGCTCCACCGGCGCCCCGCCGAGCTCGGCGCGCGGGTCGTACTTCGCGAAGAAATCGTCAGAGGTCTCGCGGTAGATGCGCGCATTGGCGGGCGGCTCGCCGGGGAGGTTGGGCTGCGGATCGATGCCGAGCACGCGGGTCGCCGGCAGCACGCACGCGAGCGAGTCGCCGCGCGACACGCCGATCTCGAGGTAGGTGCGCGGGCGCAGGTGCCGGTGGATGCGGGCGAGCACGCGGAAGTAGTTCTCGCCGGGCAGCGCGAGGCGCGACATGAGCGTGTAGGCGCGCGAGTAATCGGCGTGCGCGACGGCCGCGCGGCACAGCTCGAGAGCCGCGCCGTCGCGGCCGAGCCAGTGGTTGAGGCGCGCGCGGCGGAACAGAGCGCGGGCGGCGCGCTCAGCGTCAGCGGTGGGGGGCGTCGGCTCGAATGCCATGCGGTTAGTCTAGCCGTCCGGCGGCCGCGCGGCGTACTGCCGTGCATACCACTCGCGGTACTCCCCGCTCACGACGCCGCGCCACCAGGCCTCGTTGCCGAGATACCAGCGCACGGTGCTCTCGAGCCCGGGGGCGAGCGCCGTGCCGATGCTGAAGCCGAGGCGCTCGCGGATCTTCCCCGAATCCACCGCGTAGCGGCGGTCGTGGCCCGGGCGGTCGCGCACGTGCTGGATGAGGCTGCGGGAGGCGCGCCCGGCGGCGGCGGGGCTCTGCGGGAAGCGTGCCGCGAGGGCGCCGTCGGCGGCGAAGGCGCGGTCGACGAGCTCGCACAGCAGCCCCACCACGGTGAGGTTCGGGTCCTGGGTCGAGCCGCCGACGTTCCAGGTCTCCCCGGGCGCCGAGTGCGCGAGGATCAGCTCGATCGCGCGGCAATGGTCGCTCACGTGCAGCCAGTCGCGGATCTGCAGCCCGTCGCCGTAGATCGGCAACGGCCGCCCCTCGAGGACGTTGAGAATGGAGAGCGGCAGCAGCTTCTCCGGAAACTGGTAGGGGCCGTAGTTGTTGGAGCAGTTGCTGATGGTGCACGGCAGGCCGTAGCTGTGGCCGTAGGCGCGCACCAGGTGATCGGCGGCGGCCTTACTGGCCGCGTACGGGGAGTTGGGTGCGTAGGGGGTCGACTCGGTGAACGCCGCGGCGCTCGCGCTCAGCGAGCCGTACACCTCGTCCGTCGAGACATGGTGGAAGCGGCAGCCGCGCTGCAGCGCCTGCGCCCCCCAGGCGTCGCGCGCCGCGCCGAGCAGCGCCTCGGTACCGAGCACGTTGGTGCGCAGGAACGTCGCCGGGTCCTCGAGCGAGCGGTCGACGTGCGACTCGGCGGCGAAGTTGACGACGGTGTCGAGCGTCTCCGCGGCGATGAGCGCGGCGAGACGCTCGCGCTCGCCGATGTCGCCGTGCACGAAGCGCAGCCTGCCGGTGTCGATGAGCGGGGCGATGCTCGCGAGGTTGCCGGCGTAGGTGAGGGCATCCAGCACCACGACGCGGTCGGCGGGATGCGCGGCGCACCAGTAGTGGCAGAAGTTGGCGCCGATGAAGCCGGCGCCGCCGGTGACCAGCAGCCGCCTCACGGCTGCGCTCCGCCGCCGGCGAGCGGAGCGAGCGTCGCGCGCAGCGCGGTGCGCCAATGGGGCGCCGTGGTGCCGAGCGCCGCCTCGGTGGCGCGCTTGTCGAGCACGCTGTAGCTCGGGCGCGCCGCCCTCGCCGGGTAGTCGGCGCTGCCGATGGGCACGAGCGGCGGCACCGCCGCGAGGATCCTGAGCCGCTGCGCCTCCTCGGCGACCGCCACCGCGAAGTCGTACCAGCTCGCCACCCCCGAATCGCACCAGTGCCACAGGCCCGGCGCCCGGCGCATGCCGAGCGCCCACAGGGTGCCGGCGAGACCGGCCGCGTGCGTCGGTGCGCCCACCTGGTCGCTCACCACGCGCAGCTCGGGACGCGTGCGCATGAGCGCCAGCATGCGCGCCGCGAACCCGCCGGCGGCGCTGTAGAGCCAGGAGGCGCGTACCACCGCGGCGCCGCCCGGGAGCTCGCGCAGCACCGCGCTCTCGCCCGCGAGCTTGGTGCGGCCGTAGACCGAGAGGGGATTGGGCTGGGCTTGCGCGCCGTAGGGGGATCCCTGACGGCCATCGAACACGAAGTCGGTGGACACGTGCACGAGCCACGCGGCATCGCGGCAGGCCGCAGCCAGCACGGCGGGCCCCAGGGTGTTGGCGCGCGCCGCATCCTCGGGCGCTCCTTCGGCCTCATCCACGCGGGTATAGGCCGCGGCGTTGATCACGAGCTCGGGCGCGAAGGCGGCGAAAACGCTCCGCACCGCATCGGCATCGGCCACGTCGAGCTCGGCGCGGCCGAGGGCCCGTACTTGAGCGCCCGGCGGGGCGGCGGCGCACAGGGCGCGGCCGAGCTGCCCGCCGGCGCCGGTGATGAGCACTCTCACGGAAAGCACTCGGCTTGCGCCAGCGGCGTGCCGTCGCGGTCCTTGTCGGAGAGCAGCGGCGCGCGCGCCGGCGGCAGCGGCCACTCGATGGCGAGCGCCGGGTCGTCCCACTTCAAGGTGCGCTCGGCCTCGCGCGACCAGTAGTCCGTGACCTTGTATTGCACGCGCGTCTCCTCGCGCAGCGCGAGGAATCCGTGCGCGCAGCCCGGCGGTACCCAGAGCGAGCGCGCGGCGGTGGCCTCGAGCGGCACGGCGAGACTCCTGCCGAAGTGGGCCGAGGAGCGGCGCAGGTCGACCACGACGTCGAAGATCGCTCCGGCGAGCACGCGCACCAGTTTTCCCTGGGTCTGGCGGATCTGGTAGTGGAGCCCGCGCAGCACGTAAGCGCGCGAGCGGCTGACGTTCTCCTGCACGAAGCGCGCGGCGATGCCCGCCGCGGCGAAGTCGCGCTCGTTCCAGCTCTCGAAGAAGGCGCCGCGCGCGTCGTCGAATTCCCGGTGCTCGATCAGCATGACGCCGGGGAGCGCGAGCGCCGTGGCGCGCATCAGAACACCCGCTCGCGCAGCACGCTCTCGAGATACTCGCCGTAGCCGGTGCGCTTCAGGGACTCGGCGAGACGCGTGAGCTGCACGCGGTCGATGAATCCCTGCCGGAAGGCGATCTCCTCCGGGCAGCAGATCTTCAGACCCTGGCGCGCCTCGACGGTCTCGACGAAGTTGGCCGCCGCGAGGAGCGAGGCGTGCGTGCCGGTGTCGAGCCAGGCGGCGCCGCGCCCCAGCACCCGCACCCGCAGCGCCCCGCGCGCGAGGTAGGCGCGGTTGAGGTCGGTGATCTCGAGCTCGCCGCGCGCGGAGGGCGTGAGCGCGCGCGCCAGCGCGACGCAGTCGGCGTCGTAGAAATAGAGCCCCGTGACCGCGTAATGCGAGCGCGGCGCCGCGGGCTTTTCCTCGAGCCCGACGGCGCGGCCCTGCTCGTCGAACTCCACCACCCCGTACGCCTGCGGGTCGCGCACGTAGTACGCGAACACCGTGGCGCCGTGCTCGCATGCCGCCGCGGCGCGCAGCTGCTCCGGCAGCCCGTGGCCATAGAAGAGGTTGTCGCCGAGCACCAGGCACACGCCATCGCGGCCGATGAAGTCGGCGCCGAGGGTGAGTGCCTGGGCGATGCCGCGCGGCTCGGGCTGGATCGCATAGCGGATGCGCACGCCCCACTGCGAGCCGTCGCCCAGCAGCCGCTCGAAGAGCGGCGCGTCGTCGCGGGTCGAGATGAGCAGCACGTCGCGGATTCCCGCGAGCATCAGCGTCGCGAGCGGGTAATAGACCAGCGGCTTGTCATAAAGCGGCAGCAGCTGCTTGGAGACCGCCCGGGTGACCGGATACAGTCGGGTTCCGGATCCACCGGCGAGGACGATGCCTTTGGTGATCATGGTTTCGAGACGGCCTGAGCGCGGGGCATCCTAGCGTGCCGCCGCGGCTCCTTCCAATCACACGGCGGGGTACCCGGCGCCGGGCGGCCGCGTGGGCGCTCACCCTGCTGGCGGCGGCCCTGGGTCCGGCGGCGCTGGCCGCCGCCGGCGACAAGCCCCCGAAGGCCAAACCGAGCTCCTTCGCGCCGCATCACACCGCCAGCCACGTCTACGGCACGCCGATCGCCAAGCCGATCCTGCACAAGCGCAGCAAGCACGCCAAGAGCACCGCGCGAGCGCCGGCCGCACCGATCAAGTAGTCAGGCGTGAAGGGCCTGCATTAGAGTGGCCGCGTGAACACGGCCGTCGAACTCGATACCCAGCTCACCCAGGCGTCCGCGTCCTTCGACCGCGGTGAGCTCGCCCAGGCCGAGAACACCTGCCGCTCGGTGCTGGC
>JAGWMP010000360.1 GCA_028871705.1 Gammaproteobacteria bacterium
GGCGGCCCGCGCGGCGCGTTCCGCCGCCGGGAGCCCCCGGCAGGTGCCGCCGTAGCGCGGCGGGCGGCCGGCGGCGAGCTGCGCCCGCCGCGCGAGATCGAGCTCGAGCGGCGTGCAGAAGCAGGGGTAGACCGCGGCGCGCGCCTCGAGCTGGGCGAAATAGCCCTCGTAGAGCGCGCGGCGCTGCGACTGGCGATAGGGCCCGAAGGCGTCCTCGCGGCCGGGGCCCGCGTCCCACTCGATGCCGAGCCACTCGAGGTCCGCGAGCAGCGCGGGCGTGTGCGCCTCGAGGCTGCGCTCGGCGTCGGTGTCCTCGATGCGCACGATGAAGCGCCCGCCACCATGGCGCGCGAGCAGCAGATTGAAGAGCGCGGTGCGCGCATTCCCCAGGTGCAGCTCGCCGGTGGGACTCGGAGCGAAGCGGGTGACCGGCGTCGGGCTCATTGGGGCCCATGTTACCGGCACCCGCGCGCCGCTGTCGCTCACTCGCGCCGCAGCTTAGAATAGACGAATGCTCACGCCCCGCGCCCCCTTTGCCACCGCCGCCCTGCTGCTCGCGCTCATGCTCACCGTCGGCGCGCGCGCCGACGAGCAGACCACCCTGGTGAAGGTGGTGACCAACATGGGCGATTTCATCATCGAGGTGCGCCCCGACCGTGCGCCGCTCACCGCCCCGAACTTCCTGCGCTACGTGAAAGAGGGCTTCTACACGAACACGCTGATCCACCGCGTGGTGCCGAACTTCGTGATCCAGGGCGGCGGGCACGACGCCGCCACCATGAACCTCAAACCCGCCCATGAGAGCGTCGTCAACGAGGCGGGTAACGGCCTGCAGAACAAGCGCGGCACGGTGGGGCTGGCGCGCACCTCGGCGCCGCACTCGGGCAACGCCGAGTTCTACGTGAACCTGGTCGACAATCCGGATCTCGACCCGCTGCCGACCCGCTGGGGCTACGCGGTATTCGGCCGCGTGGTGCAGGGCATGGACGTGGTCGACAAGATCGGCGAGACGCCGACCGGCGCCGTCGGCCCGTTCAAGCAGGACGCGCCGTTGAAGCCCGTGATCATCGAGAGCATGAGCATCGTGGCGCCGGGCGCTGCGGCGCCGGCGGCCGCGCCCGTGAATCCGGCCGAACCGCAGAAGATCCTCTCGCCGAAGTAGCGCCGCGGTCCGTGAGCCCTCAGTGAGGCAGCTGTTCGTCTCGGACGTGCACCTGGGAGGCGAAGGCGAGTCGGCAGCGGCGCTCGGGCAATTCCTGCGGTTCCTCGCCGGGGAGGCGGCGGGCGCGGCGGCGCTCTACATCCTCGGCGATCTCTTCGAGAGCTGGGTGGGCGATGACGACCGCAGTCCCGTCGGCGAGCGCGTCTGCGCGGGACTCAAGGCGCTCACCGCGGGCGGCGTGCCCTGCTTCGTCATGCACGGCAACCGCGACTTCCTCCTCGGGACGGGGTTCGCCGCGCGCAGCGGCTGTGTGCTCCTGCCCGACCCGGTGGTCGCCGAGCTCGAGGGCGAGCCGGTGCTGCTCACCCACGGCGATGCGCTCTGTACCGACGATCATGCCTATCAGGAGCTGCGCAGCATGGTGCGAAGCCCGCGCTGGCAGCGGCGCTTTCTCGAGCTGCCGCTCGCGGCGCGCGAGGCATTCGCGGACGAGGTACGCGCCGGCAGCCGGGCGCATACGGCGCGCACCGTGCCGACCATCATGG
>JAGWMP010000113.1 GCA_028871705.1 Gammaproteobacteria bacterium
AGCTCGCGGATGATGCGCTGGATGTCGAGCACCGAGAGCGGGTCGACGCCCGCGAAGGGCTCATCGAGCAGCATGAAGCGCGGCTCGGCCGCAAGTGCCCGGGCGATCTCCACACGCCGCCGCTCCCCGCCCGAGAGTGACAGCCCGAGGCTGCGGCGCACGTGTCCGATGCGCAGCTCCTCGAGCAGCTCCTCGAGCCGCTGCTCGCGCGCCGCGCGGTCGAGGTCCGCGCGCGTCTCGAGGATCGCGAGCACGTTGTCCTCCACCGAGAGCTTGCGGAAGACGGACGCCTCCTGGGGCAGGTAGCCGAGTCCGAGCTGGGCGCGGCGGTGCATGGGCAGCAGCGTCACGTCGCGCCCATCGAGCTCGATGCGGCCGGCGTCGCAGGGGATGAGCCCGACGATCATGTAGAAGGCCGTGGTCTTGCCGGCGCCGTTCGGCCCGAGGAGTCCGACCACCTCGCCGGCGGCGAGGTCGAGCGAAAGATCGCGGACCACCGGGCGGGACTTGTAGCTCTTGGCGAGGCCCGTGGCCCGGAGGAACGTCATGATTTGGGAGTGGCCTCGGGCGCGCTCGGGGGCCTCACGGCCTCGGGCTTCGCGCCGTCGGGCTTGGGTGCCTCGGGCTTGGGTGCCTCGGGCTTGCCGCCGGCCCCGGGGTGCGGCGCGATGCTGATGTGCACCCGCTGCTCGCTGCCGGCCGCGTCGTCCGGTCCCGCCGCCGCCTGCACGCGCTGCTCGCGGATGTTGTAGACCAGGACCGGACCCGAGATCTCGTTCTGCCCGTCGGAGAGCCAGGCGTCGTTGGTGAGACGCACGGTGCCGTCGTTCACGTCGTAGAGGATCTCGTCGGCGTGGCCGCGCGCGATCTGGTCGTTGGCGCGCTTCTGCTCGAACTCGGCGGGCTTGCCGGTGATGGTGGCGCGCGCGATGTGGTTGTCCTTGAACTCGACCACGGCCTGGTCGGAGTGCAAATTGCCGCGCTGCTCGGCGTCGATGTGCACGTTGCCTTCGAAGTTCCAGCGGCTGTTGGCGAAGTCCAGACCCGTGGCGCGGGCGCGCTCGGCCGAGATCCGCATGGTGCCTTGCGAGATCACGACCTTCTTCAGTACCACTTCCCGGGTCTGGAAATCCACCTCCGACCCGCCCGCCGCCTCCAGCTGCACCGGCAAGCCGCTGAAGTCCGGGAGCTGCCCGGCGCTGACCGCGGGCGCCGCATCCGCGAGCGCCGCCAGCGCGCAGGCGCCGAGCAGCGCGCCGAGCTTAGGGCAGATAGGAGCCATGAACGGCCGATTCTAACTGCACGCGACCCTCCTTCAAGCGCGCGATGAGGCCGGTGGCGTGCAGCTCGCGGCCCGAAACGCTCAAGGTGACCGGATCGCTGGTGCTGGCGATCTGCGTGCGGGTGTCGAAGGCCAGGTGCTCGGTGGAGATCTCCGCCTGGTCCTGGGTGCCGGGGAGGAGTCCGGCAACGTGCACGCTGCCGTCGAGCTCGACGATCCCGGTGTCCTGGCCGAGCGTGCCGTGCGCCGCGCGCGCCGTCCACGGCTCACCACCGGTCGCGCGGAAACCCATCTGAACCGCGCTGAGCTCGACCGTGGTCTGATCGGGCTGCTGGCTGATCTCGGCGGCGTCGAGCGTGTAGAGCGGCTGGCCGTCGGGTCCGGTCTGCACCAGCCGCGCGCCGCGCGCCGCGTAGCCCGGATCGCGCACCGGTGCGCCGGCGGCGCTCGGCGCCACCGCCTCGCGCGGCGCGCCGGCGAGGAACACGAGGCCGGCGATGAGCGCCAGCACCGCGAGCGCCACCACCAGGCGATAGATCACCGCGCCCGCCCGCCGCGTGCGCGCCGCGCCAGGAGCAGGTCGCAGACCTCGCGCACCGCGCCGCGGCCGCCGCCGTGGCGCGTCACGAAGTGCGCGGCGCGGCGTGCGCCGGCGTGCGCATCGGCGACCGCGAAGCTCAGCCCCACGGCTTTCATGAGCGGCACGTCCGGCAGATCGTCGCCGACGCAGGCGCAGGCGCCGCGCGCGAGCTTCAGCCGTGCGCGCAACCGCTCGAATACGGCGAGCTTGTCGGCGACGCCCTGGTAGACGTGGCGGATGCCGAGCTCGCGGCAGCGCGCACGCACCGCGCCCGCGCGGCGCCCCGAGATCACCGCGACCGTAACCCCGGCGCGCTGCAGGGCGACCAGGCCGTAGCCGTCGCGCACGTCGAACACCTTGAGGGCCTCGCCACGCGCGCCGAAATACAGCCGCCCGTCGGTGAGCACCCCGTCGACGTCCAGAATCAGGAGGGCGATCGAGCCGCGCGTGCGCACCGGCGGAGCGCCTCACATCACCCGGGCACGGAACAGGTCGTGCACGTTGAGCGCGCCGACCAGCCTGCCGGCCGCGTCCGCAACCGGCAGCGCCGTGATGCGATGCAGCTCCATCAGGTGCACGGCCTCGGCGGCGAGCTCGCGCGGCCCGATGGTCTTCGGGTTCGCGGTCATGACGGCGCCCATGGTCGTGCCATGCAGGTCCGCGCGCGCTTCGAGCACGCGGCGCAGGTCGCCGTCGGTGAACACCCCGAGGATGCGCTCGCTCTCATCGACCACCACGGTCATGCCCAGACCCTTGGCCGACATCTCGAGCAGCCCGGCGCTGAGCGGTGCACCCGGCAGCACGCGCGGCAGCGCGGCGCCGGTGCGCATCAGGTCATCGACGTGCAGCAGCAGCTGCCGCCCGAGGCTCCCGCCCGGGTGCGAGCGCGCGAAGTCCTGCGCGGTGAAGCCGCGTGCCTCGAGCACCGCGACCGCGAGCGCGTCTCCCATGGCGAGCGAGGCGGTGGTGCTGGCGGTCGGTGCGAGGTTGAGCGGGCAGGCCTCCTCCGCGACCGCGACATCGAGCGCCACGTTCGCCGCGCGCGCCAGCGTCGAGTCGCTCTTGCCGGTCATGACGATGAGCGGCACCCCGAGGCGCTTCAATGCGGGCAGCAGCGCCACCACCTCCGGGGTCTCCCCGGAGTTCGAGAGCGCGAGCACGACATCGTTGCGGGTGATCATGCCGAGGTCGCCGTGGCCGGCCTCGGCGGGATGCAGAAAAAAGGCCGGGGTGCCGGTGCTCGCGAGCGTCGCGGCGATCTTGCCGGCGATGTGCCCGGACTTGCCCATGCCGGTGACCACGACCCGGCCGTGGCACCCGAGACACAGGCGGCAGGCCGCGGCGAACGCGGCGCCTACCCGCGCGGACAGGGCGCCGAGCGCCCGCTCCTCGATGGCGAGCGCGCGGTGCGCGGAGGCGATCAGCCCGTCATCGTCGGGCGCGGCGGCGGCGGCCGGCGGACCGGCAGGGTGCGCTTTCATGTCAGTCATTATAGGCGCCCGCACGCCGGGCCCATGTAATATCCCCCCAATGAACCCCGAAGAAGTCGCACAGCTGATCCGCGCGGGACTCCCCGGCGCCGAGGTCGAGGTGCGATCGGACGATCAGACCCACTTCGCCGCGCGCGTCGTCGCCAAGGAGTTCGCCGGCCTGCGTCCGCTCGCGCGCCACCAGCTCGTCTACCGCACGCTCGGCGCGCTCATGGGGCGGGCGATCCACGCGCTCTCCATCGAGGCGCTCACACCCGAAGAAGCATCACGGACCTGACTCACAATGAAAATGCTCAACCGGCATGTTGTGCGCGGGCAAAAACGACGCTTTTTGCCCGCGTGTGCGCAACCGACAGCGGGATGGCCCGCCGAAATCGCTTCCTGCGATTTCGGCCCATAGATCATGGACAAACTCCAGATCCAGGGCGGCACCGCCCTCGAAGGCGAGGTGCGCATCTCCGGTGCCAAGAACGCCACGCTGCCGATCCTCGCCGGCGCGTTGCTCGCCGACGATCCGGTGGTGGTCGCGAACGTGCCGCACCTCAAGGACGTGACCACCACGGTCGAGCTGCTCGGGCGCATGGGCGCCACCGTCACGATCGACGAGCGCATGCGCATCGAGGTCGACGGCTCGACGGTGCGCGAGTGCTTCGCGCCCTACGATCTGGTGAAGACCATGCGCGCTTCCATCCTGGTGCTCGGTCCGCTGGTGGCGCGCCACGGGCGCGCCGACGTGTCGCTTCCCGGCGGCTGCGCGATCGGCGCGCGCCCGGTGAACATCCATGTCGCGGGGCTGCAGGCGATGGGCGCCGACATCACCATCGAGGGCGGCTACATCCGTGCGCGCGCCTCGCGCCTGAAGGGCGCGCGGCTGGTGCTCGACACCGTGACGGTGACCGGCACCGAGAACCTCATGATGGCGGCGACGCTCGCCGAGGGCGAGACGGTGATCGAGAACGCGGCGCGGGAGCCGGAGGTCGTCGACCTCGCGAACTTCCTCATCGCGATGGGGGCCAGCATCCACGGCGCCGGCACCGACAAGATCGTGGTGCACGGGGTCGAGCGGCTGCGCGGCACGACCTACGAGGTGCTGCCCGACCGCATCGAGAGCGGCACCTACCTGATCGCGGGAGCCATCACCGGCGGCCGCGTGCGCGTCAAAAGCACGCGGCCCGATCACCTGGACGCGGTGATCGCCAAGCTCCAGGAGGCGGGCGCCAGGGTCGGCGTCGGCGACAACTGGATCGAGGTCGACATGCGCGGCCGCAAGCTCAGGGCGGTGGACGTGCGCACCGCCCCGTACCCGGCGTTTCCGACCGACATGCAGGCGCAGTTCGCCGCGCTCAACACGGTGGCCGAGGGCGTCGGCACCATCACCGAGACCATCTTCGAGAATCGCTTCATGCACATGCTGGAGATGCGCCGCATGGGGGCGGAGATCCGCCTCGAGGGCAACACCGCCATCATCCACGGCGTCGAGAAGCTCACCGCCGCGCCGGTGATGGCGACCGACCTGCGCGCCTCGGCGAGCCTGGTGCTCGCGGGGCTCGTGGCCGAGGGGCGCACCGACGTCGAGCGCATCTATCACATCGATCGCGGCTACGAGGCGATCGAGGAGAAGCTGGCGCAGCTCGGCGCACAGATCAAGCGCGTACCGAATTAGGAGTCAGACTATGCAGATTGGCATGATCGGGCTCGGGCGCATGGGCGCCAACATGGTGCGGCGGCTCACCCAGGGCGGACACCAGTGCGTGGTTTACGACCGCGCGGCGGAGGCGGTCGCGGCGGCGGTCGCGGACGGCGCGAGCGGCGCGGGCACGCTGGCGGAGTTGCTGCGCGCACTCGAGGCTCCGCGCGCGGTGTGGATCATGGTGCCGGCGGCGGTCGTCGATACGGTGATCGCGGAGCTGCGGCCGCTGCTGACGCGCGGCGACGTGCTGATCGACGGCGGCAACTCCAACTACCAGGACGACATCCGCCGCGCGGGCGAGCTCGGCGCGAGCGGCGTCCACTACCTCGACGTCGGTACCAGCGGCGGCGTGCTCGGCCTCAGCGAGGGCTATTGCCTGATGGTGGGCGGCGAGCCCGAGGCGGTGGCGCTCGTCGAGCCGGTGCTGGCGACGCTCTCGCCGGGCGGACGGCTGCCCGCGGGCGCGGCGGCCGGCCGCGCCGCCGGCACCGCCGCGGCAGCCTGCGGATATCTGCACTGCGGGCCGCACGGCGCCGGGCACTTCGTCAAGATGGTCCACAACGGCATCGAGTACGGCCTCATGGCCGCTTATGCCGAGGGACTGAATCTGCTCGCGCATGCCGATGCGGGACTCGAGCGCGGCGCCGCCGATGCCGAGACGGCGCCGCTCGCCAACCCGCACTTCTACCAGTACCGGCTCGACGTCGCGGCGATCGCCGAGCTCTGGCGCCACGGCAGCATCATCACCTCGCGGCTGCTCGATCTGACGGCCGGCGCGCTCGCGCGCGACGGGCGGCTCGCGGGCTTCGCCGGCCGCGTCGCCGATTCGGGCGAGGGCCGCTGGACAGTGCAGGCGGCGATCGACGTGGGCGTGCCCGCTTACGTGCTGTCGGCGGCGCTTTACTCGCGCTTCGAGTCGCGCGACCGCGCGGATTTCGCCAACAAGGTGCTGTCGGCGATGCGCCTGGGGTTCGGGGGTCACGTCGAGAAGAGCGGCTGACGGGGGCACACATGGAACGTCGTGACTGCGATGCGGTCGTCCTGTTCGGCGCGACCGGCGACCTGTGCTACCGCAAGATCCACCCGGCGCTCTACCACCTGGTGCGCCGCGGCATCCTCACGGTGCCCATCGTCGGCGTGGCGCGCCAGGGATGGAAGGCGGAGCAGTACGCGGCGCGGGTGCGCGAGAGCCTCGCGGCCTTCGTTCCCGGGGCGGACGAGGCCGTGGTGGCGCGTCTGATCGGATTGCTGCGCTACGTCGACGGCGATTACAACTCGCGTGCCACCTTCGAGGCGCTGCGCGCGGCGCTCGGCCCGCTCGCGCGGCCGCTGTGTTATCTGGCGATCCCGCCGAGCATGTTCGGCGTGGTGGCCGAGAACCTGAGCGGGGCGCTCGGCACCATGGATGCGCGCATCGTGGTCGAGAAACCCTTCGGCCGCGATCTCGCCTCGGCGCGCGAGTTGAACCGCACGCTGCACGCGCACTTCCCGGAGAGCAGCATCTTTCGCATCGACCACTACCTCGGCAAGGAGGCGGTGCAGAACATCCTCTATTTCCGCTTCGCCAACTCGTTCCTCGAGCCGGTGCTCAACCGCAACTTCGTCGCGAGCGTGCAGATCACCATGGCGGAGACGCTCGGTGTCGCCGGGCGCGGGCGCTTCTACGAGGAAGCCGGCGCCATCCGCGACGTGATGCAGAATCACCTGATGCAGATCGTCGCGCTGCTCGCCATGGAGCCGCCGGTGAACACCGAGGGCGAATCGCTGCGCGACGAGAAGGTCAAGGTGCTGAAGGCCATCCGGCCGGCATCCACGGCGGAGCTGGTGCGCGGCCAGTTCGTCGGCTACCGCAGCGAGCCGGGCGTCGCGCCCGACTCGCGCGTCGAGACCTACGCGGCCCTCACCCTGCACATCGATTCATGGCGCTGGAGCGGCGTGCCTTTCTACATGCGCGCCGGCAAACGCCTGCCGGTGACCGCGACCGAGGTGGTGGTGGACCTGCGCCCACCCCCGGCGCGCGTGTTCGGGGACTCAGGTCCCGAGCAGCCGAACCATCTGCGCTTTCGCGTGGGGCCGGACGTCGCGATCGCCATCGGGGCGCATACCAAGAGCCCCGGCCCCGCGATGACCGGGCGCGACGTGGAGCTGTTCGCCGCCGAGCAGCCGGGCGACGACATGGATGCCTACGAAGTGCTGATCAGCGCGGCGCTCATCGGCGATACCACGCACTTCGCGCGGCAGGACGAGGTGGAGGCGGCCTGGGCGATCGTCGACCCGGTGCTCAATGCCGCGACGCCGCCGATCGAGTACGCGCCGGCGAGCTGGGGGCCGCCCCAGGCCGAGCGGCTGCTGCAGGGGCCGTGCGGCTGGCACAATCCCGGCGCAACCGCGCAGGGCTGGCAGCGCTCCTGCGGCACCAGCGGATGACGGTCGAGGCGCTGCGCGAGCGCGCGATGGCGCTGCACCACAGCGGCCGCCTGGCGGAGGCCGAGCGCATCTATGCGGAGGTGCTGCGACAGGATCCCGCGGACTGGCAGGTCCACCTCAGCCTGGGCGCCGCGCGCCTCGCGCTGCGGCGCCCGGTGGAAGCGCTGGCGAGCTTCGATGCGGCGCTCGTGCTCGAGCCCGCATGCATCGAGGCGCACCACGGCCGGGGCATGGTGCTGCTGCGGTTACAGCGGCTCGAGGAGGCACTGGCGAGCTTCGAGGCGGCCCTCGCCCTGGCACCGCGGTCCGCGGAGCTGCTCAACAGCCGCGGCAACGCCTTGCGGCGCCTGCAACGGCACGCCGAGGCGCTGGCGAGCTTCGATGCGGCGCTCGCGCTCGCACCGCAGCTGGCGGAGGCCCACAACAACCGCGGACTGGTGCTGCAGGTGCTCGGCAGGACGGCGGAGGCGGCGGCGAGCTACCAGCGTGCCCTGCAACTGCAGCCGCAGTTCGCGCAGGCCTGGAACAATCTCGCCACCGTGCAGTGCGAGCTCGGCGAGCTGGACGCGGCGCTCGCGAGCGGCCGCCGCGCGCTCGCGCTGCATCCGGGCATGCATGGCGTGCACGGCAATCTCGGCAACGTACTGCGCGATCAGGGACTCGCGGCGCAGGCGCTCGGGGAGTACGAGCAGGCGCTGCTCGAGGCGCCGGACGCGCCGCTCAGCCACTGCAATCGCGGCAACGCCCTGCTCGATCTGGGGCGGCTCGAGGAGGCGGTCGGCAGCTTCGAGCGCGCCATCGCGCTCGATCCGCAGCATGCCCAGGCATACTTCAACAAGAGCGTGTGCCTGCTGCTCGGCGGGGATTTCGCCCGGGGACTGCCGCTATACGAATGGCGCAAGCGGCTGCAGGGTGCGCCCGCGGCGCCGGCGGCGGCGCCGGTTTTCGACGGTACGCAGGACCTCGCCGGACGAACGCTGCTCCTCTACGCCGAGCAGGCGCTCGGGGACACTCTGCAGTTTTGCCGTTACGCGCGTCTCGCGCAGCAGCGCGGTGCCGAGGTGATCCTCAGCGTGCAGCCCGCGCTGCGCGCGCTGCTCGCGAGCAACGGCGCGGCCGTGCGCGTCACCGCCAGCGATGAGGCGCCGCCCCGGTGCGACTATCAATGCGCACTGCTCAGCCTGCCGCTCGCGTTCGGGACGACGTTGGCCACCGTACCGGCGACGGTGCCGTATCTGGCGGCCGAACCGCGCCGCCTCGATCGCTGGCGGGAGTGGCTCGGGCCGCGCGGGTTCAAAGTGGGGATTGCCTGGCAGGGCAGCCGCCGGCGCATCGACCTCGGCAGGTCGGTGCCGCTCGCTGCGTTTGCCGCACTGGCGAGCGTCCCGGGCGTGCGGCTCATCAGCCTGCAGAAGGGCGACGGCGTCGAGCAGCTGCCGGACGCCTCGAGCTCGATGGCGCTCGAGCTGCCGGGCGAGGATTTCGACTCCGGCCCGCAGGCCTTCCTCGACAGCGCCGCGCTGATGCAGCATCTCGACCTCGTGATCACCTGTGACACTGCGCTGGCGCACCTCGCCGGCGCGCTCGGGCGAGCGGTGTGGGTTGCCCTCAAGTCCGTACCCGACTGGCGCTGGCTCCTCGACCGCACCGACAGCCCCTGGTATCCCTCCATGCGTCTCTTTCGCCAGTCCCGCCCCGGCGACTGGCAGGGCGTGTTCGCCGCCATGCGCGCGCAGCTCACGCTCCTTGCGCGGGACAGGATCGCAGACCCGCGTTATTCTGATGATGGCGGCCCGAGCCGCTCCCGCCTGCGCCGCGATTGAAATGCAAGCGAGTCGCAACGATCCGTGTCCGTGCGGCAGCGGCCGCAGGTTCAAACAATGCTGCGGAGCGCTGCCCGGCATGGCGCCCGCTGCTCGCGCAGCCGCGCCGGCCGCGCCGGCCGCGGCGCCGGCCCCGCTGCGCGAGCCGGACGTGCAATCGCTCGCCGCCCTGATCGGCCGCGGGCGGCTGGCGGAAGCGGAAAGCCAGGCCGAGCTGCTGCTGCGGCGCCACCCCGAAG
>JAGWMP010000114.1 GCA_028871705.1 Gammaproteobacteria bacterium
CATCGTCGCCGCGAACCCCGCGGCGCTGCGCAATACGGGGTACTCCTTCGACGACGTCCGCAAAATCCCCTTCGCCGCGCTCTTCAGCGCCGAGGGCATGGATGAGCGGGTGCTGGTCGCCAGGTTGCAGGAAGCCACTTCGCGCTCACCGATGGAGCTGCGCCAGAGCTGCAAGGACGGCTCGGTGCGCAACGTCGAGGCGAGTTGCCATCCCATTCAGTTGAACGGCCGCACGGTGCTCGCGGTCGCCGTCCACGACGTGACCGTGCGGCGCGTGGTCGAGAGCCAGATGCTGCAGCGGCATCAGCATCTCGATCACCTCGCGCATCACGACCAGCTCACCGGACTGCCCAACCGGCTCTATCTGGCCGCCAACCTGCCCGATGCCCTGGTCGAAGCCCGGGAGAAGGGCACGCTGCTGGCCGTGCTGTTCCTCGATCTCGACCGCTTCAAGCACGTCAACGACTCACGCGGCCATGAGACGGGCGACAAGCTGCTCAAGACGGTCGCGCAGCGCATTCGGACCACCATCCGCGCCCAGGACGTGGTGGTGCGCATGGGCGGCGACGAATTCGTCGTCATCATGAAGGACGTCAAGAACACCGAGAAGGTGAACGAGGCGGCCGAACGCATCAACCAGGCGCTCTCGGCCCCCATGGTGGTCGACGGCCGCACGCTCGTCACCACGGTGAGCATCGGCGTCGCGCTCTACCCGCGCGACGGCATCGACATGGGCGAGCTGCTGCGCCACTCCGACACCGCGATGTACCAGGCGAAGGACCGCGGCCGCAACAACTTCCAGCTGTTCAGTCCGGCGATGGACCGGCGCCTGAAGGAGCGCATCGCGGTCGAAGCCTCGCTCCGTACGGCGCTCCAGACCCGCCAGCTCGAGGTGCACTACCAGCCGATCGTCGAGATCGAGACGCATCGCGTGGTGGCGATGGAAGCGCTCATGCGCTGGAAGCACCCGAGCCAGGGGTTCGTGCGCCCGGAACGCTTCGTGCGTATCGCCGAGGAAGCCGGTCTCATTCTTCCCATCGGCGACTTCGTGCTGCAGCGGGCCGTCGAGGACATGGTGCGCTGGCGCAATATGGGCCGCGAGCTGGTCCCGGTCGCCATCAACGTCTCCGCCGTGCAGCTGCAGCGCTCGAATCTCACCGAGACCATCACGCGCCTCGCCCGGCAGCACGGGCTCGAGCCGACGATGCTGCAGATCGAGATCACCGAGAGCGCCGTGTTCGAGCGGCGCGAGGCGCGCGCCCGCGAGGCCGCGCAGGACACGGTCGCGAAACTGCGCGAGCTCGGCATCCACATCGCGATCGATGACTTCGGCACCGGTTACTCGAGCCTCTCGTATCTGAAGCGCTGGCGCGTCGACACGCTCAAGATCGACCGCAGCTTCGTGCGCGATCTGGTGACCGACATGTCGGATCTTGCGATCGTGAGCGCCATCATCGCCATGGCGCGCCACCTGCACATCGAGGTGGTGGCCGAGGGCATCGAGGGCTGGCCGCAGCTCGAGAAGCTGCGCGCGCTCGGCTGCGCCTACGCGCAGGGGTATCTGTTCGCGCGCCCGGCTGCGGCCGAGGAGTGCGACCGCTTCCTTTCCGGCGAGCCGCTCGATCTCACGCAGCGCATGCCGGTGCTCGATATCCTGGAAGCCACGGGCACGCAGGACAGCCGGCCGCTGCGCGCCTCGCGCTGACCCCCGGCATCCGCCGCCAACGTCGGACGTGCGAGAATGGGCCGATGGAGGCCTGGGGGCAGTGCGCCGACGCGGTACTGATGGTCGAACCGAAGGCCTTCGGCTTCAATCCCGACACGGCCCGCACCAACGCCTTCCAGCACGCCGACGCCAACCCCGCTGCCGCGGAGGGCGTGGCCGCGGGCGGCGCCACCCGGGCGCTGGCGCTCGCCGAGTTCCGCCAGCTGGCCCGCGCGCTCGAGAGCGAGGGGGTCGCGGTGTGCGCGGTGCCGGACACGGCGGCGCCGGTAAAGCCCGATGCGGTGTTTCCCAACAACTGGGTGTCCTTCCATCAGGACGGGACGCTGGTCCTCTATCCGATGCAAAGCCCGAGCCGCCGCCCCGAGCGCCGCCAGGACGTGATCGAGTCGGTCATCGCGCGCCTGGGCTTCAAAGTCGCGCATCTGCTCGATCTCACCCACTTCGAAGGCGAGGGGATGTTCCTCGAGGGCACGGGGAGCCTGGTGCTCGACCACGCGCAGCGGGTCGCTTATGCCTGCGCCTCGCCGCGCACCCATCCGGCGCTCGTCGCCGAGTGGGCGCAAGAGCTCGACTACGAGCCGGTGGTCTTTCAGGCGGCGGATGCCGCCGGCGTGCCGCTCTATCACACCAACGTTCTCATGTGGATCGGGGAGCGCGTCGCCCTCGTCGGTACGGCGGCGATCGCCGCGGCCGACCGCGAGCGGGTGCTCGGGCGGTTGCGCGCGAGCGGCCGCGAGGTGCTCGAGATCGGGCAAGGCGAGATCGCGCAGTTCGCCGGCAACATGCTCGAGCTCGGCACCTGGGACGAGGCGCTCGGGGATTCCCGGGTGCTGGTGATGTCCGAGACTGCGCGCCGCTCCCTCACGGCTGACAGCTACGCGCGTCTTTCCGGGTGCACGGACGCGGTGCTCGCGGTGCCCATTCCGACCATCGAGCGCCTGGGCGGCGGGAGCGTGCGCTGCATGCTGGCTGAGGTTTTTGGACGGACATGATCGAGCTCATCGTCAAGGTCCTCGGCGCCTATCTGCTCGGCTCGGTCGTCGGGAGCCTGCTCATCGGCAGGCTCCGCGGCGTCGACATCCGCACCCTGGGCAGCGGTAACGCCGGCGCCACCAACATGCTGCGCACCCAGGGCAAGCTCGCAGCGCTCGCGGTGCTCATCATCGATACGGGCAAGGGCTGGCTCGCGACCGCCGTGATCGCACCCTGGCCGTGGCCTGCCGCCGCCGCGCTTGCGGAGGATGAGCCGGCGAGTCGCGCGCTCCTCATCGCCGCCTGCGGCCTCGCGGTGATTCTCGGGCACGTGTACCCGGTATGGCATGGGTTCCGCGGCGGCAAGGGCGTCGCCACCTTCGTCGGCGCGGCGCTCGGCATCGGCGGCTACCTGGTCCTGGTGATGATGGCCGTCTGGCTCGTGATGGTGGTGCTCTTCGGATTCGTCGGGCTTGCTTCCATGGTGGGCGTGCTCGCCGTGGCGGCGGCCCTGGCAGTGCGGTCCGCTCCGGGGGCGCTGCTCGGCTTCGGCATCCTCGCCGCGCTTCTCATCCTCTATACACATCGCGGCAACATCGAACGCATGCTCGCCGGAACCGAGTCGCGGGCGAAGCGCCTCTGGCTCTTCGGCTCCAGGCGGAGCCAGGGCTGATGCCCACCACCCCGCTCGCCGCGCACGTGTTCGCGAAGCTCGCCGACGGCCGCTTCCACTCGGGTGAGGAGCTCGCGAGGTCGCTCGAGGTGAGCCGCAGCGCCGTATGGAAGGCGGTCGGGGTGCTGCGCAGATTGAACGTGGAGCTCGAGGCCGTGAGGAATCGGGGCTACCGGCTGATCGCCGCGACCGAGCCGCTCGATGCGGCACGGATCCGGTCGCAGCTCCCGCGCGAGGTGCAAAAGCACGTGTCCAGGCTCGAGACCGTCTGGTCCACGGCCTCCACTAACACCGCGCTCCTCGGCCGCGCGGCTCCGCGGGGCGGGGTGAGCGAGGTGCTGCTCGCCGAGCACCAGAGCGCCGGCCGCGGCCGCCGCGGGCGCACCTGGCTTGCGCCTCCCGGCGGGGCGGTGTGTCTTTCCCTGAGCTGGACGTTCGCAGCGGTGCCGCCGGATCTGGGCGCGCTCGGGCTCGCCGTCGGCGTGTGCGCTCTGCGGGCGCTGAGCGAACTCGGTGTCGGCGGGGCGGCTCTCAAGTGGCCGAACGACCTGCTCGTCGGCGAGCGCAAGCTCGCGGGGGTGCTGATCGACCTGCGCGCCGAGTCCGCGGGCCCCGCCTATGTCGTGATCGGCATCGGGCTGAACGTGGCACTCGGTTCCGAGGTGCTGAAGAAGATTGCCGCGGCGGGATCGGCGGCCACGGATCTGCGCAGCGCGGGCCTCGCCTCGCCGGCGCGCAACCGTGTGGCGGCGCGCCTCATCAGCCGCTCGATCGACGGGCTGAGCGTTTTCGCACGCGAGGGGCTCCAGCCCTTCCTCGGGGAGTGGCGCGAGGCGGATGCGCTGCGCGGCCGTGCGGTGGAGGTGAAGACGGTCGAGGGCGCGGCCGCGCGCGGGCTCGCGCGTGGCATCGACGCGCACGGGGCGCTCGTGGTCGAGACGCCCAGGGGCCTCGAGCGCTTCATCTCGGGCGATGTGACCGTGAGGCCGGCCTGATATGGGAGTGCTGCTCGTCGACGCCGGCAACACCCGCATCAAGTGGGCGCGCCTGGACGGCAATCGACCCGCGCGCGGCAAGGCCGCGGTGCATCACGCATGGCGGCCCGCCGACTTTGCCCGTCGTCTGTTGCGTCCGGCGCGCGGCATCGACGGCATGATCGTCGCGAGTGTCGCGGGCGCGCGCCTCAACCGCGCCCTCAGGTCCGCGGCGCGCCGGGCCGGGATCGCCGTCTGGTTCGTCAGCGTCCCGCGGCGCGCGGGCGGGGTGACGGTCGGGTACGCCGAGCCCTGGCGGCTCGGGGTCGATCGCTTCGCAGCGCTCGTCGGGGCGCACGCTCTCTTCGACGGGGTGCCGCTGTGCGTGGTCGGGGTCGGGACCGCTCTCACCATCGACCTCCTCGACGGTGCCGGGCGCCATCGCGGTGGTGTGATCGTGCCGGCGCCGGACCTGATGGTGAGCACGCTCTTGAGTCAGACCCACGGCATCCGCCGCCGCGCGCAAGGCGGCGCCGTGCCGGCGCGCGGGCTCTTCGGCCGCTCGACCCGGGACGGGATCGAGCGCGGCGCGCGCTACGCGGCCGCGGCCCTCATCGACCGGGCGGTGGAGGAGGGCTCGTCGACCCTCGGGCGCGAGCCGCTGGTGCTCCTCACCGGGGGTGGGGCCGCGGCGCTGCGCACGCTGCTGCGCAGCCGCTGCGTCGGCGTGCCGGACCTGGTGCTCAAGGGTCTCGCCGTGCTCGCGCGCGCCACGCCCCGCGCCCACCGCAGTTGATCTAGAATCCCCGCTCGTGCGCAACGCCTTCATCGCGCTGCTCGTCGCCAACCTCGTGTACTTCGCCTGGGCGCGCTGGGTGGATCAGCCGAAGGCGCCACCCGTGAACGAGGCACTGGCCAGGCTCCCGCGCCTGAAGCTCCTGTCCGAGCTGCCGCCCGATCAGCGTCCCGCGACCAACACCAAGACCGTGCTGAATGAGGCGCCGGCGTGCATGTCGGTCGGGCCCTTCGGCGATATCACCAACGCCGCCAAGGCGGCGGGCATCCTGACGGGCAAGGGCTTCGCTCCGCAGCAGCGCGCCGAGGAAGGCGGCACCGCGGAGGGCTTCTGGGTGTACGTCGGGGGACTCAAGAACGAGGTCGAGGCCGACCGGGTGCGGGTGAGTCTCGAGAAGGCCGGCATCAGGGACGCACTCGTCATGCCGGCGGGCTCCGAGCCTGACCGCCGGGTATCGCTCGGTCTCTTCAGCGACAAGGCCCATGCGGATCAGCGCGCCGGGGCTGTGAAGCGCATGGGCTTCAAGGCGGAGGTCGCCGAGCACAAGCTGCCGCAGACGGTGTACTGGATCGACCTCACGCCGCGGCCCGGCATGACGACGGTGCCGCTCGCCGATCTCTTCGCGGAGGGCGTGGGCTCGCGGATCACGGTGCAGCCCTGCCCGGCACCACGCCCACCGCAGGCGACTGCCGCAGCGGCGCCGGCGAGCGCGCCGGCCCCGGCAGGCACCGCGACGCCGCCCGCCGCCACCGCCGCACCCGCACAGCCGCCGGCCACGGCCGCACCGGCACCGACCCACATCGCAGCATCGCGCAGGGCCTCGGTCCCCATCCGCCGCTGAATCAACTTCCCGCGCCGCTCCTCATGTAGAGCTCGACCGCCGTGCCTTCGGGTGGCACGGCAAAGGGACCCTGGTGCGTGAACCGAAGCCGTTCGAGCATGCCGACCGAGCGGGTGTTCTCGCTCCTGACGATCGCGTACAGAGGATCGATGCCGAGCGTGCGTTCGGCATGACCGATCACCGCACGCGCGCCCTCCGTCGCGTAGCCGTGTCCTACCCACGCGGGCAGGAGCGCGACGCCCAGGTCGGGGCCCGCAAGAAACTCGCGCCGCACGAGTCCGCAGGTGCCGATCGCGCGCGAGGCCCCGCGCAGCTCCATGATGTACATGCCGAAGCCATGCGCCGCATATTGCGACCAGATGCGCCCTTCGATGTAGCGCTCGGCATCGGCCACGGTGCGCACGCCGCGGTCGCCGATGTACCTGAGCCAGGCCGGGTCGTTGAGCAGGGCGGCCAGAAACGCGGCATCCGCTGCCGCCACGGGACGCAGCTCGAGCCTCGGGGTCCTGAGAATCGGCGGCAGCTGCAGGTGTCCGTTGGGCACTTGGGGCGTGCTGGGTGCGCTAGGTACAATCCTGAGGATTTGGTGCCGCCGGTCTGGATTGAACAGACGACCTGCCGCTTACAAGGCGGCTGCTCTGCCACTGAGCTACGACGGCGCGGGGCGGATTGTAAGGCCGATCCGGGATGCCGAGAACAACGAGAGGAAATGCCATGACTCAGCCGATCGACTCGAACTTGAGCCGGCGCGACTTCCTGAATACCTCGGTGTCCGCGGCCGTGCTGGCGGCGCTCCCGGGGGCTGCGCTCGCCGCCGCCGGTGGCGGCAAGGCCGCGGTGCTCGCACAGATTCCGCAGATGCATGGCGCCAATATCAAGCGGCTGCAGGACTGGATCGCGTTGCCGTCGATCGCGGCCGAGAACCGCAATTACCCCCAGGGGCCCGAGCACATGGCGCAGCTGGCGCGCGATGCCGGCTTCACCGACGTCAGGATCATGCCGACCTCGGGCAAGCCCGGCGTTTTCGGCAGGATCGATGCGGGCGCACGCACCACGGTCGGCATCTACTTCATGTACGACGTGAAGCAGTTCGTGCCCGAGGAATGGAGCTCGCCGCCGCTCGAGGGGCGCCTGGTGCAGAAGGAGGGGTTAGGGACGGTGTGCATGGGACGCGGCGCGGTCAACCAGAAAGGGCCCGAGAACTCTTTCCTGAGCGCCCTCATGGCCTTCAAGGCCGCGGGCGTCAGGCTGCCCGTGAATCTCGTGCTGGTGTGCGAGGGCGAGGAGGAGATCGGCTCGCCGCACTTCGGCGAGGTGGTGCGCGCTGCCGAGGTGCTGGCCGAGCTGAAGAAGTGTATCGGCGTCTTCATGCCGGAAGCGGGCCAGGACCGCGATGGCGGCGTCACGGTGTCGCTCGGTGCCAAGGGCGTCGTGGAGCTCGAGCTGGTCTCGACGGGCGAGAAGTGGGGACGGGGACCGAGCCATGACGTGCACTCGAGTCTCGAGGCCGCGGTCGACTCTCCGAGCTGGCACCTGGTGCAGGCGCTCGACACGCTGATCCAGCCCGATGGCCACACGCCCGCGATCGAGGGCTTCTTCGATCTCGCCAAACCCCTGACGGACGAGCAGCGGCAGATGATCGCCGCGCACGCCGCCAAGACCTCCGAGGCGACCGTGAAGAAGACGCTCGGCGTGCAGCACTGGGTGAAGGATGCCGACTGGCTCACCTCCCAGATGCTGCTCGAGTCGCAGCCGACCATCAACATCGAGGGTCTGGTCGCCGGCTACACCGGTCCCGGCGGCAAGACCGTGCTGCCGCACCGCGCGGTGGCCAAGATCGACATGCGGCTCGTGCCCGACATGACCGCGGCCGACACGCTGGCGAAGCTCAAGGCGCATCTCGCCCGGCACGGTTTCGGCGACATCGAGGTGAACATGTCGGGCGGCTACGATCCGAACCAGACCGACAAGGCAAGCCGCCTCATCCAGACCCAGCTCGCGACCTACAGGAAGCTCGGCGCCGACCCGCAGCTGTGGCCGCGCTCGGCGGGCTCCTGGCCGGGCTACCTCTTCACCAACCCGCCGCTCAGCCTCCCCGCCGGGCACTTCGGCATGGGCAACGGCACCGGCGCGCATGCCCCGGACGAGTACTACCTGATCGAATCGACCAATCCCAAGGTGCAGGGGCTCGACGGGGCGGTAGCCTCCTTCGTCGAGTATCTCTACGCGTTGAGCTGATCGAGCGCTGTGTGCCCGACGGCCGAGCCGATGCCGACCGCGGCGCAGGCGTGGGAGCCGATGCACCCGCGCGAGGCGACGCGGCTGCTCGCATCCCTCGCCTCGCGGTGGTGGATCGCGGGCGGTTGGGCACTCGATCTCTTCGCCGGAAAAGAGAGCCGGCCGCACGCGGATCTGGACATCGGGATCCTGCGCCGTGAGGCGGGGCAGGTCATCGAGGCTTTGCCCGACTGGGAGCTCTTCGAGGCGCAGGACGGTGGGCTGCTGCGCCTCGAGCAGCGCGAGCCGCGAGCGCAGGTGAACTCGCTCTGGTGCCGGCCACGGGGCGCCTCCCGCTGGGTGTTCGAGCTCCTGCTCGATGACTCCGCCGGCGACGCATGGGTGTTCCGGCGCCGGAGGGAAATTCGCCGGCCGCTCGCCGAGGCGATCCGGTTCGACCGGTCGCGGATCCCCTATCTGGCGCCCGAGATCGGGTTGCTCTACAAGGCCCGGCGTCCGCGCGCTGCGGACGAGCTCGATTTCCGCAACGTCGCGCCGCGACTCGATGACGGCGCGCGTGCGTGGCTGCACGGCGCGCTGGCGCGCGTCGAACCGGATCATCCCTGGCTCAAGGCTCTCGCCGCGACGCGCGGCAAGGAGTACGCGTCGCCGTGAAATCCCTGCCACGCGCTCTTGCGGCACTCGCAACCACCGCCGCGCTCATCTGGTTCGGTACGGGTCTCGCGCCCGAGTGGCCGCTCATGTGGATCGCGCCCGCCGCGGTGTTGCTCTATGCGTTGAGCGCCGGCGCCGCCGCGGCCGCCCTCGTCGCCGCCGCGGCGATGATGCTCGGGCTCACGAACCTCTGGAGCTATCTGCACGGCGCGTTGAGCATGCCGCTCGCGATCCTGGTGCGCATTTATCTCATCGAGGGCGTGGTGTTCGCGCTCGCGGTGCTGCTGTTCCGTGCGCTCGCGCGGCGCGGGGCTTACTGGAGCGCGCTGCTCGCGTTCCCGGCGTTGCTCGTCTCCTTCGAGTGGCTCCTCAATCTCACCTCGCCGCATGGCACGGCCGCGAGCCTCGCGTACAGCCAACTCGCCTTCCTGCCGTTCCTGCAGCTCGCCTCGATCACCGGCCCCTGGGGCATGAGCTTCCTGCTGCTCGCCTTTCCGGCCGCACTCGCCCTCGCGAGCCGCCTGCGCAAGGAGGACGCCAGGCAGGGCTACCGGATCCTCGGCGCCACCGCGGCCGTAATCGTCGCGGTGCTCGTCTTCGGCACCGTGCGGCTGCTGTCACCACCGCCCGCCGGTT
>JAGWMP010000115.1 GCA_028871705.1 Gammaproteobacteria bacterium
CGGACCGTGTGTTCCTGGTGTGCACCTACGCGGCGGAGGACTACTACCGGCGCTGGTTCGAGCGCCATGCGCCCCCGCCGGGGGTGGGCGTGCGCCCCTGCGCCATGCAGTACACGGGATTGTCGGTCGCGGGTCCGCACTCGCGCGCGCTGCTGCAGAGCCTGGTGCACGATGATCTCTCGACCGCGGCGTTCCCGTTCCTCAGCTTCCGCCGCATGGACGTCGGCATGATTCCGGCGCTGGTCGGGCGCATCAGCTTCACGGGCGACCTGGGTTACGAGATCTGGGTCACGAGCGAATACCAGCGGGCGCTCTATGAGCTGCTGCGGGGGGCGGGGGCCGCGCACGGGCTCAGGCTCTTCGGCGGGCGGGCTTTGAACGCCATGCGCCTCGAGAAGAGCTTCGGCACCTGGGCGCGCGAATACCGTCCGATCTACGGAGCGCACGAGGCGGGCCTCGGGCGTTTCGTGGACTTCAGGAAGGACGACTTCATCGGGCGCGCGGCGGCGCTCGAGGAAAAGGAGAGCGGTGGGAAGCTGCGGCTGGTGCTGTTCGCGGTCGAGGCGCGCGATGCGGACGCCATCGGAGATGAGCCGATCTGGCACGACGGGCGGGTAATCGGCTGGGTGACCTCGGGCGCTTACGGGCACAGCGTGCAGCGCTCGTTGGCGCTCGGCTACGTGCCGAAGGAATACGCCGGTCTCGACGCGGGCTTCGAGATCGAGATTCTCGGCGAGCGCTGCCGCGCGCGGCCGCTCGCCGGGGCGCCGTTCGACCCCGAGGGCGCGCGCCTGCGCGCCTAGGCCATGAACATGGCGAGCGCGCTCGCGGTGAGCGCGGGCCGCGTCTCGCCCTCGATCTCCATCGTGTTCTCGGTCGTGACGAGAAAGCGTGCCGCACCCTTCTCCTCGACGGAGGTAATGCGGATGCGGTTGCGTACCCGCTTGCCCGAGCGCACCGGCGCGACGAAGCGCACCTTGTCGAGGCCGTAGTTCACCACCGACTTCGGGCTGATGCACGCCAGCAGCACTTCGAAGCCGGTCGGCGCGAGCAGCGACAGAGTGAGGAAGCCGTGGGCGATCGTGCCGCCGAAGGGTCCTTCGCGCGCGGCGCGCTCGCCGTCGACGTGGATCCACTGGTGATCGCCCGTGCAGTGGGCGAACTCGTTGATGCGGTTCTGGTCGAGCAGGATCCAGGAGGAGACGCCGATCTCCTCGCCGACGTGCTTCGCCAGGTCGGCGACGGACATTTTGCTCGCGGGCATAGGCAAATCTTAACAACCGCCGGGCCGCTCTGTTCCGGTAACTCTCGATGCCTCCTGCATCGCACAAGATCACAATATTCAGAGAGGGTTATGTATTAATTAAAGCTTTATTAATCATTGATGTATACCGCATGCCCGTGACTGAGGCATGTTCTGTTGCAACGCATACAAAAACGAGTAAAATCAGTCCTAAGAGTCAACCGGACAGCTGCGAAGGAACTGCCATGAACACCCGTACTTTCGATCTCAACACCTGGCTCGAGACCTACAAGGAGACCTTCAGCTCCTTCGCCAAAGCCCAGCAGGACGGTTTCAAGGCACTCGAGCGCTTCGCACGTTTCAACTACGCGGTCGCCGGCGACTGCCTCGAAGCGGGTCTTGCCCAGGCGAAGGCGACCCTCAGCGCGCGTGCCGCGGTCGGCACGCAGGCGGTGGCGGACCTGCTCGCGAAGCAGGCCGAGCTCAGCAGCCAGCTGAGCGAGAAGCTCCGCGCACGGGCGCAGGAGTTCTCCACCCTGGCCTCCGAGGTGCAGGAGTCGGTGAATAGCTTCGCCGCCGAGGCTGCGACCCGCGCGGCTGGCACGAAGAAGGCCGCTTAAGTACCGAATCGCTGACAGGTTCCCCCCCAATGGGGCGATCCGAAGCCGGGTCGCCCTTTTTTTTTATCCCTGAGGATCGGGCAGCATCCCCGTCCATGAGTCGTCGCGGCATCCTGTCTGGCATCCTGGGACTGCTCGCGCTGGATGCGCCGCCGCTCCTGGCCCAGGAGACCGCTGCGAGCGAAGCGCCGCCGGGATCCATGGATATGGCGGGCCTGTACGGTGCCTATGACATGACCCGCGAGGCGTCCGGGACCAGCTGGCAGCCGGACTCGACTCCCATGGAAGGCATTCAGCAGATGCGCGGTCCCTGGATGGCCATGCTGCATGGCTTCATCGACGGGACCTACGACGAGCAGGGCGGGCCGCGCGGCGCGACCCAGAGCTTCTCGAGCAGCATGCTCATGCTGATGGCGCGGCGCGAGCTCGGCGATGGCGCCTTCGGCCTGCGGCTGATGATCTCCTCCGATCCTCTCATGGGCGCGAGCGGCTATCCGCTGCTCTTCCAGACCGGCGAGACCGCCGACGGGCGCGTGCCCCTCATCGATCGCCAGCATCCGCACAACCTGCTGATGGAGGCCGCCGCGACCTATAGCCGCGAGCTGTCGGCGGCGAGCTCGGTGTTCCTGTACGCGGGTCCCGCGGGCGAGCCGGCGCTCGGACCCACGACCTTCATGCATCGCCTCTCGGGCATGGACGATCCCGAGGCGCCGCTCACGCACCATTGGCTCGACTCGACGCACGTCTCCTACGGTGTCGTGACCGCCGGCTACGTCCTCGGGCAGCTGAAGCTCGATGCGTCTGCCTTCAACGGCCGTGAGCCCGATCAGCACCGCTACGACGTCGAGGTGCGCGCACTCGACTCCTATTCGGCGCGGCTCACCTGGAACGCGGGCACGGATCTGTCGATGCAACTGAGCAGCGGTCATCTCAAGAGCCCCGAGCAGATCGAGCCGGCCGTCGACGTACGGCGCACCACTGCCTCGGTGACTTACAATGCGCACGCCTTCGGGGAATGGTGGCAGACGACCCTGGCCTGGGGTCGCAACTCTCCCTCGCAGGGGAGCGGCAGCAGCGGCTGGCTGCTCGAGTCGGCGCTGAAGCTCACCGCGGCGCAGACGGTCTTCGGGCGCGCCGAGCACGTCGCCAAGGACGAGCTGCTCCTGCCGGGCGCGCCCCTTTACGGCCAGAGCTTCATGGTGAACGCGCTGTCGCTCGGCTATATCTACGATTTTCTGCAGCTCGGGTCAGCGAGCTTCGGTGTCGGCGGGCTCGCGAGCACCTATGACTTCCCGGCGGCGCTCAACTCGATTTACGGCTACCGGCCGGCGTCCTTCATGGTGTTCGTGCGGGTGCGCCTGTGAGGCGCGCCCCCGCTGCACGGGCGGCCGTTCCCGGGCCACCCGCGCAGCGACGCTGCCCCCAGGCGGCGCAGCGATCCTCGTCGCGCGGCCTTCAGCCGTGGCGCAGCTGCGCGGCGCGCACCGAGGCGAGCATCGGGCTGTGCACGTCGCGCACCGCCTGGGTGATCGCCTGCTCGCGGCAGCTGCGGGCGGCGGCGACCGCCCTGAGGTCGCGGATGTCTTCGGGCGCGCAGACCTGCTGCGCGGCGGCGACGATGCGGCCGTAGAGCGCGCGCGATCCCTGTTCGGTGGCGAGATTCAGATCGGCGTAGCGCACCTTGAGTGCCGGCGCGTCGGCGACCGCGGCGGCGCGGGCGCTGCCGGCGGCGCTGACCGCGACGCAGGCGGCGATCAGGGCGAAGGCGGTGGCGGTGCGCACGCGGGTGCCGATGCGAAGCGTTGCAGAGGTCATGGGTTTCTCCTTTACGCGTCACGACCGTCGCGACGCTGATGATCAGATTCGCAATTCGGCCCGCGGGTTTGAAGGCGACCCGCGACGCGTTGATCCCGGCAATTCACGAATTCGTACCGCCGCGTCCGGCGCGCGGCGGCGCGTGCGATTTGCCCTCCACGGATTCGTCCCGCCGCTCGACGGAATCGTCCCGGCGCGCTGGCAAGCGGCACGCGAACGCCGTCCGGCGTAGGCTATGCTCTTCTGATGAGCGCCTCGCCCCTCGAACGGATCACTCCTGCGTTTCTCGGCGTCGCCCGCGATGGCGACGCTGCCGGCGAGCGCCGCGCGGCGCGCGCGCGGCGCAACTTCTGGCCGCAGCTCGCGGTGCTGTCGGGCTTCTGGATCTACGTGGCGCTCTCGAACCTCATGTATGCCAACACCATGGGGGAGAGCCTGAAGTCGCTCAACGTCACCGACTTCTTCGCGCCGTGGGATGCGCGTCTGGTGCAGCACCTCATCCTCTATCCGGTATTCATCCTGTGCGCGTGGACGTCGCTGCGCGTCGGGTGGCGGCCGCTGTGGCGCATGCTGCCGATCCAGCTGTCGTGCGCGCTCGGCTTCGCGGTGCTGGCGGCGCCGGCGCTGGTCACCGGCGAGATGGTGATGGGGGAGTGGCACGGCACGACCGGCATCACCCACGGCTTCGACAGGAGCTACGAGACCTGGACGGAGTTCTTCGCCGGTCCGGCGGTGCCCACCTGGATCGCGAGCGCCACCAGCTTTCTCGTCACCTACGGCTTCGGCCTCGCGCTCATCACCAGCTTCGGCTTCTACCAGCGGCTGCGCGATTCGCAGCTGCGCTCCGCCGCGCTCGAGCGGGCGCTCGCCGCGGCGCACCTGGCGGCGCTGCGCATGCAGCTCTCGCCGCACACGCTCTTCAACCTGCTGCACACGATCCGCGGGCAGATCGCCTGGGATCCCCCGGCCGCGCAGGCCATGGTGGTGCAGCTCGGCGACCTGCTGCGCCGGCTCTTGAGCGCCGGCGAGCGCGACTTCGCCCGCCTCGGCGACGAGCTGCAGTTCGTGCAGCTGTACCTGCAGCTGCAGCAGCGGCGCTTCGCCGACCGCCTCAGCGTGGCCGTGCCGGCGCGCGAGGCCGCGCCGCTCGCCTGGGTACCGAGCCTGATCCTGCAGCCACTGGTCGAGAACGCGGTGGTGCACGGCCTCGCCGGCCACGAAGGCGCGGTGCGCGTGCGCGTCGAGGCGAACGTGGTGGGCGAGACGCTGGTGCTGCGCGTGCTGAACGATGTGGCGCCCTCCTGGCCCGGCGTGCACGGACCCGGCATCGGCCTCGCCAACGTACGCGAGCGGCTCGCGGTGCAGTTCGGCGAGCGCGCCAGCTTCAGTGCCGGGCCCGGCGGGGAGGGGCAGTGGGTCGCCGAGATCCGCATGCCGCTGCTGCGCGACGGGCCCGAGGCGGGAGCGCGCACGCCACCGGACGCCGACCGGTGATGGATACGGTCATTGTCGATGACGAACCGGCGGCGCGGCGCACGGTGCGCGAGTGCTGTGAGCGCGAAGGCGATTTCAACGTCGTCGGCGAATACGGCGACGCACGCGCCGCCCTCGAGGCGCTGCGTGCGCGGCCCCCGCAGGTGCTGTTCCTCGACATCCAGATGGACTCGATGACCGGCATGGCGCTGGCGCGCGCGCTCGACCCGGAGAATCTGCCGCTCATCGTGTTCGTCACCGCCTACGACCACTACGCGCTCGAGGCCTTCGAGGTGAGCGCGGTGGACTATCTGCTGAAACCCTTCGACGACGCGCGCTTCAAGGCGACTGCGGTGCGCGTGCGGCGGCGGTGCGCGGGGCAGGGCAGCGGCGACCGGCGCCTGGCGCTCGAGTCGCTCCTCGAGCAGCTCGAGCGTGGTGCGCGCGAGCGCGAGCGCTCCGAGGCGCAGCCGCGCGTGCTCGCCGAGGCGGGCAGCCGCATGCACATGCTGGAAGTCTCGCAGGTCGAGGTGGTCGAGGCCGATCGCAACTACGTGCGCCTCACCGTCGGCCGCGAGACCTTCCACGCGCGCAGCACGCTGCAGCAGGCGGAGCGCTCCTTCCAGGCGCAGCCGATGCTGCGCATCAGCCGCTCGTGCCTGGTGAACATGAAGCACGTGAAGGAGGTCAGCCGTACGCCGCGCGGCGACTTCATCCTGGTGGTGGCGGGCGGTACCACGGTCACGAGCAGCGAGGGCTACCGCGACCCGGTGCGCACTTACCTCGAGCGCCTGAAGCTCGCCCCGGCCTGAGCGCGGCGGCGCGCGCGCAAGCGCCAGCGGCGCGTTTTCGCTAAAGTCCGCGGCAGATGAGCACCGCGATCCCGACCCGGCGGACGGCGCTGTGGGCGCTCGGCGTACTGACCGCCATCAACCTGATCAATTATCTCGATCGCTACGTGGTGTCGGCGATCGTGCCGGACCTCAAGAGCTCGCTCGGTCTCACCGACACCGAGCTCGGCGGTCTCATGTCGGCCTTCATGCTGGTGTACATGGTGACGGCGCCCGCTTTCGGCAGCTGGGGCGATCGCGGCTCGCGCACCCGGCCGATCGCGCTCGGGGTGTTCGTCTGGAGTCTGGCGACGGCGCTCTCGGGCCTGGCGCAGAGCTACGCGCAGCTGCTGGCCGGCCGGGCGCTGGTCGGGATCGGCGAAGCCGCCTACGTCGCCATCGCGCCGGCGCTGCTCGCCGACTGTTTCGCGGCCCGCGGCCGCGGCCGCGTCTACGCCGTGCTCAACATGGCGATCCCGGTGGGGGCGGCGCTCGGCTACATCGTGGGCGGGCTGGTGAGCGCGCGCTGGGGCTGGCGCGCGGCATTCTTCGTCGGCGGCATCCCCGGCATGCTGCTGGCGGCGGCGGTGCTGTGGCTGCCCGATCCGCCGCGCGGGGCGCAGGATGGACGCCTGGAGCGGGGCGCGGCGGCGGGCGGCGGTAATCCGCTGTCGATCTATCTGCGGCTCCTGAGGCACTGGCCGTATCTGAGCGTAGTGCTCGGCTACGCCGCCTATACCTTCGGCCTCGGGGGGCTCGCCTTCTGGATGCCGACCTTTCTCGAGCGTGTGCGACACGTCGCCCCGGCCGAGGCCACCACCGGCTTCGGGGCCATCGTGCTGGTGACGGGATTCGTCGGTACCTTCGCCGGGGGCTGGCTCGGCGACCGGCTGCTCGCCCACTCGCGCCAGGCATACCTGTGGTTCTCGGGCGTGCTGACGCTGCTGGCGGTGCCGTGCGCGCTGCTGGCGCTGCTCGCCGCATCGCCTGCGCTCTACTATCCGGGCATCGTGGCCGCGCAGCTGCTGCTGTTCATGTCGACCGGTCCGATCAACGCGGCGATCGTCAATATCGCAGGTCCGCTCGAGCGTGCTTCGGCGATCGCGCTCAGCATGTTCGCCATTCACCTGCTCGGCGACGTTCCCTCTCCGGCGCTGATCGGCCGCGTCTCGCACCTGAGCTCGCTCGGGGAGGCCACGCTGATCGTGCCCGTCGCCTTCGCGGTCGCGGGCGTCGTGTGGCTGCTCGCGGCGCGCATCAACGAGCGGGCGGCGGTGGCGGCCGAGGCGTGAGCGGCGCGCGCGCGGGCGGCCCCCGCCATCCGCGCCGCGCGGCCACGGCGGATGTCTCCCCGGCGTCGCGCCCGCTTGCCGCGCTGAGCCCGGCCGGGATCGCGGCGCGGTTCGAGGCGGCGCTCGCGGCCGCCGACGGGGTCACGGGCGCGCACTGTATCCATGAGCTGTGGATGCGCGGGGAATTCGGCGCGCGTATCGAGGCGGCGCTCGAGCAGCTGTGGCGTCGGGCGGCGGCCTCGGTCCCCGAATGGCTGCCGATGCGCCACGTCGAGTGGTTGCCGGCCGCCTATGAGATCGCCAGCGGCTTCGTGGCGCGGCGCGGCGGCCGCAGCAACGTCTACCTGATCCTGCTCGACTTCGCCGACCGCCGGCGCGGGCCCTACGGGGTATACGTCGGCATGAGCCGCTATCCACCCGCGCAGCGCTTCGACCAGCACAAGGCCGGCATCCATGCGGCGGGCAGCGTTCTCAAGCGCGGCCTCGAGGTGCTCACCGGCCCGACCATGCACCTGCAGCGCCTGGCGCGCGGCGAGGCCGCGCGCATCGAAGCCGGGCTCGCGGCGGCGCTGGCCGACGCGGGCCTGCTGGTCGAAGGTGGACACTAGCGCGTTACAAATGCCCTCTCGATGACGTAGTCGCCGGGCTCGCCGCTGCGCGGCGAGATGTGGAAGCCGCGTGCGTCGAGCAGCTTCGCGGTATCGGCGAGCATCGCGGCACTGCCGCACACCATGACGCGATCGGCCGCCGGATCGAGCGGCGGCAGATCGAGGTCGCGCGTCAGTCGACCCGAATCGATGAGCGTCGTGAGCCGCCCGCGGTGTACGTAGGGCTCGCGGGTGACGGTCGGGTAATAGCGCAGCTGGGCGCGGACCTGCGGGCCGAGGAGTTCGTGGTTGCGCAGCGCCTCGCAGCGCTCACGCACCACCTGGCTCTCGCGCGCCCAGCGCACGCCGTGCACCAGCACGACCGTCTCGAAGCGCTCGTAGACTTCCGGGTCGCTGATGAGGCTGAGGAAGGGCGCGGCGCCCGTGCCGGTGCTGAGGAGGTAGAGCCGCTTGCCGGGTTTCAGGTCGTGCAGCACCAGCGTGCCGGTCGGCTTGCGGCTGACGAGCACGATGTCGCCGGGATGCACGTGCTGCAGCTTGGAGGTGAGGGGCCCATCGGGGGCCTTGATGCTGAGGAAGTCGAGGTGATCCTCGTAGTTGGCGCTGGCGATACTGTAGGCGCGCAGCAGCGGCCGCCCGTCGACCGGCAGCCCCACCATGACGAACTGGCCGTTCTCGAAGCGCAGACCCGGATCGCGCGTCGTGGTGAAGCTGAACTGCGTATCGGTCCAATGATGTACCGCGAGCACACGTTCGCTGCCGATGGCTGCCAAGAGTCCTGCCTTCCAGGTGGTGTTTGCCCGGAAGTAGATGTTAGCTTGGCGATGGCGGAGTTCTCTGCGTACTTCTACGCATAGGGACATAAGCGCGCGTTATGTGCGCACCGGTCCGCGCCGCCGGCGCTCAGAGCTTCTGCACGATGACCCGGCCCGTGGTGTCCACGTAGACGTGATAGCGGTTACCGTCGCGGCAGGTTGCGGTGTAGTCGCTGTCGCCGTTGCGCTTGGCATCGACGACGGCATCGCACGTCTGTCCGTGCAGCACGATGGCCGCAGTCAGGTCCTTGCCGAAGGAGGGCTCCTCGGCGGCGCACGTGCCCGCGATGGCGGCGGCCAGCAGCGCTGCGCGGATCAACGACACCAGCGTCGCAGATTTCATGATTGGCTCCTGTAGTGCGGATTCAGAGTTTGTCGAACCGGGCGCGGTCGCTGAGGATGGCCCAGATGGCCTCGCGCGAGGCCGATACGGCGGTCGCGAGTCCCGGATCGGCATCCTGCAGCAGCGTCACCACTTTCATGAGCAGCAGCTCGTAGCTGCGTCGCAGCCCCGGGAGAGTGAGACCGTCCTGGCCGGCGTAGAAGGCACGAAACTGCGCGAGCAGGTCGTCCACCTGGTTCTTCAGCGACAGCTTCGTGAACAGCCCGATCGCGTGCGTATCACGCAGCCGCTGCTCGAGCGAGGTGAGATCGAGGGCGGGAGCGGCGCTCGCGGGAGGCGCGGCGGGGGTCGCTGCGGCGGGGGTCGCTGCGGCGGGCGTCGCTGCGGCGGTGGCCGCTGCGGCGGTGGCCGCGCCCGGCGCAGTGGGCGGCATGCGTGCGGGCG
>JAGWMP010000116.1 GCA_028871705.1 Gammaproteobacteria bacterium
CGCTCGGCTCGAGCTCCATGGTGCAGCGTGAGTCTCCCTCGGCCTTGAGCTCCGGCATCTTCTGGTGCTGCCAGCGGATCACCAGGCGCCGCGGCGGGTCGGACTCGAGGATCTCGCCGGAGTCGAGGACGTTGCCCTCGCCGGACCGCATTTGCCACGGGGATCCGGCGGTCCACTCGCTCTCGCAGTGCACGCCGAACCAGTAGCGCTTCATGAATTCGGTGTCGGTGGTCAGTGCCGACCAGAGGCGCTGCGGCGTGGTGCGGATGTAGGTTACGTAGACGAACGTCGATCTAGCCATTGGCTTTCTCCAGTTTCTTCTTCAACTCCGCGAGCGCCTTGAGGCGCGGCTTCTCGAACTTGGCGATCCAGCGCTCGTAGATCTCCTGCAGCGGCACTGGATTGAGGAAATGCAGCTTTTCGCGGCCGCGGCGCACGGTGGCGACCAGGTTCGCCGCCTCGAGCACGTCGAGGTGCTGCGTGACGCCCTGGCGCGTCATGGCGAGGTGCGCACACAGCTCGTTGAGCGTGCGGCCGTCGTGCGCCTGCAGCAGGTCGAGGAGCTTGCGGCGGCTCGCATCGGCGAGCGCCTTGAACAGCAGGTCGGTCTCATGGCGTTCCGTCATTTGATAACAGGCAATAGATTACTTGCCTTAACTATAGGCAAGTAAATACTTGCTTGTCAAGCCACACACGCCGTGCGCCGCGCGGCGCGGGTCTGGCCGGGCTGGCTAGCGTCCGCGGCTGCGGAGAATGACGACGAAGAGCGGTGCCCCCACCAGAGCCATGATCGCCCCGACGGGCAGCTGCCGCGGGCTGGCGATGGTGCGCGCCACGAGATCCGCCAGCGCGAGCAGCATGCCCCCGCAGAGCGCGGCGGCGGGTGCGACGATGCGGTGATCGCTGGTGCGGAACGCGAGCCGCACGGCGTGCGGCGTGATGAGTCCGACGAAGCCGACCGTGCCGGCGCTCACCACCGCGATCGCGGTGAGCGCGGCGCAGCCGATGAACAGCACCGTACGCCATGCCTCGAGCGCGAGCCCGACGCTGCGGGCGCGCAGCTCCCCGGCGGCGAGCACGTTCAGGGGGCGCGCCACCAGCACCGCCGCCACCACCGCGAAGAGAGCCGCGCCCGCGCTCGCCCAGGGCGTCATCGCCCATTCGAGATCCCCGGCAAGCCAGAACACCATGCCGCGCACGTGCGAGGTGTCGGCGAGGGACAGCAGCACGCTGATCAGCGCCCCGCAGGCGCTCGCGAGGACCACGCCCGTCAGCAGCAGGCGTGGCGTGCCACCGCTGCGCGCCAGCAGATACACCGCGACCACCGCGACCAGCGCCCCGCCGAGCGCGGCCGATTGCACGGCGAGCGCCGCGGCCCCGGCCATCATGGCGAGCAACGCTCCGACCGCCGCGCCCCCCGAGACGCCGAGCACGTAGGGGTCGGCGAGCGGGTTGCGGAACAGGGCCTGCAGCAGCACGCCGGCGAGCGCGAGGAGACTGCCGACGCCGAAGGCCGCCAGCACGCGCGGCAGCCGCACCGCCAGCAGCACCGTCCGTGTCGCCTCATCGCCCGAGCCCATGAGGGCGGCGAGCGAGCCGCGCAGGCCGGTGCCGGAGCTGCCCACGAGCAGCGACACGCAGAACACGGCCGCCGCCATGATGGCGAGCACGGCGAGGCCCTTCGGCGACCCCCGCTCGGACCGGGCGGCTCGCGGGAGGAGGGTGGTGTCGTGCGCTGGCGCTGCCATAGGGGCACTAGCCTATGGCAGACTCCAAGCCTAGTCATGAGCGATGTGATCGACCGGGACGGTTTCCGCCACAACGTCGGCATCGTCCTGATGCACGAGGGGCAGGTGTTCCTCGGGCGCCGAACCGGCGGCCGGGGCTGGCAGTTTCCCCAGGGCGGTGTGCGCGAGGGGGAGACCCCGGAGGAGGCGGTGTTCCGCGAGCTCGGCGAGGAGATCGGCGTCGAGCGCGCGAGCGTCGCGCTCGTCGGTTCGACTTCCGAGTGGCTGCGCTACCGTCTGCCGCCGCGCTTCATCCGCCGCAACCAGCACCCGCTGTGTATCGGGCAGATGCAGCGCTGGTTTCTCCTCAAGCTCACGGACCAGGAAGTGCGCTTCGACTTCGGGCGCACCGACGAGCCCGAGTTCGACCGCTGGCGCTGGACCACCTGGTGGGAGCCGGTGCGCGAGGTCATCTACTTCAAGCGCCCCGTGTACGCGAGCGCGCTCACCGAGCTCGCGGCACTCGCGTTCGCGGACGCGGCGCCGCCGGCGCTGCCCGACTGGTGGGACAAGGTCATCGCCAGGGTCGGCCGGCACGCGGCCAGGTCCGCCCCCTAGAGCAGCCACCCGTGCGGCTCATCAAGGCCATCTTCGGCAAGGACGAGGCGATCCCGCAGGTCGTGCACCGCGGCTCGCGCGTCCGCCGGGCGCTGATCGGTCTTGCCGTCACGCTGATCGCCGCGTTCGGTATCTACGTGGTGTATGAGCTCGGCCGCTACAACGCCGGCTACGATCGCCAGGCGGTCGCGCAGCAGCGCACCGAGCTCGAAGTGAAAATCGAGCACATGGAGAGCGAGAACCGCGAGCTGCGCACCAAGCTCGCCGAGCTCGACACCATCCGCCTCGGCAGGGCGCGCGAGCAGTCCGAGGTGGCGCGGGCCATGGGGGACCTGCAGGCGCAGGTGGCCAAGCAGTCGCAGGAGCTCGCCTTCTACCGCGGCGTGGTGGCGCAGGGCGCCGCTTCGGTGGGCGTCAAGGTCGAGGAGCTGCGCATCAGCGCGAGTCCGCAGCCGGGCGTGTTCGTGGTGCACATGGCGCTGGTGCGCTCGGGCCGTGCCGAGACGCTCGCCGCCGGCACCGTGCAGCTCTCGGTGGACGGGGATTTCGCCGGCGGCGACAAGACGCTCGATCTCGCCACCCTGAGCGGCGGCCGCCAGCACGACCTGCGCTACGATTTCCGCTACTTCCAGGATTTCGACCAGGAGGTCACCCTGCCGGCCGGCTTCAAGCCCGCGCACCTGGTGGTCGAGGTGCAGTCGAATCGCCACGATGTGACGCCGCTCTCGCAGACCTTCCTGTGGAGCGTCGAGGCCGCGCCTTAGAATAGGCATCATCGGAGGATGACCCATGTTCAGCCGTGATTCGCGCCCCCCGCACATCGACACCCTGATCGGCAAGGGCGTGCGCGTGCAGGGCGACATCGCCTTCCTCGGCGGCATGCACCTCGACGGCGCGATCGCCGGCAACGTGCGCTCGGACCAGGCGCCGAATTCGACGCTGTCGGTGAGCGAGACCGGCTCCATCGAAGGCTCGGTCGAAGTGCCGAACGTGATCCTGCAGGGGCACATTCGCGGCGACATCCGCGGCGCCGAGCGCGTGGTGCTCGGCGCCACGGCGCGCGTCGAAGGCGACGTCTATTACGGCGTGATCGAGATGACCCTCGGCGCGCAGATCATGGGCAAGCTCGTGCGGCTCGTGCCCGCGGGCGCGGCGGAGCCCGCCTCCGCCAGGGGTTGAGAACGCCCCAGCGGGGCCCCAGATTGCCGCCAGGAGTGTGCCGTCAGGCGCGTTCGTGAATTGCGCCTTTGACCCGCGTGGCGCACGCACCTAGACTCGCGTTCGAGGAGATTATGACCACTACCGAAATCCCCGAGGACGTGCCGCCGGCGCTGCTGTTCACCGACGCCGCCGCCCGCAAGGTCGGTGATCTGATCCGCGGCGAAGGCAACCCGAGGCTCATGCTGCGCGTGTTCGTGCAGGGCGGGGGCTGCTCGGGTCTGCAGTACGGTTTCGAGTTCGACGAGCAGATCCAGGACGGCGACACCTGCGTCGAGAACCTGGGGGTCAAGCTGCTCGTCGACCCGATGAGCGTCCAGTACCTGACCGGCGCCGAGATCGACTACCGCGAGGGTCTGGAGGGCGCGCAGTTCGTCATCCGTAATCCGAACGCGACCACGACCTGTGGTTGCGGCTCCTCTTTCGCGGCCTGATTCCAGGCGGCGCGCGTGAGGCCGGCTGCTACCGCCCGATCCTCCGAAGCCCGACCCACCACCCGCAGCGCTCCCCGTCCGGTACCGGACGTCCTCGCCGCCGTCGACCTGGGCAGCAACAGCTTCCACATGGTGGTCGCGCGCTACTCGCACGGTCAGCTGGTCATCATCGACCGCCTGCGCGAGATGGTGCGCCTCGGCGCCGGAGTCGAGGAGAGCGGCCGGATCGATAAGGACGTCGCGGCGCGCGCGCTCGCCTGCCTGCACCGTTTCGGGCAGCGCCTGCGCGACATGCACGCCGACAGCGTGCGCGTCGTCGGTACCAATGCGCTGCGCATGGCGCACCGCAAGCAGGTCTTCCTCGAGCGCGCCCGCGAGGCACTCGGACACCCTATCGAGATCATCGCCGGCATGGAGGAGGCGCGCCTCATCTACTCCGGCGTCGCGCACACCATGCCGAACGAAGCCGGCAGGCGGCTGGTGATCGACATCGGCGGGGGCAGCACCGAGCTCATCATCGGCCAGGCGCTCACTCCGCTCGTGCTCGAGAGCCTGCAGATGGGCTGCGTCTCGCTCAGCGAGCGTTTCTTTCGCGACGGCAAGATTTCCGCCAAGCGCTTCGAGCGTGCGCGCCTGGCCGCGCGCCTGGAGCTCGAGCCCGTGCAGGCGGCATTCCGCACGCGCGGCTGGGACACCTGCGCCGGCAGCTCGGGCACGGTCCGCGCCATCGGCGAGGCGATCCGGGCGCTCGATCCGGCCGCGGCCACCATCACCCCGGCGGGACTCAACCGCGCCATCGAGTACTGCATCGACGCCGGCCATACGCGCGAGCTCACGCTCGAGCCGATCACCGAGGACCGCCGTCCGGTGTTTCCGGGGGGACTTGCGATCCTCGCCGAGGTCTTCGCGGTGCTCGACATCAGGGCGATGCAGATCGCCGAGGGCGCGATGCGCGAGGGCCTGCTCTACGACATGCTGGGCCGCTACCAGCGCGAGGACGCGCGCGAGCGTACCGTGCGGGCCATGCAGCAGCGCTACCACGTCGACATCGCCCAGGCCGAGCGCGTCGAGGCGACGGTGCGCGATTTCCTCGAGCAGACGCGCGAAAGCTGGAAGCTCAACGAGCCGCTCGCACGCTGGGCACTCAAGTGGGCGGCGCGCCTGCACGAGATCGGTCTCGACGTCTCGCATTCGGGCTATCACCGCCACGGCGCCTATCTCCTCGAGAACGCCGACATGCCGGGATTTCCGCGCGAGGAGCAGCGGTTGCTGGCGCGCCTGGTCGGCGCCCACCGCCGCAAGCTCACGCTCGAGGGCGTCGAGGAGCTGGTGCCGCCCTGGGACCGCAACTCCGTGTATCTGATCCTGCTCCTGCGTCTCGCGGTGCTGCTGCACCGGGGGCGCAGCGCCACCGCGCTGCCGCACATCGAGCTCTCGGTGACGCCGCGTTCGGTCGAGATGCGCTTCCCGGCGCGCTGGCTGAAGGATCACCCGCTGACGTCGGCGGATCTGCAGCAGGAGGTCGATTACCTGCGCGCCGGCGGCTATCGGCTGCGGGTGTTCAGCGGCGGGAGCTGACGGGCGCGCGCCGGAGCCGAGGTGCCCCGCTTCGTGGTGCTGCGATCGCCGCTTACTTCGGCGGCTGCGTCGCAGGGCTGCTCATGCGCCTCAAACCGTCGCGCCGGGCCCTGCCGCGTACGCGGACAGCAGCTCCATCTGCGCGTTCACCGCCTTGGCCTCGCCGCGTTTGACGCGCTCGTAGGTGCCGTCGGAGCGCAGCTTCCACGCCTGGCAATTGTCGTGCAGCTCGACCTCCAGGTCGCGCCCGATGCGCTCTTCCTGGGCCCTGGCGCGGATCGGGAACGCCACTTCGACGCGGCGGAAGAAATTGCGCTCCATCCAGTCGGCGCTGGCGCAGAAGAGCTCGGGCTTGCCGTCGTTTTCGTAGTAGAACACGCGCGAGTGCTCGAGGAAGCGTCCGACGATCGAGCGCACCGTGATGTTCTCCGACACGCCGGGCACGCCGGGCCGCAGCGCGCACACGCCGCGCACGATCAGATCGATCTTCACTCCCGCGCAGGAAGCGCGGTACAGCGCCTCGATCGCCTGTGGATCGACCAGTGCATTCATCTTGGCGATGATGCGCCCCGGGCGGCCGGCACGCGCGTGCCCGGTCTCGCGCGCGATCTTGCCGAGCACCATGTCATGCATGCCGAAGGGCGACTGCGTCAGGCGGTTGAGCTTCGGCGTCTGAGTGAGGCTCGTCAGCTGCAGGAACAGCTCATGCACGTCCTGGCCGATCTCATCGTCGCAGGTGAAGAGCCCGTAGTCGGTGTACTGCCGCGCGGTGCGCGGGTGGTAGTTGCCGGTGCCGAGGTGGCAGTAGCGGCGGATGCTGCCCGCTTCGCGGCGCACCACCAGGGCGAGCTTGGCGTGGGTCTTGTAGCCGACGACCCCGTACATGACGTGCGCGCCCGCTTCCTGCAGGCGGTTGGAGAGTTCGATGTTGGCTTCCTCGTCGAAGCGCGCACGCAGCTCGACGATCACCGTGACGTCCTTGCCGGTATTCGCGGCCGCGACCAGCGCATCGACCAGCGGCGAGTCGTGGCCCGCGCGGTAGAGCGTCATCTTGATCGCGAGCACCTGCGGGTCGGCGGCCGCCTGCCTGAGGAAATCCATCACCGGCGCGAAGCTCTGGTAGGGGTGGTGCAGCAGCACGTCTTTCTGGCGGATGACCGCGAAGAGATCGGTGGAGCCGGCGAGGCGCTTCGGCAGCCCCGGCGTGAATATCGGGTACTTGAGGTCCGGGCGCTGCACCAGGTCGTACACCGCCGACAGGCGGTTGAGGTTCACCGGGCCCGGCACGAAGTAGGTATCGAGGCCGTTCGAGCCGAACTGCGCGTGCAGGAACTTCACCATGTCGTCGGGGCATTCGCTCGCCACCTCGAGCCGCACGGCGGCGCCGTAGCGGCGATGGATGAGCTCGCCCTCGAGCGCGCGGCGCAGGTCGTCGATCTCTTCCTCGTCGACGAACAGGTCGCTGTTGCGCGTGACGCGGAACTGGTAGCAGCCCATGACGTCGATGCCGGTGAAGAGCTTCGGCACGAAGGTCTGCACGATCGTCGAGAGCAGCACGCAGGCGCGCCCCGTGCCCTCGTACGGCAGCGGCACGACGCGCGGCAGCGAGCGCGGCGCCTGCACGATCGCGAGCTCGCTGTTGCGGTTGAAGGCATCCTTGCCCTCGAGCCGCACGATGAAGTTGAGGCTCTTGTTCTGGATGCGCGGGAAGGGGCGCGACGGGTCGAGCCCGAGCGGCGAGAGCACCGGCTCCACCTCGCGCTCGAAGTACTGCTCGAGCCACTGGTAGGCGGCCGGGCTCCAGTCCTTGCGCTCGAGGAGCGGGGCCCCCTCGCGCGCCAGCGAGGGCAGCAGCAGCTCGTTGAGGCAGCGGTACTGCTCCTCGACGAGGCGCGTGGCGCGGTCGTGGATCGCGGCGAGCTGCTCCTGGATCGACATGCCGTCGGCGGCGGGCTGGCCGCCGCCGAGCTCGATCAGCTGCTTGAGGCCCGCCACGCGGATCTCGAAGAACTCATCGAGGTTGCTGCAGGAGATACACAGGAACCGCAGCCGCTCGAGCAGCGGTACCGACTCGTCGAACGCCTGCTCGAGCACGCGCTGGTTGAACTCGAGGAACGAGAGCTCGCGGTTGATGTAGTGCTGCGGTGCCTTCAGATCAGGGGCGTCCATTCTCCAAGGATAGCAGCCGCGGACGATGCTTCTGTGACCGCCGGCGGGACTCAGCGCAACAGGCCCAGGAGCCCGATGAGGATCAGATAGATGGCGACGATGTAGTTCAGAAGCTTCGGCATCACCAGGATCAGGATGCCGGCGATCAGCGCCGCGAGCGGGCCGATGGTGAGGATCGTCAGGTGGATGTTCATGCAGCGCCTCCGGATTCGGGGGCACAGTCTAGCAGCGGGTAACGGGAGTCCGAATTGCGCCGGTTTCCCGGTAGGCGGGGTGCAGCGTCGGGCGCGAGCGGTGCGACCCCCGTCTGCGCGCGTGAATCTCTAGCGAGCCACCAGCATCGGCCCCGTGGCCTGATCGAGGGTGGCGAGGAGCGCATCGGCGTGCGCGTGGAAGTCGGCGGCATAGCCGGTGTTGATCGGCGAGGCGGCCGGGAGCGGCACGGTCTGCGGGTTCTTGAACACCCCGTTGATCCGGTATTCATAGTGCAGGTGCGGCCCGGTCGCGAGTCCGGTCATGCCGACATAGGCGATGACGGTTCCCTGCGTCACGTGCGTGCCGGCGTGCATGCCGCGCGCGAAGCGCGACAGATGCCCGTAGACGGTCGTGATGCTGTGGGTGTGCTCGATCTCGACCAGATTCCCGTAGCCACCCATGATGCCCGCGAAGCGAATGACCCCGTCGCCGGCGGCGCGTACCGGCGTGCCGATGGGAGCGGCGTAGTCGACGCCCTTGTGGGCGCGGATGCGGTTCAGGATCGGGTGCAGGCGCGCGGTGTTGAATCCCGAGCTGACGCGGCTGAACTCGAGCGGCGCACGCAGGAACGCCTTGCGCATGCTGCGGCCGTCGGGTGCGTAGTAGCTGGTGGTGCCGCCCGGATCCGTGTAGCGCACCGCGCGGTACTCGCGTCCCTGGTTGACGAACGAGGCGGCGAGCACCGGCCCGTCCTTGAGGTAGTGCCCGTCGCGCCAGATCTCCTGGTAGGTCACGACGAAGGTGTCGCCGGGTCGCACGTCGAGCACGAAATCGATGTCCCAGCCGAAGATGTCGGCGAGCTCGACCGCGGTCTGATCGTGGGCACCGGCGTCCTCGACCGCTTCGAAGAGCGAGCTGTAGATGCGGCCGCCGACGGTGCGGGTGCGCGTCTCGAGCGGATTCTCGACCACGTTGGCCTTGAGGCCCGCATCGCCGCGCACCACGTCGAGCGTCTCGCCGTCGCTCAGGCGCCGCTGAAACCCGTAGAGCTCGCCGTCCTTGTGGGTGAGGTGGAGCGATTCGCCCGGACGCAGGCTGTCGAGCCGGGCCTTGAGTCCCGGCAGGGCCCGCAGGCTCGCGAGATCGGCGAGATTCAGTTTCAGGCGCCGGAAGATGCGGTCGAGCGTGTCGTTGCGGCTCACGATCACGTCGATCGAGGAGAGCACCAGGCGCGCGCCATCGAAGCCGGCGGCGCTGGCGAGCGCCACGGTGGGCACAGCGGTAGCGGGTGCCGGGGAAGCGGTGCCGGAGGCCGCGGCGGCAGGGACGGCAACGCCGGAAGCGGGTGTCTCGGACGTGGCGGCGCCCGGGGCCGCAGGCGCCGTGGCCGGTGGGGCGGCGGTTTCCGCGGCGGCAGCGCCGGTCGCGCTGGCGCTCGGCGGCGCGTTCAGTCCGCCATTCCACAACGACCAGGCGACCACGGCGCAGGCGGCCGCCTGGAGCAGGAAGGTGAAAGAGGGCCTGGGAAGACGGAAACGCAGT
>JAGWMP010000117.1 GCA_028871705.1 Gammaproteobacteria bacterium
CGCGGTGCTGTGCGCGCCGGAGAAGCCGGGTGCCAAGCCCGATCCGCTGCGCCTCGCGGCGCAGGAGCGCGGCGTCCGGGTGCTGCAGCTGCCCTCGCTCAAGGACGAGGCGGCGACGCGCGTCATGCGCGAGCTCGACGCCGATATCGCCGTGATGGCCTACGTCCTGCAGCTCGTGTCGCAGGCCGTGGTGCATACGCCGAAGCACGGCACGATCCAGTATCACCCCTCGCTCCTGCCCCGCTACCGCGGACCGAGCTCGATCAACTGGCCGATCATCCGGGGAGACACCGAGACCGGACTCACGATCTTCAGGCCCTCGGACGGACTCGACGAGGGGCCGGTCATCCTGCAGAAAAAAGTCGCGATCGGACCGGACGACACGCTGGGGAGCGTCTATTTCGAGCGGCTCTATCCGCTTGGCGTGCAGGCATTGCTCGAGGCGGCGGACCTGGTGGTCGCCGGCCGGCATCAGGAGACCGTGCAGAACGAGGAGCTCGCGACCTACGAGGGCTGGTGCCGCGATCCCGAGTCGCGCATCAACTGGCAGGCGCACGTCGATCAGATCTACGACCTGATCAGGGGCTGCAATCCGGCCCCGGGGGCCTGGACACCCGTCAAGGGGCGCAAGCTCAGGCTCTACGATGTCGTCAAACACCGCACGCGCACCTTCGGCGCGGTGCCCGGCAAGCCCGGCGCGGTGTGCGCCATCACCGACGCTGCGATCGAGGTCGCCGCGCAGGGCGGACGTCTCGAGCTCAAGACGGTGCGCATCGAGGGCGAGGCCAAGGCCAATGCCGGAGCCGCGCTCGGCGCGACGCTCGGGCTCGCCGTCGGGGCGCCGCTCGAGTCCAGCTGAATCCGCAACCCTTGGCCGCCCGCCGGCCGGACGCCTCCACCATGCCCATCGCACAGAACGATGTCGTTACGATTCATTACACGCTGCGGGACGACGCCGAGAAGGTGCTCGACAGCTCCGCCTCCGGCGAGCCGCTCGCCTACCTGCACGGTCACGGCAACCTCATCTCCGGCCTCGAGCGCGAGCTCACGGGCAAGAACGTCGGCGACCGCCTCAAGGTGCGCATCGCGCCCGCCGAGGGCTACGGCGAGTACGACCAGGCGCTGGTCCAGCAGGTGCCGCGACGCGCCCTGAAGGGCATCGCCAACCTCACGGTGGGCATGCGGCTGCAGGCCGGGACCGACCACGGCCATCACACCGTGACCGTGACGCGCATCGCCGGGGACATGGTGACGCTCGACGGCAATCACCCGCTCGCCGGCCAGAACCTGAACTTCGAGGTGGAGATCACCGCGATCCGCGCCGCCACCGAAGAAGAGCTGGCCCACGGCCACGTGCACGTAGCCGGCGGCCACCATCACTGAGCGGAAGTCTCCGCCGCCGCCAGGCCCGCGAACACCGCGTACATCGCGTCGACCCGCGCGAGATAGACTCGCGGGTCGTGATCCCCGCACTTCTCTGCGGCACTGAAACGCAGGCCACGCCGCACGTAGGCATCCGCCGCCCCCGCGCCACACAGGTGCACCACCGCGGCCACGTGCCGGACCTCGGCGGGAGTGCTCCGGCCGCGCCGCTGCGCCAGCACGTTCGCCACCTCGAGATCGAGATAGGCCGCGGTGAGCTCCACCGCATCCGCCGGCAGCACGCGCACGTAGAGCGCGTTGAACCAGCAGGAACCGAAGTCGTCCCAGCGGCCCTCGCGCGCGAGCGCATGGTGGTGAATGCAGTAGTGCCGCGCCACCTCGAAGGTGCCGTCGGTGATCTGGTACATGCCGACGGCGCTCGATGCCGGGCGATAGACGTCGAAGGGCCGCCGCGCCCACGACCAGCGCCAGTAGGTGCGCACCAGCGGGTTACCCGAGCCTTCCACCTGGGCGAGCGCCGCCAGGAGCTCGGGCTGGATCCGCTCGGTCGAGTAGCGGCGGAAGAGCGGCCCGTAGTCGCGCCAGGTCTCGCCCGGCATCTTGTAGAGCGCGCCGCTCACGGGGAAGAAGAGCTCGGTGGGCTTGCGCACCAGCTGATACACGCCGTTCACGAGCAGCGCGAGCAGCACCAGCGCGGCGCACACGGCGCCGAGCTGCAGTGAGCGCGGAGCCCGCCGGAACGTGCGCAGCCAGCGCCGCCGGGTGCGCGCCGCGGGCCACGGCCGCCAGCGCCGGCGCCGGCGCCGCGTGCGGCGCGCGCTCATCGCGCGCCTCCGCTAACATGCCGTGCCCTGAAGTGCATTAAGCGGGGAGTGGTCGGTGTCACGCGAAGCGGTCGAGATCGAAACGGGCGCCAATCCTACGGCGGCGGTCATCTGGCTGCATGGTCTCGGCGCCGACGGCCATGACTTCGAGCCGATCGTCCCCGAGCTCGTCCGTCCCGGCGAGCGCGCGCTGCGCTTCGTGTTCCCGCACGCGCCCATCCGCCCGGTGACCCTCAACGGCGGCTACGCGATGCGCGCCTGGTACGACATCGTGAGCCTCGAGCGTCGCGGCCCCGAGGACGAGAGCGGCATCCGCGCCTCGCAGGCGGCCATCGAAACGCTCATCCGCCGCGAGAATGCACGCGGCATCCCCGCCGGCCGCATTGTGCTCGCCGGCTTCTCCCAGGGCGGCGCCATGGCGCTCTTTACCGGCACGCGTTACGGGGAGAAGCTCGCCGGCATCATGGGACTGTCGTGCTATCTCCTGCTCGCGGAGCGCTTCGCCGCCGAGCGCGTCGCCGCCAATCAGTCGACGCCGATCTTCCTCGCCCACGGCACTCAGGATCCGATCGTCGCGCCGGTGCTCGGCGAGCAGGCGCACGCCACGCTGCAGGCGGCCGGGTACCCGGTCGAGTGGCATGCGTACGCCATGCCGCACAGTGTCTGTCCGCAGGAGGTGGCCGACATCGCGCGCTGGCTGCGCGCGGTCGTCTAGGGCCGCGGGCGCCCCCTGCCCGGGGCGGCCCGATGTCAGCCGTGCCGATGGTCCTCGCGCGGCTCGCCGCCGCGGGGCGGCTGGCGCTGCGGCGCCGGTGCATGCGCGATCCGTTGCTGCGGGCGTGCCTGCGGGGCCGGCGCGCGCGCCATGCGTTGCGGCGGCCGTGCCTGCGGCGCGCGCGTCTGCGCCATGCGCTCGGGGCGCGCCGTCTGCGCGGCGCGCGTCTGGTGCGGTGGCGCGCGCTCGTCGCGCTGCGGGCGCTCGTCGCGCTGCGGATTGCCCCGGGGCTGAGGCTGCGCACGTTGCGGCTGAGGCTGCATATGTTGCGGCTGAGGCTGATAGCCGCCGCGCTGCGGTTGCGGGGCCTGGTGCGGCAACCCGCCCGGGCCGCCGGAGTTCCGCGCGTACGACCCGCCGTGAGTCTGTGGGTACGACCCGCCGTGAGTCTGTGGGTACGACCCGCCGTGAGTCTGCGGGTACGACCCGCCGTGAGTCGCGCCCGGCGACGCCGCCGTGCGGGGGCCATGGCCCGTCGGAGAGGCACCGCGTGCGGCAACCACCCCCGGACCCGTGAAGTGTGCGGCGCGCGAGGTGGCGGCGATCGCGGGATGGCCGCCGTTGAAGGAAGCGCGCATGGCGTTGTCGTGCGCGGCCATGTTCCGGTGCTCGGTCTGCGCCGCGATAGGACCCATGTGCCGCTCGCGCGCGGCGGCGATCTCCTGCGCATTGGGCCGCGCCTCGATGCCGCCGGCGCCGCCGTTGTAGCTCACGTGGTTGACCGTGACGTTGTTGACCACCGTGCGGTTGTAGACGTTGGTGACGTTGGTCGTGCCGAAATTGGTGACCGAGCGGTTGTAGAAGAGCCGGCCGCCGCGCCACTCGCCGCCTGCGAAGCCGACGCCCCCGTAGCCGAAGCCGTAGTTGACGCCGCCGTAGAAGCCGACGTGCGGGCCCCAGTAGCCGGCGTTCCAGATGTAGGCGCCGTCCACCCAGCCCCAGTACCCGGGCGTCCACAGCATCCCGACCGGCGCCAGCACCCAGGTGCCGGGCACCCAGTAGTAGCTGCCGTCCCAGGCCCAGTAGCCGGGCGTCCACATGTAGCCCGGTGCCGGCATCGGCGGCTGCACGTACACGGGCAGCTCCGGCGGGGCGATCGCGACCGACACGAACACACCGGCCTCGGATGCGACCGGCAGCGCCGCGAGCAGTGTCGCGGCGATCAGAGCGCGGCAGAGATTACGCATGAGAGGCCTCCTTCGTTCCCAGACCTTGACCGGCGAACACTGAACCGTTGCTGAATCCCGCCGCGGTGGCACGCGCACGCGAAACCGCGGCCCTCAGATCCGGGCAACGCGCGCTGTCAGGCGCCGTTGACCCGCGCCGCGTGCAACGCGCGTCTTCAGAACCAGTTGTAATTGAAGCTGATGCTGACGCGCTCGCCGGCCGCCGGGTTGGGCGGCACCTCGTGCCGCAGCCAGCTCTCGAACAGCACCAGGCGGCCGGCTTGCGCCGGCACCAGCACCCAGGGGCGCAGCGCGCGGCGTGCGCCGGCGCGGCGTGGGGGCGCCGCCATGTAGCGCTCGAGACGCGGGTCCTCGAATTTCAGTCCCGCCGAGCGCGGCGGTGTCGCGACGTAATAGGTGCCGCTCAGCGTCGAGAGCGGGTGCAGGTGCAGCCCGTGGCAGGCGTTGCGCCCCATGATGTTCACCCAGCAGTCGGTCAGCGCGAGCGTGCGGCCGGTGAGATCGAACTCGAGCGTGCGCGCGAAGCGCGCCACGTGCGCGTCGAGCGCCGCGGTGAGCGCGGCGAAGGTCGGCGACAGCGTATGCATGCGGCTCGCCGATCCGTAGGAGGTGTAGCCGCCCGGGTAGTTGCGCGCCGACCAGCGCCTGCCGGCCGCATCGTCGGCGCGCAGCTGGCGGCACTCGCGCAGCAGCCGCGCGTTCAGGGCGCGCCAGCGCGGCCCGCGCAGCGCGCCGGAATACACCAGGGTCGGAAAGAGCGCGAGCGTCGTCATGGCTGAATCGTTGCAGTATGCGCACCCCTGCCGCCGTGGTCTATGATCGCGCCTATGGCCGCCTCGACGCTTCCCTCCCGACCCGTGGACGAATCCGCCGCCGCCGACACCGTGCCGCACTGGATCGGCGGTCGTGCCGTGTGCGGCAGCGGCGCCCTGCTCGATGTGTTCGACCCGGCGACCGGCAAGGTCGCCCGGCGCGTAGCGCTCGCCACCGCGGAGGAGGTGCGCGCCGCCGTCGTGAGCGCCCGCGGCGCCTTCCCGGCGTGGGCCGACACGCCCCCCGTGCGCCGCGCACGCGTGCTGGCGCGCTTCCTGCAGCTCCTCAACGAACGGCGCGATGCGCTCGCGGCTCTCATCACCGCCGAGCACGGCAAGGTGTTTGCGGATGCCCAGGGCGAGGTGACGCGCGGCATCGAGATCGTGGAATTCGCCTGCGGAATCCCGCAGCTCCTCAAGGGCGACTTCACCGACCAGGTCTCGACCGGCATCGACAACTGGACGCTGCGCCAGCCGCTCGGCGTGGTCGCCGGCATCACGCCCTTCAACTTCCCGTGCATGGTGCCGTGCTGGATGTTTCCGCTCGCCATCGCCTGCGGCAACGCCTTCGTGCTCAAGCCGAGCGAGCGCGACCCTTCGGCCGCGGTGCTGATGGCGCAGCTGCTCGCCGAAGCGGGGCTGCCCGCGGGCGTCTTCAACGTCGCGCAGGGCGACAAGCTGGCGGTCGATGCGCTGCTCGCCGATCCGGACGTGAAGGCGGTGAGCTTCGTCGGCTCGACGCCGATCGCCCACTCGATCTATACGCGCGGCGCGCAGGCGGGCAAGCGCGTGCAGGCGCTCGGCGGCGCCAAGAATCACATGGTGGTGATGCCCGACGCCGACCTCGAGCAGGCGGCGGACGCTCTCATCGGCGCGGCCTACGGCTCCGCCGGCGAGCGCTGCATGGCGATCTCGGTCGCGGTGCTCGTGGGCAGCGTCGGTGAGCGGCTGGTCCCGGTGCTCGCCGAGCGCGCGCGGCGCCTCAAGATCGCCGACGGCATGAGCCCCGAGGCCGAGATGGGCCCGATCATCAACGCGGCCGCGCTCGAGCGCATCCGCGGCTACATCGCCGACGGGGCGGCCGCGGGTGCCGAGCTCGTCGTCGACGGCCGCGTCGATACGGCGAGCGGCCGTGCGTTCACCGTCGCCGGCCGCGAGCAGGGCTTCTGGCTCGCACCGACGCTCTTCGACCGCGTGACGCGCGACATGCGCATCTACCAGGAAGAGATCTTCGGCCCCGTGCTCGCCTGCGTGCGGGTGCCCGACTTCGCCGCCGCCGTCGAGCTCGTCAACTCCCATCCGCTCGCCAACGGCGTCGCCTGCTACACGCGCGACGGGCACGTGGCGCGCGAGTTCGGCCGGCGCATCCAGGTCGGCATGGTCGGCATCAACGTGCCGATCCCGGTGCCCATGGCCTGGCACGGCTTCGGCGGCTGGAAAGGCAGTCTCTTCGGCGACACCCACGCCTACGGCGAGGAAGGCGTGCGCTTCTATACCCGGCAGAAATCCATCATGGAGCGCTGGCCGGAGGCGACGCCCAAGGGCCCCGAGTTCATCATGCCGACGGCCAAGTAGGTCCCGCCCGCCATAGGGTTTCTGGCCGTGGCCACCTTCGGCCTGCCTGTGTTGCGGCCTCTCGCGTCAGGAAACACCGTGATCCCACCAGACCTCCGCATCGCAGCCCTGGCACTGGGCGTAATCCTGTGCCTCGCCGCCATTCTATGCGGCGTCGTTCTGCGCAAGGCAGCGCGCACAGCTCTCGGGAGATTCGCTCGATGGGCAATCGCCGTGAGCGGGATCGCGTTGTTGGCGTGGGCTTTGGCGTCCTACCGCGCCCCGCGCCCACAGCTCTCCGGTGCAGTCGCGCCGCGCGCGCCTGCCGTCGGCCCATCCGCGCGTGAACTGGTCGGAATCGCCGCCACGGCGCTGGAGGCTTGTTCCCAGCCGACCGCGCCCGCGGTGCCTCACGGCGCGCAAACGTCCCTGCAGCAGATGGAGGCAGCCCGCTCGGCGTTCGCGGCCTACGATGCCGCCACGAACGCCTATACGCAGTGCGTTGATGCAACGATCGCCCGCACATCGCAGCGGTTTGCCGGTGTCGCCTCGGAATCAGATCTCCAGGCGCTCAATACCTTCGGCACCCGGGCACACAATGCCGCGATAGAACAGGAAAAAGCGATCGTGGATCAGTTCAACGCCCAGGTCCGCACCTACAACGCGACGCACCCGAAATAGGGTGCGTGGGCAAAGCAAAGGTTCGAGGCGGGTCAATGAAATTCCGGACATTGACATTCCTGACCGCGGCAATCCTGTTTGGCGTGCAGCCGATACCAGCGCGCTCCGGGATCATCACCTTCGATGCTCCCGGCGCGATCCCGGTGGCAGGTTCATTGGACCGGACCTTCGGGCTCGGACCTGGGCACTTTTCCCGACAGCATCAACGAGGCGGGAGTGGTCACGGGGCACTTCATCGACGCGCAGGGTTTCAACCACGGTTTCCTGCGCAAGCCATGACCCCGGCTTGCCGTCGCTCGGGCTGACTCGAATCCCTAGACCACCTTCTCCAGCCGCGGCTTGGCGCTCGCGAACTGCTGCTCCTCGGTGCTGCCGGCGAGCGCCGTGATCGAGGACTGCCCGCCGCTCACCACCTGGGTGACGGCATCGAAGTAGCCCGCCCCCACCTCGCGCTGATGCTTGGTGGCGGTGTAACCGGCACCCTCGGCGGCGAACTCCGCCTGCTGCAGCGCGACGTAGGCGGTCATCTGCTGCGCCTTGTAGGCGCGCGCCAGATCGAACATCGAGTAGTTGAGGGCATGGAAGCCGGCCAGCGTGATGAACTGGAAGCGGTAACCCATCGCGGCAAGCTCGCGCTGGAACCTGGCAATCGTCGCATCGTCCAGTTTCTTCTTCCAGTTGAAGGACGGCGAGCAGTTGTAGGCGAGGAGCTTGCCCGGAAACTGCGCATGCACGCCCTCGGCGAACTCGCGCGCCTCCTCGAGATCGGGCTTCGCCGTCTCGCACCACACGAGGTCGACGTAGGGCGCATAGGCGCGGCCGCGCGCGATCGCCGCGGCCATGCCGGCCTTGACGGTGAAGAAGCCCTCCGCGGTGCGCCCCTTGGCCGTATCGATGAACGGCCGGTCGCGCTCGTCGACGTCGGCGGTGAGGAGCGTCGCGCCCTCGGCATCGGTGCGCGCCACGAGCACGGTCGGCACGTTGCAGACATCCGCCGCCAGGCGCGCGGCGATCAACTTGGCGATCGCCTCCTGGGTCGGCACCAGCACCTTGCCGCCCATGTGGCCGCATTTCTTGGCCGAGGACAGCTGATCCTCGAAGTGCACGCCGGCCGCGCCCGCATCGATCATCGCCTTCATGAGCTCGAAGGCGTTCAGTACGCCGCCGAAGCCGGCCTCGGCGTCCGCCACGATCGGCTTCAGCCAGTCGATCGTATCGTTGCCCTCGGCGTGATGGATCTCATCCGCACGGCGCAGCGTGTTATTGATCCGCCGCACCACCGCGGGTACCGAATCCGCCGGATAGAGCGACTGGTCCGGGTACATCTCGCCGGCGAGGTTGGCATCGCCTGCGACCTGCCAGCCCGACAGATAAATGGCATCCAGTCCCGCCTTCACCTGCTGCATGGCCTGGTTGCCGGTGAGCGCGCCGAGCGCGTTCACGAAGGGCTTCTCGGCGAGATAGCGCCAGAGCTTCTCCGCGGTGAGGCGCGCGACCGAGTGCTCGACCGGGATCGTGCCACGCAGCCGCACCACGTCCTCGGCGTCGTAGCCGCGCTCGATGCCGCGCCAGCGCGGCGCATCGCGCCACGCACGGCGCAGCTCCTCGGCCGTGGGCAGCGATCGGGAGAGGCTCGTGATGGTGCCGTCGCTCATGCGGGAATCTCCGTGTGGGTTCTCTGTCAGCTCAAGAGGTCGTAGGCCGGCAGCGTCAGGAACTCATCGAATGTCTCGGACTTGATCATCCGCTCGAAGAGCCGCGCGGCGCTCGGGAAGACGCCCTGGCCGAGGCGCGCCGCGCCCACCTCGCCGTGGATGCGGTGGAGCTCTTCGTGCAGCAGCGTATCGAAGCGCGCCACGGTGAATGCGACACCGTCGCTGGTGCGCGCACCGTGGCGCAGGCACTGCCACAGCTGCGCGCGGCAGATCTCGGCGGTGGCCGCGTCCTCCATGAGGTGATAGAGCGGCACGCAGCCGTTGCCGCGCAGCCAGGACTCGAGGTACTGGACCCCGACGCGGATGCAGTTGCGCAGGCCCTCCTCCGTGATCGCCCCGTCGGGGATCGTCACCAGGTCCTGGGCCGCGACATGCACGTCCGCGCGCAGCACGTCGAGCTGATTGGGTCCCCGCATCACCTCGTCGAAAGGCGCGCGCGCGATCGCTGCGAGCCCGGGGTGCGCGATCCAGGTGCCGTCGTGGCCGGCACGCGCCTCGCGCAGCTTGTCGGCGGTCACCCGCGCCATCGCCGCCGCGTTCGCCTTG
>JAGWMP010000118.1 GCA_028871705.1 Gammaproteobacteria bacterium
TCGTCGCGCTCGAGGCCGATCTGGTACTCGTACATCTCGCGCTGCGAGCGCACCGAGACGTACTCGCCCGCCGCCATGGAGAGGGCGCCGGCGAGCAGCCCCGCCGCGCCCGACATCAGCACGAACCCGGGCGTGGCGCCGGCGCCGGCGATGCCGAGCACCAGCGAGAGATTCGAGATGAGGCCGTCGTTCACGCCGAACACCGCCGCGCGCAGGCTTCCGCCGATGGTGCTGCGGTGACGGGCGCCGACCTCGGCGAGGGTCGTGGGCATGGGGTGGCCGGCGATGCTGCCGGAGGGGGCGGTGTAGACCGACAGGCCCCGCAGCTTCATCGCCGCCAGTACGGCACGGAGCGAGGCCGGGTCGAAGCGCTCGAGCAGCCGTACCACGATGCGGGCGCGCAGCGAAGGGGTAAAGGTGCGCTCGGCGGCACCGCTTCTGGCGGCGAGCTGCTCCCACTTGCCGGCCTGCTCCTCGGCGGCAACGGCCAGCTGCTCGAACAGCCGGCGCTTGCCCAGGTCAGGCTCCGCGGCCGCCACCCGGCGGTACAGCCAGGCGGATTCCTTCTCGTGATACCAGCTATCGACGCCGGGGGCGGTCAATACTCGTCCTGCTCTTCGTCGCCGTCTTCCTCGTCGTCGTCCCAGTCGTCGTCATCGTCCTCGTCGTCTTCCTCGTCCCACTCCTCGTCCTCGTCCGACTCCTCGTCGTCCTCGTCGGACCAGCCCTCGGGCTCGGCGATGCGCTCGAGGTCCATTTCGTGCCACGCCTCGAGGTCGAGCTCCTCGATGTCGCCGTCGAGATACTCGATCTCGACCAGCTCCGAGTCCTCATCAACCGAGAGCACGCGGAACTGTTCTTCTTCCTCGAGGTTCTCGTACCACTGTCCGCGAACCGGTTCGTAGTCTCTGCTCACCGCGCTGCCACCCTTCCCGCGAGCTTTCTTCGCCGCGCGACAGTTTAGGGGCTGTCCGGAGGTTGGGCAACGCAGTGTCGAATGCGTATAGTTTTCGCACCATGACCGCCCCCGCTCGCAGCAACGCCGCGCCCCTGGTGCAGGCCCGGCGGCTCGTCGTCAAGGTTGGCTCGGCGCTGCTCGTGGGCGGCGAGAGCGGGCGTGTCAACCGCGCCTGGCTGGAAACCCTGGTCGAGGATCTGCTGCGCCTGCGCAAGCGCGCGCAGCAGGTCATCCTGGTGTCATCCGGCGCCATCGCGCTCGGCCGGCGCCGGCTCGGCCTGCGCCGCGGCGCGTTGCGGCTCGAGGAGAGCCAGGCGGCGGCGGCCGTGGGCCAGATCCGCCTTGCCGCCGCCTACAAGGAGCTGCTCGAGGAACACGGGGTCACCGTGGCGCAGATGCTGCTGACGCTGGAGGACAGCGAGCGGCGGCGCCGCTATCTCAACGCGCGCGCGACGCTCGAGGCGTTGCTGACGCTCGGCGCGCTGCCGGTGATCAACGAGAACGATACGGTCGCGACCGCGGAGATCCGCTACGGCGACAACGACCGTCTCGCCGCGCGCGTGGCGCAGATGGCCGGCGCCGATTGCCTGGTGCTGCTCTCGGACGTCGCGGGACTCTACAGCGCCGACCCCAACAAGGATGCGCGGGCGCGGATCCTGCCCGAGGTGCGGCGCATCACCCCGGAAATCGAGGCGATGGCGGGCCGCAGCGCCTCCGCGGTCGGCTCGGGCGGCATGACGGCGAAGCTCCTGGCCGCCAAGATCGCGGTCGCCGCCGGCTGCCACATGTGCATCGCCGCCGGGCACCACAAGCATCCGCTGCGCCGCCTGGAGGAGGGGGCCGAGTGCACCTGGTTCGTGCCGAGCGCGACGCCGGTCGCCGCCCGCAAGCAGTGGATCGCCGGCACGCTGCGCCCGGCGGGCGCCATCACCATCGACGCCGGTGCCGAGCGCGCGCTGCTCGAGGGCAAGAGCCTGCTGCCCGCGGGGGTCACCGGCGCGCGCGGGCGCTTCGAGCGCGGCGACACCGTGAGCGTGCTGGCCGGCGACGGCGCCGAGATCGCGCGCGGCATCGTCGCGTATTCGGATGCGGACGCGGCGCGCATCATGGGACGCCAGTCCTCCGAGATCGAGGCGCTGCTCGGTTTCCGCGGGCGCGATGAGATGATTCACCGCGACGACCTGGTGCTGATGCGGGGCGCCGCCACCACCGGCGCGGCGCCGGGCGCCGCGGCCCGGCAGGCGCCGTGACGCCATGAGCAGCGCAGCGGCCATCGGCGAGCTGATGGAGGGGCTCGGCAAGGCCGCGACGCTCGCCGCCGGGACACTGGCGCTCGCGCCCACCGCCCAGAAGAACGCCGCGCTCGCGGCCGCGGCCGTTGCGGTGCACGCGCGCGCCGCGCAGATTCTCGCCGCCAACGCGCACGATCTGGCGGCCGCGCGCGCGCTCGGCATGAGCGGCGCGCGGCTCGAGCGGCTCGCGCTCGACGCGCCACGGGTCGCGGCGATCGCCGCGAGCATCACCGCCGTCGCGGCGCTGCCCGATCCGATCGGACGGGTCGTGGCCGAATGGCAGCGGCCCAATGGACTCACGATCCAGCGCGTGGTGGTGCCGATCGGCGTCATCGGCATCATCTACGAGAGTCGCCCGAACGTGACGACGGATGCCGGCGCGCTGTGCCTGAAGTCGGGCAACGCCGCGATCCTGCGTGGCGGCTCGGAGAGCCGCCATTCGAATTCCGCCTTGCACGGCTGTCTCGCGGCGGGCCTGGAGGCCGCGGGGCTCCCCGCGGCCGCGATCCAGCTGGTGCCGACCACCGACCGCGCGGCGGTCGGCTACCTGCTCGCGGGCATGGCCGAATACCTGGACGTCATCGTGCCGCGCGGCGGCAAGAAGCTGGTGGCGCGCGTGCAGCAGGAGGCGCGCGTGCCCGTGATCGGTCATCTCGAGGGCAACTGCCACGTGTACATCGATCGCGACGCGGATGTGCGCATGGCGCGCGCCATCGCGGTGAACGCCAAGATGCGCCGTACCGGGATCTGCGGGGCCGCCGAGACGCTGCTCATCGACCGCGCCTGCGTGGCGACGCACCTGCGGCCGATCGTCGCGGACCTGCTCGCGGCCGGCTGCGAGGTGCGCGGCGACGCCCAGGTGCAGCAGGCCGATCCCCGGGTGCGGCCGGCGAGCGAGGACGACTGGTACACGGAGTACCTCGACGCCATCATCGCCGCGCGCGTGGTCGACGGCGTCGATGGGGCGATCGCCCATATCGCGCGCTACGGCTCGGCGCACACCGAGTCGATCGTCACCGGCAATCAGGCCACCGCGGAGCGCTTCCTCGAGCGTGTCGACAGCGCGATCGTGCTGCACAACGCCTCGACCCAGTTCGCCGACGGCGGCGAGTTCGGCATGGGAGCGGAGATCGGCATCTCGACCGAGCGCTTTCATGCGCGCGGCCCGGTCGGGGTCGAGCAGCTCACCAGCTACAAGTACGTGGTGCGCGGGGCGGGGCAGGTCCGCCCCTAGCGCGCCGCTTCAGGAGTGCTCGTGCTCGCGGTGCTGTGCGTGCGCCGCCGGCGCCGCACAGCGCTCGCAGTTCACCCAGCCCGAGTCGCCGCCGGCGTAGTGCTCCTTCTTCCAGATCGGCAGGCGGTGCTTGATCTCATCGATGATGTAGCGGCAGGCGCGGAAAGCCTCGTCGCGGTGCGCGGCGCTCACCCCCACCCACACGGCAAGCTCGCCCACGCCGAGGTCGCCCACCCGATGGGCGCAGGCCGCGTGCGCCACGCCGAAACGCGTCCGGGCCTCGGCGATGATGCGCTCGGCCTCGCGCACCGCGAGCGCCTCGTAGGCCTCGTACTCGAGGCGATGCACCCGCTGGCCCTCGTTATGGTCGCGCACCCAGCCCTCGAACGCCGCGTAGCCGCCGCAGGCGGGGTCGGCGAGCGCGGCGCGCAGCGCCGCCACGTCGAGGGGCGTGCGGCTGAAGCGGAAGGGCGCGTCCATGGGGCCGGTCCGCGGGTACTCAGCCGCCGGCGACCGGCGGAATGAACACCACCGCATCGCCATCCCGGAGCGCCGCCGACCAGTCGCCGAACTCGGAGTTGATCGCCACGCGCAGCTGCGCCGCATCGAGCGTGAAGGGATAGCGGCGCGCGAGCTCGCCGTAGAGCTCGCGCGGCGTGCGGGCGCGGGTCTCGAGCGTCTCGTTGGGGCGCCCGGCCTGCTCGCGCAGCAGCGCGAAGTACTGCACCGTCACGCGGCGGGTGGCGGCAGCGCCGCCGTCGGCGAGTGCGCTCATGGCGGATGCATACTCCTCGGGGGTGTTGGCGTTGTCGAGCGCCCGCGGGTTCGGCTCCTCCAGCAGCTCGACGTCGGATTGCATCAGGAATTGGCGCGGACAGGTGCGGCCGGCGGCGACGTAGGCGGCGAGGGCGGCGCTGCTCGCCGGCTCGTACACCGCGCACAGCGGCTCCGGCAGCCCGTCGTGACTCGAGCGGAAGGCGGTGGCGAGGCGCGCGGGGGCGCGCGCGTGCACCAGGCGCTCGAGCGTCGCCGCATCGAGCAGCGGCAGGTCGCAGGCCAGCACCAGCCAGGCGCGATCGGGATGACGCTCCTGGGCGGCGATGATCCCGGCGATGGGACCTAAGTTCTCGCGGGTGTCCTCGATCTGCTCGAACCCGGCGCGCAGCGGCTCGCCACGCTGCTCGGCGCGCACCGACACGAAGGCGCGCGCCACGTGCGGTGCGAGCAGCGCGAGGGCCTGCTCGAGCTGCGTGCGTGCGCCGATGCGCAGCGCGGCCTTGTCGGCGCCCATGCGCTTGCTGCGGCCCCCGGCGAGCACCAGGCCGTAGAGCGGCGCGCTCATGAGCGCCGCGCGCCGCGCGCGCGCCGATAGCCGCGCCGGCCGCCGCTCTTCTCGAGCAGGCGCACTTCGGCGATCTCGATGTCGTGGGACAGGGCCTTGCACATGTCGTAGATGGTCAGCGCCGCCACCGCCGCCCCGGTGAGCGCTTCCATCTCCACTCCGGTGCGATGATGCACCGACACCCGGCAGCGCACCTCGATGGTCCCGGCGGCGCGCTGCTCGATCTCGATCTGACAGCTCTCGAGGGGCAGCGGATGGCAGAAGGGGATCAGCTCGTGGGTGCGCTTGGCGGCCATGACGCCGGCGAGGATCGCGGTGTCGAACACCGGGCCCTTGCTGGTGCGGTGGCCGCTGGCGCGCAGGGCGCGCGCCACGGCCGGCGGCAGCCGCACGCGGGCCCGCGCCTCGGCGACGCGCTGCGTGACTTCCTTCGCGCCGACATCGACCATGGTCGGGCGGTTGCTGGCGTCGAGATGCGAGAGGCGCGGGCGCGGCATCAGCCACCGATGTAGAACATCTCGACCTTGGGTTGCTCGCCCGGCCCGTGCGGCAGGCTGGCGCGCTGCTCGCTGTAGCGGTCGGTGCGCTGCTGCCACACGCCCGCGATGAGCTCGAGCAGGCGGTCGTCGCCCGCCCCGCCGCGCAAGGCATCGCGCAGGCTGGTGCCGTGCGTGGCGAAGAGACACGTGTAGATCATGCCGTCCGAGGAGAGGCGCACCCGCGTGCAATCGCCGCAGAAGGGTTGCGACACCGAGGAGATGAAGCCGACCTCCCCCTGGCCGTCGGCGAACGCATAGCGCCGCGCCACCTCGCCGAGGTAATCGGGCTCGAGCGCGGTGAGCGGCCAGCGCGCCGCGATGCGCGCCGCCAGCTCCTTCGAGGGAACCACCAGCTCGGAGCTCCAGTGGTTGCGGTTGCCGACGTCCATGTATTCGATGAAGCGCACGATCACACCGCTGCCGCGGAAGCGCTCGACGAGATCGAGCACCGTATGGTCGTTGACGCCACGCTGCACCACGGCGTTGATCTTCACGGGCTCGAGTCCGGCGCGGCGCGCATGCTCGATGCCGTCCAGCACCTCCGCCGGGCTGCCGAAACCGCCGCTCATGCGCGCGAACACCTGCGGGTCGAGGCTGTCGAGGCTCACGGTGATGCGCTTCAGTCCCGCGGCCTTGAGCTCGCTCGCGTGCCGCGCGAGCAGCACCCCGTTGGTCGTGAGCGCGACGTCCTCGACGCCGGGAATGGCGGTGAGGTCGCCGATCAGGTCCGCGAGCCCCGCGCGCAGCAGCGGCTCACCGCCCGTGAGACGCAGCTTCCGTACCCCGAGCTGCACGAAGAGGCGCGCCAGACGCACGATCTCATCGAACGACAAGCGCTCGTGCGAGCCGAGAAAGCGGTACTTCTCGTGGTAGGTCTCGCGCGGCATGCAGTAGGGGCAGCGGAAGTTGCAGCGGTCCATCACCGAGATGCGCAGGTCGCGCATCGGACGCCGGTGCGTGTCGCGCGGCGCGGATCGCCGGGTGAGCGGGACGATGACTTCCGGTGAGGTCATGACGGGCAGTATGGGACTGCGGCGGGGCGCTGGCTATCGGCCGAAAGGGGGGAGGGCGGGTGCCGCCGGCGGCATTACGACCAGCGGAACAGCCGCGTGACGAAGCCCTTCCTGTAGGTGTTCGGACCCGGCGGCAGCTCCACGAATCCATCGGTCCCGGCAAGCGCGGTGAAGTCCCCCGAGCCGTTGGTGGGCGCGGGTTGCGCCCAGGGGCGTCCCCAGTCGTCCTGCTCGATGCGCACCGGGATGAAGTGCGTGAGCGGCGTATTGATCGTCACGGGCGCGCCGAGCGCCAGCCGTTCCGGCGGCTGCGGACTCTGGCCGAGGCTCGCATACAGCGCCGGCAGCACGTAGCGCGACAGGCACACCAGCGTCGAGACGGGATTGCCGGGTAGCCCGAAGACCGCGGCGCCCGAGGGCGCCATGCCGAACCACAGCGGCTTGCCCGGCCGTTGCGCGACCTTATGAAAGATCGCCCGCACGCCGAGCTCCTCCAGCACCCGCGGCACCAGATCGAACTTGCCCATCGAGACCCCGCCCGACAGCACCAGCACGTCGTGGGTCTCCAGATGGAAGCGCAGCCGCTCGCGCAGCTCCTCGGCGTCATCGTGCAGATGATCGTCGGCGACGCGCTGGAAGCCGTGCTCGCGCAGCGCGCTGACGATCGCATAGGCATTCGAGCGGCGCACCTGGTGGGCGAGCACCGGCTCTCCCGGTTCGATGAGCTCGTTGCCGGTCGAGATCACGGCGAGCATCGGCTGGCTGCTGAGGCGCACGCGCGCCATGCCCGCCGCCGCCGCGATCGCGACTTCGGGGGCGCGCAGCCGCGTGCCCGCCGACACCAGCAACGCCCCCTGACGCGTGTCGCTGCCGCGCCGGCGCACGTACTGCCCCGGCTCGACCCGCACCGCCGGGCCGAGCGCGGCCTCGACCCCCGGGGTGGTGATCTCCTCGAGCGGCGCGACGCTGTCGCAGCCGACCGGCAGTACCGCGCCGGTCATGATGTCGATGCAGGCCCCCGGCGCCGCCAGCGTCAGCGGCGCTTCGCCGGCCGCCTGGGTGGCCTGCACGCGGAAGCTGCGGCAGCCGGCGGCGACCGCGCGGCTGTCGAGCGCAATGCCATCCATGTCGACGCGGTCGAACGGCGGCTGATCGCGCTCGGCGTAGATATTCTCGCGCAGCACGCCGCCGGCGCACTGCGCGAGCGGCAGCGACTCGATCGGCAGGCACTGCAGGTGCTGCCCGATCAGCGCGTCGGCTTCGGCGGGCGTCAGCACTCTAGGGCTTCTTGGCGTCCGCGTTCCTGGCCTTGTAGACCTTCACCTGCTCGTTGAAACGATCGGCGACGCTCTGCAGCTGATCGATCGCGGCGTTGTGCTTCTGCGTCTCGACGCGCTGCATGTCGGCCTTCTGTTCGGGTTTGAGCTTGTCGCCGGCCTTGGCGATCGACTCATCGACCGCCTGGTCGATGCAGGCGACGTACTCGTTGACCGCCTTGTTGTATTCGGCGACCGCTTTCTGCCCGGCGAGCATGTCCTGCAGTGTGGCGGTCGCGCCGTCCGGGAGCTTGTCGGGAGGCGCCGGGTAGGGGCAGTCGGCGTGGGCCGCACCGGCGGCGAGTACGGTGGCGGCGAGGGCGAGCAATGCTTTCATACGTTGTTTTCCCGGGCGGATTGAGGAGGGGGCTATCTTAAGAGGCGCTCAGGCCCGGCGGCTACTACCGGCCGCGGAAGCAGCCGCGCGCGTGATCGTCCACGACCCCGACCGCCTGCAGGTACGCGTAGACGATGGTCGTGCCGACGAAGCGGAATCCACGCCGCGCGAGATCCTTCGAGACGCGGTCGCTCAGCGCCGAGCGCGCCGGGAGCCTGCCGCCCTTGCGCCGGCTGACGACCGGGCGGCCGCCGACGAACGCCCAGAGGTAGCGGTCGAAGGAGCCGAACTCGCGCTGCACGGCGAGAAACGCGCGCGCATTGCCGACCGTGGCGGCGATCTTGAGGCGGTTGCGCACGATGCCGGGATCGCGCAGCAGTGCGGCGCGGCGCCGCGCGTCGAAGCGCGCCACCCGCCGCGGATCGAAGCGGGCGAACGCTCTGCGGTAGCCGGCGCGCTTGTGCAGGATGGTCGCCCAGGAAAGCCCGGCCTGCGCGCCTTCGAGTATCAGCATCTCGAAGAGCCGGCGATCCTCGTGCACCGGCCGGCCCCACTCCTCGTCGTGGTAGCGCTGCATGTCGGGATCGGAGCCGTGTGCCCAGCGGCAGCGGCGTTTGGCGCCGGTGCCCCGGCCGGTCAGGGTGTGCGCCGGCATGACTAGACGCTGCGAAATCCGCTGATGGAAACGCTCAGCCTCTGCTGCGCGTCGAGATCGAAGCTCAGATCCAGGTCGAGCACGCGGCACAACCCGGCGACCACCCACAGCCCGAGCCCGAGGCCGGCGGGTGCAGCGGTCTCATCGCGCGCCGCCCGCCGCCAGAACCGCTCGGTGAGGTGCGGGAGGTCCTCAGGCGAGAGGTCGGGCGCGAGGTTGCGGATCCGCAGGGCCGCGCCCGCGGGCTGCTCGAGCCAGTCGACCTCGATGGGCTCGCGCGGGTCACCGTGCTGCAGGGCGTTGGTCAGGAGGTTGAGCAACAGCGCATCGAACAAACGCGGATCCGAATGAATCCACGCCGCGGCCGGAACACGCGCCACGATTCGCCCGGGGGTGTCCGGGCCGGTGAGGCGCAGCCGCTCGATGCGCGAGTGCACCGCGGGCGCCACCTGCAGTGGCTCGAGGGCGTTGCGCACCGCGGTGCGATCGGCGCGCGCAACCGCCAGCAGCGATTCGATCACCCCCTGCATGCCGACGGCGGCGCCGGCGATCTGCCCGAGGAAGCGCCGCAGCTCCGGCGCCTGGTGCCGCTCATCGGCGCTGACCTCGGCGAGGGCGCGAATCTCGGCCAGCGGCGTGCGCAGCTCGTGCGCCAGATCGGCGGAGAAGCGCCGCTCGCGCTCGAGCGAGCCGGCGAGCCCCTCGAGCAGCTCGTT
>JAGWMP010000119.1 GCA_028871705.1 Gammaproteobacteria bacterium
AAATGCTCGCTGTGGATGCGCGTGGCCTCGACCCCGAGTGCCGCGAGCGCCGTAGCCACCTGCTCGATCATGTTCCCCGGTCCGCAGACGAAGTACTCCGCGACCTCGCCCGGCGTGAACAGCGCGCCGGCGAGCTCGCGCACGCGCGCGCCGTCGAGGCGCCCGTTGTAGAGCGCGACCTCCTGGGGCTCACGGCTCATCACGAAGTGCAGCGACAGCCGCTCGAGGTAGCGGTCCTTGAGGGCCAGCAGCTCCTCGAGGCACATCGCGCGGGCCGTGCTGCCGTTGCCATAGAAAAGAATGACGCGGGTTCCCTGCCGTGCGAGCAGCGCGCGCACCACCGCGAGCACCGGCGTGATGCCGCAGCCGGAGGCGAAGGCCACGTAGATGCCGCGGCCCGCGGCGCCCCGCGGCGTGAAGCTGCCGTTCGGCGGCAGGACCTCGAGGCTGTCGCCGGCGCGCAGCTGCTCGGCGAGGAAGCGCGACATGCGCCCGCTCGCGTGCACCCGCGGGACGATCCGCAGCGGCCACTCCCCCGGCGCGTTGACGAGCGAATAGGTACGCCGGACCTCCTCGCCCTCGAGCTGCGCGCGCACCACCACGTGCTGTCCGGGGCTGCCGGCGTATTCCCCCCGCAGCTCGGCCGGCACCTCGAGCGCGATCGCTACCGCATCCTCCGCGTCCGCGGTGATGCTCGCGACCCGCAGCGTGTGGAACTTCAGCATGTCAGATGCACTTGAAGCGGTCGAAGGGCTCGCGGCACTGCGTACAGCGGTAATGCGCCTTGCAGGGCGTCGAGCCGAACTCGCTCACGCGCTCGGTCGCGGCGCTGCCGCAGCGCGGACAGCGAACCGGGTCCGCCTGCGGCGGCGCGATGCCGAAGGCGGCGAGCCGCGCGCGCCCCGCGGGCGTCACCCAGTCGCTGCTCCAGGCCGGGGCCAGCACCTCCTCGAGGAGTGCGTCGGCGTAGCCGGCCGCATCGAGCGCCGCGCGCGTGGCGCTGCGGATCACGGCGGTGGCGGGGCAGCCGCTGTAGGTCGGGGTGATGCCGACGTGCAGCCGCCCGGCCTCATCCCGGCGCACGTAGCGCACGATCCCGAGGTCCACGATGCTCACCACGGGAATCTCCGGATCCGGTACGTCCGCGAGCAGCCGCCACACCTGCTGCTCGAGCGCGGAGGACTCCGCCGCGGCGCTCACCAGCGCACACCGGGGTAGGCGCGCTGCAGGTGCTGCATCTCGCCGAGCAGGTGGCCCAGGTGCTCGGTGTGTACGCCGCGCTTGCCATGCCAGGGGTACGGCTGCGGCGCCGGCAACGCGAGCGTCGCCGCCTGGAGGTCCGCGGCGGCGCGTATGCGCCAGCGTTCCGCGGCCGGCGCGAGGGGAGCCGCGATCCCCGCCGCCGCCATGCGCTCATCCACCTCATCGGCCGCGAACAGCTCCGCGCTGAAGCGCCAGAGCGAATCGAGCGCCGCCTGGGTGCGCGAGCGGCTCTCGGCCGTACCGTCGCCGAGGCGCGCGAGCCAGCCGCTGCTGAAACGGTGGTGATAGCGCGTCTCCTTGAGGGCCTTGGCGGCGATCGCCGCGAGACGCTCATCGGCCGAGGCCGCGAGGTCGGCGTAGATCTCGAGCTGCCAGCAATCGATCAGCCACTGCCGCACGATGGTGTGGGCGAAGTCGCCGTTCGGCTGCTCGGCGAGTGTCAGGTTGAGGAACTCCGGCGCATCGCGCGAGAAGGCGAGCGCGTCCTCGTCCCGTCCCTCACCCTCGACCTCGCCGGCGTAGGTGAGCAGCAGCCGCGCCTGGCCGATGAGATCGAGCGCCAGATTGGCCAGAGCCAGGTCCTCTTCGAGCGCCGGTCCATGCCCGACCCATTCCCCGAGCCGCTGTCCGAGCACGAGGCTCGTGTCAGCGAGGCGCAGGACGTAGCGGAACAGCGCCTCGCTCAGCGCGCGCTCGCGCCGCGCGGGCGCCGCGGCCCCGGCGCTCACAGATTCTTCACCTCGTCCGGTATCGCGTAGAAGGTCGGATGGCGGTAGACCTTGTCGCGCGCCGGCTCGAACAGCGCCTCGGCGTCCGCGGGATCGGAAGCGACGATGTCCGCCGAGCGCACCACCCAGATGCTCACGCCCTCCTGGCGGCGGGTATAGACGTCGCGCGCGTGCTCGACCGCCATGCGCGCATCGGCCGCGTGCAGGCTGCCGACGTGCTTGTGCTCGAGTCCCGAACGCGAGCGGATGAAGACCTCGTACAGCGGCCAGTCGGCCGGGGCGGCGCCGCCGCTCGGATCACCCATGACTCGCCCCCGCGGGCGCACGCCCGCCGTGTTTGGCCGCGTAGGCCGCGGCGGCCTCCCGTACCCAGGCGCCGGCCGCATCCGCCGCGCGCCGCGCCTCGAGGCGCTCGCGGTTGCAGGGTCCGTTGCCCTTCAGTACCGCGTAGAACTCGCTCCAGTCGATCGGTCCGATCTGGAAATGCTGCGTCGCCTCGTCCCAGCGCAGCCTGGGATCCGGGATGGTGAGCCCGAGGAACTGCGCCTGCGGCACGGTGACGTCGATGAACTTCTGCCGCAACTCGTCGTTGCTGAAGCGCTTGATCTTCCAGGCCATCGACTGCGCGGTGTGCCTGGAGTCGCCGTCGGAGGGGCCGAACATCATGATCGACGGCCACCACCAGCGATTCAGCGCGTCCTGCGCCATGGCGTGCTGCGCGGCGCTGCCCTGCGCGAGCGTCAGCATGATCTCGAACCCCTGGCGCTGGTGGAAGCTCTCCTCCTTGCAGATGCGCACCATCGCGCGCGCGTACGGGCCGTACGAGCAGCGGCAGATCGGGATCTGGTTCATGATCGCCGCGCCGTCCACCAGCCAGCCGATGGCGCCCACGTCCGCCCAGGTGAGCGTCGGGTAATTGAAGATGCTCGAGTACTTCGCCGCCCCCGAGAGCAGCTGCTCGATGAGCTGCGCCCGCGATACGCCGAGGGTCTCGGCCGCGCTGTAGAGGTACATGCCGTGGCCGCCTTCGTCCTGCACCTTGGCGATCAGCACCGCCTTGCGGCGCAGCGTCGGCGCACGCGTGATCCAGTTGCCCTCGGGGAGCATGCCGACGATCTCCGAATGCGCGTGCTGGGAGATCTGCCGGATCAGAGTCTGCCGGTAGGCCTCTGGCATCCAGTCCTTGGGCTCGATCTTCTCATCGGCATCGATGCGGGCCTGAAAGCGCGCGGCCGGGCCAGCGCCCTCCGCGGCCGGCACCGGCTCGCGGCCGTGGGTATCGAGCGCCTGCGTGTACATGGCGCAAGGCTAGCACATCGATATCGGGGAGCGCCCCGAGGCCGGGGAGGAGCGGCCGCCCGCCGCTCGTCCCCGCCGAAGGCTGACGCGCCGCGGCGGCTCAGTCGTTCAGCTCCACCGCCATCACGTTGACCGAGAACACCCCGGTGCTCAGGTCGTAAGGTCCCTGCGCATCGATGCGCAGCAGCGCCGTCGTGCCGTCGAGGTCCGCGGTGAGCGCCGTGATGAAGTCGCTGAAGGAGCCGTAGACCTGGAACTGCCAGCTCATGCGGTGTGCGACCACGAAGATCATCGGCGCGGCGGAGCTGTTGGGCACGAAGCTCAACCCGGCGCTGACGCTCGACGGATCCTCCTTCACCGGCCCGATCCAGATCACGTGTTGCGCGGCGCTCGCGAGCGTCGCCTGAGTGATCATGACGTTGGTGGCACTCAATGGCGCGGCGAACGGCGCCGTGAGGCCCGGCGAGCTCCAGGCGAGACCCAGCCGCGAGTTCATGCTCGAGAAGTTCTCGAGCGTCACGGCGGAGAAGTCCGGCGGCGCGGAGCCGAAGGGCGTGACGAAGCCGTCGAACAGCACCGGGAATCCGGCCGACATCGCCGGCAACGGCAGCGCCGCCGGTACGCTCACGGTGTAGGCGCCGGCGGTCGCATCGTTGGTGCTGCTCGAGCCGGTGCCGGCGAAGTTGAAGACCGACGCGGGCTGCCCGTCGAGCGCCTGCAGCGTCATGGTGACGACGCCGCCCGCGGTGGAGGTGTACTGGCCGACGGCTCGCGTCATCATGAGACGCACGCTCCCGGTGCGGGCATCGAGCGTGCGGTTGCCGCTCGCGTCGCTGCCGAACTGGCCGAAGGCCTGCAGGTGCTGGCCGACGGAGATGTCCTGGATCCCGAAGGATCCGGCCTGGCCGTCCTCGGTCACGGCCGTACCGGCGGCCACCGTCACCGCCACCTGGCGGCCGAAGTGGCCGAACTCCATCCCCACCTGGGTGATGCTCTCGTTGGCGGTGCTGGTGCTCATCACCTGCCCGCCGGTGACGCCGCCGCCGCCCTGCGGCTCCAGGAACCCGTCGGTGACCGTCAGCACGTCGCCGCTGCGGGCGGTCACCGTGCCGTCGATGCTGTCGAGTCCGGCGCCGGGCACGCTCGTTCCCGCAAATACCTGGCTGGCGGTGAAGGTCCGGCTCGAGGTGTCGAAGCTGCCGAGCGCCGCAGTCAGTGTGCCGGTCGGCAGCGATGCCAGCGCCGTCAGGCCGGCGGTACCGGTGTAAGAGGTGCCGTTGATGGTGAACGCCGTGGTGGAGGTGGTATCGACCACCAGCTGGCCCCGGCTCCCCGAGGCGGTGAAGAACGGCCACACGGTGATCGTGTAGGAGGTGGCACTCGAGGTATCGGTGACGCTCACCAGCGAGCCGCGCACCCGGATCTGCCTGGAGGTGTCGGGGGCGAGGCTCGCCACCAGCACCGGGTTGACCGTCACGGTTACCGCGCTCGCCATCGTCGTGGAGGTGATGGTCGAGGGGGCGACGGCGTTGGAGGCACTCAGGTTGAAATCGAGCGCCAGGTTCGCGACCGTGCCGGGGGTGACGACCAGCGGTGCGCCGGAGGGCAGCTGCAACGTGAGCGTCACCTGGCTATTGGGCGCGACCAGCGGGCTCATGGTCGCGCCGTTGACGATGTTTGCGGCCGGAATCGTCAGACCGCCGGCGCCGTTGTCGACGACGATCGTGGCGTTCGCGTAATCGATGGTCATGGCGACCGAGGTATAGCTGCCGCCGGGAACCTGCTGGGCGCTGATGACCTCGGACAGGTTGACGAGTTGGGCGAAGTCGACGGTGGTCGGCACCGCGACCGTCTCGACCGTGGTGCCATCGGCACGCGTCAGCTTGAGCGAGACGACATTCACCATGTAGCTGAGGAAATCGCCCGGCATGTCGGTCAGGGTCACCATGGCGGTCCCGCTGGTGCCGGGAGGCGGCGGCGGGCTGCTCATCGAGCCGCCGCCTCCGCCGCAGGCGCCGAGCAGCAGGGTGCAGCCGATGCCGGCGACCGCGAGCAGGCGCAGCGAGAGGTGGCGGGTGGCGTTCGAGAGGCGTCGAGTGAGCTCGGATGTGTTCATACGGGCAACTCCCCGCGGTGACTCGTCTGGTGAATGCATATCCCCGCGCTTATGTAGCCCCACATGCCCGGGTGCACAAGCTGTCGCCCCGGCCCGACAGCTGCCGTGTGTTACATAAGTTGCTGCATTGTGTAATCTGGCGCCGCCGGTGGCGCCGCGGCTCACCAGTTGAGATCGGCCAGGAGCCCCGCGTAGACCTCGATGCCGTCCCAGAGATTGCCGAGGCGCAGGTTCTCGTTCTCGGCGTGCTGGTTGTCGTCGTAGTTGGCGATGCTGACGCCGGCCATCGGGACCTCGAGCTGCCCGACGATGTCGGCCATGCCCGAGCTCGCCCCGACGATCGGCAGCTCGATCGGCGGGTAGCCGACGGTGCGCCCGATCGAAGCAACCACCGCCCGCGAGGCCGCGAGCTCGAGCGGCGTCTTGGTGGCGATCGCCCCGCCTTCGTCCCACACCACCTTGACGATCCGCCCGTGCGCGAGGCGCGTCTCGAGGTCCGGGTCGGCGCGCACGATGAACCAGCCCTGTGAGGTCAGGTACTGCTCGAGCAGCTCGCGCGTGTGCTGCGGGGTCTCCCCGGGCGCGAGGCGGAAGTCGAGCGAGGCGTCGGCGTGCGTGGCGATGGCGTTGGCGGCGGCGGGCCCCTCATCGCCCACGTGGATCGCGCGTACGTTGAGTGTCGGGGCGAGATACCCGTCGGCCAGGCGCGCGGGTCCGACGTTGCGCGCGAGCCCGAGCGCGCGCTTCAGATCTGCCTCGACGGGAGGCATTGCGGCGAGGGCCGCACGGTCGGCGGCCGAGACCGGCGCCACGTCGTCGTAGAAATGCGGGATCAGGATGTGGCCGTCGTCATCGCGCAGGCTCGCGATCAGGTGGGCGATCGACACCGCGGGACTCGGAGCCCAGCTGCCGTAGTGGCCGTCGTGCAGCGGACGCGTCGCGCCATAGACGCTCAGCGTCAGCCCGATGAAGCCGCGGTTGCCGAAATTGACCATCTGCCGTCCGCTCTGGTGCATCGGGCCGTCGCCCATGATGAGCAGATCGCCGCGCAGCAGATCGAGGTTCTTCGCGACCAGCGCGGCGAAATGGGTCGAGCCCTGCTCTTCCTCTCCCTCGTAGAGGAGCTTGATGTTCACGGTCGGGCGGATGTGGCTCGCCTCGAGCGCATCCAGCGCCGCGAGCATGGCCTCGATCGAGGCCTTGTCGTCTCCGGCCGAGCGGGCGAACAGCCGCCACTCGGGATCGAATGGCGGCGCCACCGCGCGCCAGTCGACGGTCTGACCTCCCGCGAGGGCCGTACGCATCACCGGCTCGAAGGGCGGCGTGAGCCAGCCCCTTTGGCCGACGGGCTGGCCGTCGTAGTGCGCATAGAAGATCACCGTACGCCGCGCGCCGCGCACCTGGCGCTGCGCGAACACCGACGCCGGCGTTCCCGGTGCCGCCCGCAGCAGCTGTGTGGTGAAGCCGCGGCTGCGCAATTGCTGCTCGATCCAGGCGGCATTGCGGTCGACGTCCGCGACGTTGGTGGCGACATTCGGCATCGAGAGCAGCGTCACGAAGTCGGTGACGATCGCGCGCTCGTGCGCCTGCCGCCAGCTGCGCACCGCAGCGCGCAGCACGGCCGGCTGCGCCGCCTCGATCGCGGCGCTCCCGGCGAGAAGTATCGCCGCCGCGGCCGCGGTGAACGGCAGCCGCGCTTTGTAACCGGCACGCATTCGCCCGAGATTGACCGCGCCCGGCATCCTTTACAAGCCCCGCCGGTCGATCACCCGCCGGGCCTTGCCCTGCGAGCGCTCGAGGGAGCCGGGATCGCCGACGCGCACCTCGGCGGAGAGGCCGACGTAGGCCTTGATGCCCGCCTCGAGCTGCCGGCGCGCAGCGGCGCGCGCCGCGGACGAGGCGGCGCCGGCGAGGCACTCGACCGCGACCGCGAGCCGGTCGAGATGCCCCACGCGGCTCAACTCGATCTGGTAGTGCGGCGCGAGCCCGGCCACCTTCAGCACCAGCTCCTCGATCTGACTCGGGAACACATTGACGCCGCGCACGATGAGCATGTCGTCCGTGCGCCCGCCGATGCGCGCCATGCGCCGCATCGAGCGCGCGGTCGGTGGCAGAAGCGCGCTGAGATCGCGGGTGCGGTAGCGGATCATGGGCAATGCCTCCTTGGTGAGCGAAGTGAACACCAGCTCGCCCGTCGCACCGTCCGGCAGCACCGCACCGCTCGCCGGGTCGATGATCTCCGGGTAAAAGTGGTCCTCCCAGATCACGGCGCCGTCCTTGCTCTCGCGACACTCGCTCGCGACGCCCGGACCCATGACCTCGGAGAGGCCGTAGATGTCGAGCGCATCGATCGCGGCGGCGGTCTCGATCTCGCGGCGCAAGGCCTCGCTCCAGGGCTCGGCACCGAACAGTCCGCAGCGCAGCGAGGTAGCCATGGGGTCGAGCCCCTGGCGGCGGAACTCCTCGATGAGGACCAGCATGTAGGACGGCGTCACCATGATGACGTCCGGCGCCAGATCGCAGATCAGCTGCACCTGCCGCTGCGACTGGCCGCCTGACATCGGCACGACGGTGCAGCCGAGACGCTCGGCGCCGTAGTGAGCCCCGAGCCCCCCGGTAAAGAGTCCGTAGCCGTAGGCGACATGCACGATGTCGCCGGGCCGGGCGCCGGCCGCGCGCAGCGAGCGCGCCACCAGGCCCGCCCAGGTGTCGATGTCGGCGCGGGTGTAGCCGACCACGGTGGGCTTGCCGGTGGTGCCGCTGGAGGCGTGCACGCGTACCACGGCGCTGCGCGGCACGGCGAACATGCCGAAGGGATAGTTGTCGCGCAGATCGTCCTTGACGGTGAACGGAAAGCGCGCGAGATCGGCGAGCGAGCGCAGCTCGTCCGGATGCACGCCGGCACGCTGGCACTTGAGCCGGTAGGGAGCCACGTGGTCGTAGGCGTGACGCAGCGACCACTTGAGGCGCTGCAACTGCAGCGCGCGCAGCTCATCCTCGCTGGCGCGCTCGATCGGCTCGCTCTGCGCGGCTGCATGGTGCCCCGACACGGCGGCGGGCGATGTTACTCCTTCGCCACCGGCCAGTCGCCGAGCGCCGCGACGAAGGTCTGCATGAAGCGGTTCGCCTGATGGCCGTCCATCACGCGATGATCGAGCGTCAGAGTCACATAGCAGCGCGGCCGCACGGTGATCTTCTGCTCATCGCCCTCCTCGGCGACCACCGGCCGCTTCTCGAGCTTGCCGACGCCGAGGATCGCCGACTGCGGCTGGTTGATGATGATGGGCGCGGCGAGCAGACTCCCGCTCACGCCGTGGTTGGAGATGGTGAAGGTCCCGCCGCGCACGTCCGCCGGGGTGAGAGCGCCGTCGCGCGCGCGGCTCACGAGATCCTCGAGCCCCTGCGCCACCGCAAACAGGTCGCGCACACCCGCGTCGTGCAGCACCGGCACCACGAGTCCCGTACCCTCGACCGCGGTCGCGATGCCGACATGGATGTCGTCGTAGATCTCGAGCGCGGTATCGGTCCAGCGGCTGTTGGCCTCCGGTACGGTGCGGATCGCCGCCACAGCGGCCTGCACGAAGTAGGCGGTGAGCGTGAGCGGCGCGCCACGGGACGCGAACTCCTCGCGCCGCCGCGCGCGGTCCTTGAGCACCGCGGTCAGATCCGCCTCGAACACCGTGGTCACGTGCGGCGCCGTGTGCAGGAGGCTATTCGTCATGTGCTCGGCGATCCGCCGGCGCACGGCGGTATGCGGCACGCGATGGCTGCGGACGGCGGGCGCTGCGCTTGCTGCGGCCGGCGGCGGCTCCCGGGCGGCGGAACCGGAGTGCTGGGCGGGGCCGCGGGCGGCGGCCGCCTGGAGCACGTCCGCGACGCTGATGCGGCCGCCGGGTCCCGTTCCCGTGAGCGCCTCGGCCGCGAGCCCGTGCTCCGCGAGGAGCCTGCGGACCGCGGGAGTCAGCGGCCCCGCGGCGGGCGCCGGGCG
>JAGWMP010000120.1 GCA_028871705.1 Gammaproteobacteria bacterium
ACGGCTCGCACGAGGCGCCCGCCTCGTTCGCGCCCGCACCCGCACCCGCACCGCAGCCCCCGGCCGAACGCCCGCACGAGTTCGCCGCAGCGGCGCCCATCCGCGAGTACCACGCGGAGCCACGCGAGAATCCCGTCGCGCACGAGGCCGCGCCGCTCGCGCACTTCGAGCCGGCGCCCAAGCCCGAGGCAGGCGCGGGGCAGGCCAAGCCCTACGTGATCTGGTCGTCCGCGCCCGCCAAGGACGCGGACCCGAGCCGGGGCTCGGAGGAATAACCGCCCCCGCGGGCGGCCTCGGGTCAGGTGGCGCGCGGACGCTGGCGCAGGTGCGCGAGCAGTCCGCGCGTCGCCGCCTCGACGAGATCCAGCACTTCCTCGAAGCCGTTGGGGCCGCCGTAGTACGGATCCGGTACTTCCTCGGGCGCCTCGCCCGCGGCGAACTCGAGGAACAACCGCAGCCGCTCGTGCGTGTGCGCCGGTGCGCGGCGGCGCAGCGCCGTGAGGTTCTCGCGGTCCATCGCCAGGATGAGGTCGAAGCGCTCGAAGTCCGCGCTCTCGAGGCTGCGCGCCCGCAGCGCGCTCAGGTCGTAGCCACGGCGCGCCGCCGCCGCGCGGGTGCGCGGGTCCGGTGGCTGTCCCACGTGATACGCGGCGGTACCCGCCGAATCGACCTCGAGGGCGAGCTCCGGCGCCTCGCGCGCGGCGAGCGTGCGCAGCACACCCTCCGCGGTCGGCGAGCGGCAGATGTTGCCGAGACAGACGAACAGCACTTTCACCCGGGGCACATTGTATCGCCGTGGAACGCTTGCGGCCTGTGGTGCCTGCGCCTAGGCTCCTCGTTTGCATTGAGCCGCAGGAGAGCCGCTGACATGCACCGCTCGAGCTCGTCGCGGGTTCTCGCGCTCGGCCTTGCGCTCGCGCTGGCTGCCGGCGGTTGTGCCACTCGCCCTTGCACCGACAGCGACTGTGCCGCAGACGCGCAGATCACGGCCGCCGTGAAAGCCCGACTGAAGCAGTACCGGGATCTCGGAGGATCCAATCTGGTCTACGTGAGCACCCGCCACGGCATCGTGTATCTCACCGGCCAGGTGACGACCGAGCTGCAACGGGGAGAGGCGCAGGCGGCCGCCGAGCAGGCCCCGGGCGTCGTGGACGTCGTGAACACGGTTGCGCTCGGCTATTCCGGGCAGTGACAGGGCCACCCGCGGGCGCGTCGCGAATCTCGTGTTGCTGAGCTCCTAGCGCGCGCTGTAGCCGCGCCCCTCGAGGCACGCGATCATGGCGCGCTGGTAGTCCGCCCGCCGCGCGCCGAGCTGCTCCGCGGGCACGCCGCCCGCGGGCTGGGTCGGATCGAAGCCGGTCTGCGACGAAGACCATTTGTGGCACTCGTACTGGTCGCTCGCCTGCTGCTCGGCGCTCTGGCCCTGCTGCGGGTAAATGTAGAGATTGTCGCCCTGCGGGGGCGGCGGCTGCGGCGGTGCAGCCGAATCGGCAGCGTTGGGGTCGTCAGGGTCGCCGGGCGGGGCCACGACCTCATAGCCGTTCTGTGCCTGGCTCCAGACATAGTAGGTGTCGTTCGCGTAGTAGTACGGAACGCCGCCGAACCATATGGTGCTGTAGAACGGCGGCAGCACCGGCACGAACACGCCAAGCGGCGCACCGACGACCACGAAGCGCGGCCCGTAGGGGGCGTACCAGACGCCTCCTGAGTAGAAGAAGCGGCCGCCCGGGCGCTCGAAGGCGTACGGGTGGCCCGGCAGCCCGGCCACGTAGGCGCCGCGGTTCGGGTAGTAGTGGTTGTGATGGAAGCGCGCGTCCATGTGCTCGGGCGCGCGCCCGCCGGGGCGATAGCCGTGGTCCGGTGCTTGCGCGCTCGCGACCGAAACCGCCGCGGCCGCGACCAGCGCGGTGCACATCCGTACCCAGATTGCTGCCTGCTTCATGAGCTCCCCGCCCGTCACTTCACGCTGTAGCCGCGCGCATCGAGACACGCACCGATCGCGCGTCGGTAGTTGGCGGCCTGCTGTTCCTGCGCCGCGGCGGCGCGGCGGTCCTGCACGACGACCGTGCGGGTCGCCTGCGCATTGGCGGCGTCCGCCGAGCTGCCGATCGCGCCGCCAACGACCGCACCGGCGAGTGCCGCCGGCGCCGCCTGCCAGCGCGGCGCGATCGCCGCGCCGAGGATGGCACCGGCCACGGCACCGATGGCGGTGTTCGTTCCCGGAGGCGGACCAGCCGAGACGACCTGCACCCGGTCATGCGGCGGCACGCCCGGCGCGCTCGGATCGAAACCGGTCTGCTGCGTCGCCCAGGTGCTGCACTCGTAGTGATCGCGATCCTGCTGCTGCGGAGTCTGGCCGTGCAGCGGGTAGGCGTACACCTCGCTCACGGGCGGCGGCGGCGGCGGGGGCGGCGCGTCGTATACCGGGCGCGGCGGCGGGGCGTCGACACACCCGGCCAGCACGGCCGCGGCGGCGCTCACAATGACGGCGGCCAGGCCGGCACGCCGGAAAGCAGGGGTTCGGTTGGTCATCGGGAGGTTTCTCATGTTGAGCGAATCGCTGTGGGCACCAACGTTAAATGCGGGCGCAGGGTTGACACTCAAGCCCCCTCACCCACGTCAAATTGGACGCCGCAGCAAAGACTTAAGTTCCTGTTGCAGGGCGTATGCAATTGTGAAAGCGGCGACCCGCCGCGCCGGCGTGGCCCGTTCAGCATCGGTAAATAAGTAGTGTAGCGCTCAGGGCGCCGGCACGCCGACGAGCGCCGCCGCGCGCTCGAGATCCGCCGCCGTGTTCACGTCCGGGCCGGGCGCAGCACAGGCATCCGCCACCTGGATCGTGAGGCCATTTTCGAGCGCTCGCAGCTGCTCGAGCTTCTCGCGCATCTCGAGCGCGCCCGGTGGGAGCGCTGCGAGGCGCGCGAGCGCGTTCACCCGGTATGCATAGATGCCGATGTGGCGCCGCGCGCCGCTCGCGTCCGTCTGGCTCGCGAGCGCGCCGGCGGCACCGCCGCGGTTCCACGGAATCGGCGCGCGGCTGAAGTAGAGCGCCCGTTCCGCCGCATCGCTCACCACCTTCACGACGTTGGTGTCGAGGAGCTCCGCCACCCCCGCGATCGGCGCGGCGAGCGTCGCCATGTCGGCGTGCGGCGCCACCGCGAGCAGCTGCGCCACCTGGCGCACCAGCGCCGCGGGCATCAGCGGCTCATCGCCCTGGAGATTCACGACCACCTCGCCCGGCGCCCAGCCGCGTGCCGCGGCCACCTCGGCGATGCGGTCGGTGCCGGAGGCATGGCTTGCGGCGGTCATGACCGCCTCGGCACCGAAAGCGCGCGCCGCCGCGGCGATGCGTGCATCGTCGGTGGCGATCAGCACCTCGGCGGCGCCGGTGGCACGGGCACGTTCGTACACCCACTGCACCATCGGCTTGCCGGCAATCGGCAACAGCGCCTTGCCGGGCAGGCGTACCGAGGCGTAGCGCGCAGGGATGACGACGCGGAACACGCTTGGCTCTCAGCGCTCGAGCAGCGGGTCATCGGCGGCGAGCTGGCGGGCCTCCTCTTCCAGCATCACCGGCACGTCGTCGCGCACGGGAAAGGCCAGCCGGTCCATGCGGCACACCAGCAGCTGCGCCTCGCGCTGGTACTTGAGCGTGCCCTTGCAAACCGGGCAGGCGAGTATCTCGAGCAGTCGGGGATCCATCGCGGTTCTAACCTCCGGGTGCGCCGCGCAGCCTGCCGAGCAACCCGGCGCGCAGCCTGAGCGCGTCGGCGTCGCTGAAGACCGCGCTCACCGGCACGTACCACAGCCGCGCGTTGGCGAACGCGGCGCATTTTACGGCATCCTTCTCCGTCATGAGGACCGGCAGCTCGTCGCCGAAGGCGAGCTCGCGCGCGGTGAAGGGGTGATGGTCGGGAAAGGGGTGCTCGATCACCTCGATGCCGCGAGCGGCGAGCTCGCCGAAGAAGCGCCGCGGGTTGCCGATCCCGGCCACCGCGTGCACCCGCCGGCCGCGGAAGGCGCCGAGCTCGCAGGCACGCCCGCGGCCGTCGAGCCGCACGGCGGACTGCGCCGCGAGCTGCATGCGCAGCGCATCCGCCGGCAGCACCGCGCCACCGAGCGAGCCGTGCACCGGCTCGCCGTTGACGACCACGAGATCCGCGCGCGCGAGCCGCGCCGCCGGTTCGCGCAGCGGCCCGGCCGGCAGCAAGCGGCCGTTGCCGAAGCCGCGGCTGCCGTCGATCACGACGATCTCGCAGTCACGGGCGAGCCGCAGGTGCTGCAGCCCGTCATCCGCCAGAATGACCTCGGCGCCGCGCGCGATGAGCGTGCGGGCAGCCGCCACGCGATCCGCCGCCACCATGGTCGGGCAGCCGGTGCGGCGCACCAGCAGCAGCGGCTCATCGCCCACGTCGCGCCAGTCCGAGTCCGCCTGTACGGCACGCGCCTCGCGCCCCTGCCGCCCGTAACCGCGCGAGACGATCCCCACCCTGAGCCCGGCGGCGGCGAGCTCGCGCGCCAGGTAGATGGTGAGCGGCGTCTTGCCGGTGCCGCCGACGGTTAGGTTGCCGACCACGACCACCGGCCGGCTGAGGCGCCGCGCACGCAGCAGCCGGGTGCGATATGCGCCGCGGCGCAGCGCGCCGAGCGCGCCGTAGAGCCAGCCGAGCGGCGCGAGGAGCGAGGGGCCCGCGGCGTGCTCATACCAAAGTCGCTCGAGCCGCTGCACCGCGCCGCGCCTCCTCAGTCCGAGAACTGCAGCTGGTGCAGCTTGAGGTACAGGCCGCCGCGCGCCAGCAGCTCGCTATGCGTGCCCTGCTCCACCAGCACGCCGGCGTCGAGCACGATGATGCGATCGGCCTGCTCGACCGTCGAGAGGCGATGCGCGATCACGAAGGTGGTGCGGTCGCGCACCAGCTGCGCGAGCGCCGCCTGGATGTGGCGCTCGGACTCGGTGTCGAGCGCGGAGGTCGCCTCATCGAGGATCAGGATCGGGGCATCCTTGAGGAGCGCGCGCGCGATGGCGATGCGCTGGCGCTGCCCGCCGGAGAGCAGCATGCCGCGATCCCCCACCAGCGCATCGAGCCCGCCTGGCTGCCCGCGCACGAACTCGAGGATGTGCGCCGCCTCGGCGGCACGCTCGATCGCGCTGTCGGAGACGTCGCGGCCGAAGGCGATGTTGTTGCGGATGGTGTCGTCGAACAGCACCACGTCCTGGCTCACCACCGCGATCTGCTCGCGCAGCGACCTCAGGTCGTAGTCACGCACGTCGCGCCCGTCGACGCGCACGCTGCCGGAGCGCACGTCGTAGAAGCGCGGCAGCAGGTTGACGAGCGTCGACTTGCCGCTCCCCGAACGCCCGACGATCGCCAGACTCGCGCCGGCCGCGACCTCGAGGGAGATGTTCTCGAGCGCCGCCGGCCGGCGTGGCTGCGTGCCGTCCGCCGCGGCACCTCTGCCCATGTCGTAGGCGAAGGACACCTCGCGGAACTCGACCGCGCCGCGAACCCGCGCGGCGCGGTAGCTGCCGCCCTGCGGCTCGCACGGCTCGTCGAGCAGCTCGAACAGACTCTGGCCGCCCGCGATGCCCTGCTGCAGCGGTCCGGCCACTCCCACGAGGTCGCGCAGCGGCTGCGCGATCCCGACCAGCGCGACGAAGAAGCCCATGAAGTCGCCGATGCTGGTGCGCCCATGCACCTCGTCCGCCAGCGCCAGCGCCAGCACCACCGCCAGTCCGATCGCCGTCACCAGCTGCACGACGGGGTTCGACAGCCCCTTGGTGAGGATCAGGCGCATGTTGGAGCGCAGGTTGTGCTCGTTGACCGCGTCGAACTGGCGATCGAGGTGCTCCTGGGCGTTATAGACCTTGATGAGCCGCGGCGCCTCGAAGCTCTCCTTGGCGACCCGGGTGACATCGCCCATCGAGTCCTGGATACGGCGGCTGTAGCGGCGGAACTTGCGGTTGATGACCGACACCAGCCACGCCACCAGCGGCCCCATCGTGAGCGCCAGCAGCGCGAGCCGTGCGTTGTACCACAACACCAGCGCAATGCAGGCGATGATGGTGAGCGTGGTGCGCACCAGCACCACCACCGAGTCGGTGGTGGCCTGGCCCACCTGCTCGGTGTTGTAAGTGAGGCGCGACAGCAGCATCGCCGATGAGTTGCGGTCGAAGTAGCCGATCGGCAGCTCCAGAATGCGCCTGAACACCTCGCTGCGCAGCCGCGCGACCACGCGCCGCCCCACGTAACCCATGAAATAGGTCTGGGTGAAGTCGCCGAGACCGCGCAACACGAACAGACCGATCACGGCCACCGGCACCCACACGATGGTGCGCGGATCGTGCTGCGTCAGGGTCGAGTCGCCGAACCACTTGGCGAGCGCCGCGAAGCTGGTCTGCGTGGCGGCGTACAGGACCGCCCCGAGGACGCCGACGGCGAACTGCCAGCGGTGCGGCCGCACGTAGCCGAACAGCCGCAGATACGCCACCAGTGCCCGGTCGGCGCGCGGTGCGGAGGGCGCGGCGCCGCCGGCCGGCCGGGAGCGCGGGTCGTTCAAGGCTTGCCCGCCGGGTCTTCCTTGACGGTGGCGATGTTGATCTCGGCGAAGCCGAGCCGTCCGAGCACGTCCATGGCGGTGATGACGGACTGGTGCGTGGCGCGCGCGTCGGCGCGCAGCGTGACCGGCATGTTGCGGCTGGTGCCGGCCTCCTTGAGCAGCGCCGCGCGCAGCGTCTCCGGACTCGAGTTGATGAGCTCGTGCTGGTTGACGAGATAACCGCCCGCCTCGGTGACGCTGATGACGAGCGGCTCCGTGCCGACGTGCTCGGTCGGCACGGCGCTCGCGTGCGGCAGGTGCACCCGCAGCCGGCCTTCGTCGGTGAAGCGGCTCGAGAGGATGAAGAACACCACCAGCAGCAGCACCACGTCGATCAGCGAGACGACGTTGATCTCCGGCTCCTCGGGTGCGCGGCGCGGCCTCAGGTTCACGGTTCGGTTCCTAAGGGCGGGCCGCCTCGAGCGCGTCCGCCATGCGGATCGCCTGCTTCTCCATCTCGACCACGATGCCCTCGACCCGCCCGCGCAGGTAACGGTAGAAGATGAGCGCCGGGATCGCCACGCACAGTCCCGCCACGGTGCAGATCAGCGCCTCGGCGATACCGCCCGAGAGCGCCCGCGGGTCGCCCATGCCGCCCGCCTCGATGGCGTTGAAGGAGTGAATGATGCCGGTCACCGTGCCGAGGAGGCCGAGGAGCGGCGCGATGCCGGCGATCGTGCCGAGCGTGTTGAGGAAGCGCTCGAGCTCGTGCACCACGTGCCGGCCGGTGTCCTCGAGCCGCTCCATGAGGATCTCACGCGGCCGGTGGCGGTTGGCGAGGCCGGTGGCGAGCAGCCGGCCGAGCGGGGAATTGTGCTCGAGTCCGGCGATCACCTTGTCGGTGACCTGGTTCGCCTCGATGAGCTGCCAGACCTTCTGCGGCAGCTCGCGCGGCAGCACGCGCTTGTCCTGCAGCGTCCACAGGCGCTCGAGGATGATGGCCGCCGCGACGATCGAGCACAGAATGATCGGCCACATCAGCGGGCCGCCGGCCCGCACTATTTCCCACATCCTGCACGCCCCACGCACCGGCACGGCCGGTTATGCCATCGCCAATCATACCGGAACCGCGGCACATTCCGGCCCCCGGCCCTTCTGGTAGAGTCGTCGGCCTCGATGCCGCGGGCGTTTCTCAAAAAAATCGTTCCGGCGCCCCACATGCTGCGCGATCGCTGGCCGGTGCGCATCTGCGGTGAGCGCATCGCGGACCCGCAGCTGTGGTCGCTGCATCGGCGGGCGGTCACCTATGCCTTCGGGGCCGGGGTCGCCATCTCGTTCATGCCGCTGCCGATCCACCTGCTGCTCGCCGTGATCGTCGCCCTCCTCTGGCGCATCAACCTGCCGGTGATCTACGGCACCACCTGGGTGGTCGCCAACCCCTTCAGCCTCGTGCCGCTCTACTATTTCGCCTACCGGGTCGGCGTGGCGGTGCTGCGGGTGCCGCGCCAGCACTTCAGGTTCGTTCCCGACTGGCGCTGGTTCCAGCACGCCCTCGCGCCGGTGTGGCAGCCGTTCGCGGTCGGCTGCCTGGTGTGCGCGGCGGTCTTCGGCGTGCTCGGCTGGCTCGCGCTCGAGATCGTATGGCGCTGGCACGTCGCCAGCCGCTACCGCGCCCGCCGCCATTCACCGCCGGCCGCGGCCGGCTGAGCGGCGCTTCAGGTCCGCTCCCGCAGCGTCCCGGCCTCGAGCTCGAAGACGCGCTCCATGCGGTGCGCGAGCTTCAGGTCGTGCGTCACCACCACGAGGCTGGTGCCGCGCTCGCGATTCAACTCGAGCATCAGCGCGAACACGCTCTCGGCGTTGACGCCGTCGAGGTTGCCCGTGGGCTCGTCCGCCAGCACCAGCCGCGGCTCGGTCACCAGCGCGCGCGCCACCGCCGCGCGCTGGCGCTCGCCGCCCGAGAGCTGATGCGGCCGGTGCGTGAGACGCGCACCGAGGCCGACGCGCTCGAGCAGGTGGCGGGCTGCGCTGCGCGCGGCCGCCACCGGCGTGCGCCGCACCAGCAGCGGCATCGCCACGTTCTCCAGCGCCGAGAACTCCGGCAGCAGGTGGTGGAACTGGTAGACGAAGCCCAGCGCCCGGTTGCGCAGCGTGCCGCGTTCGCGCTCGCTGAGCGCGTGGATGTCGCGCCCCGCGATCAGCACGGCCCCGCCGCTCGGCGCATCCAGCCCCCCGAGTATCTGCAGCAGCGTGGTCTTGCCCGACCCCGAGGCGCCGACGATCGCCACGCGCTCTGCCGCCGCCACGGCGAGCGACACGCCCTTGAGCACCGGCAGCAGCTCCGGCCCCTGGCGGAAGGTCTTCACCACTTCCCGCGCCTCGAGAACTCGCTCACTCATGCCGCAATGCCTCCGCGGGCGCGGTACGCGCCGCGCGCCATGCCGGGTAAATGGTGGCGAGGGCGCACAGGAGGAACGCCACGCCGCAGACCCTGAGCACGTCGGCCCACTCGACGTACGCGGGCAGGTCGCTCAGGTAATAGACACTCGCGTCGATGAACTTGACCCCGGTCAGCCGCTCGAGCGCGCCGACGAGGGTCTCGAGGTTGTCGGCGAGCAGCGTGCCGAGCCCCGCCCCGAGCATAGTGCCGGCCAGGCCGATCAGCACGCCCTGCACGGCGAAAGTCGCCAGCACGTTGCGCGGCGCGGCGCCGAGCGTGCGCAGGATGGCGATGTCGGTCTGCTTCTCCTTCACGATCATCACCAGCGTCGCCACGATGTTGAAGGCGGCGACCGCCACCAGCATGAGCAGGATCACGAACATCATCGACTTGGTGATCTCGATGGAGCGG
>JAGWMP010000121.1 GCA_028871705.1 Gammaproteobacteria bacterium
GGCTGCTGCCGCTGCTCATCGCCCCCGCGGCGCTCGGCGCCGACTTCACCATTGCGCAGGTGCTGAGCGCGCCGTTCGCCTCGCATCTGGTGGCGGCGCCGGACGCGCGCGCCTTCGCCTGGGTGAGCAACGCGCGCGGGCGGCGCAACGTCTGGCTGGCGCTCGCCACACGCGACGGCGGCTTCGAGTCGCACGCACTCACGCACTACGGGGCTGACGACGGGCTCGAGGTCATCGATCTCGCCTTCGTGCCGCATCGCGAGCTCATCGCCTACGTGCACGGCGGCGATGCGGAATATCCCGACAAGCCGGCACCCAATCCGGCACAGCTCGCCGACGGGGTGGTGCAGGAGGTGATGCTCGTCGACTTGCGCGGGCATGCGACCTGGAAGATCGGCGACGGCCACGCGCCCCTGGCCTCCCCGGATGGCGAGCGGCTGCTCTTTCTCCACGAGGGAAAGGTATTCAGCGTCGCAACGCACCCGGGCGCCAAGCCCGAGCAGCTCTTCAAGATGCGCGGCGCCGTGGACTCGCTCACGTTCTCGCCCGACGGCCGGCAGCTCGCCTTCGTCGTGACGCGGGGCGATCACAGCTTCGTCGGGGTGTACGCCTTCGCCGCCCGTACGCTGCGCTGGATCGATGCGAGCTTCTCCTACGACGTCGAACCGCGCTTCTCGCCCGACGGCACGCGGCTCGCGTTCCTGCGCATCCCCTCGACCCACGATGAGGTCGGTCTCATCCCACATCGCACCGGCTACCCCTGGTCGATCCGCGTCGCGACGCTCGGTGACGGCACCGTGGCCGAGGTCTACCGCGCGCCCTCAGGCGCCGGCAGCGTCTTCCATGCCCTCACCTCGGATCAGCAGCTCTTCTGGACCGGGAACACGCAGCTGGTATTTCCCGCGGAGAACGACGGCTGGCTGCACTTCTACGCGGTGCCGGCCGTGGGCGGCGCGGCGCGCCTCCTCACTCCGGGTGCCTTCGAGATCGAGTACGCCGCCGCGAGCGCCGACGGCCGCCACATCGTCTATGCCGCGAATGCGGGTGACGTCGCCCGCCGGCACCTGTGGCAGCTCAACCCCGCCGACGGTCATCTCGAGCAGCTGACGCGCGGCGCGGGAATCGAGACCGCCCCTGTGGTGCTCGCCGATGACAGCACGGTGGCGTTCCTGCGATCTGACGCGCGCATCCCGATGCACGCCGCGGTGCTGAGCCCCGGCAAGCCGCCGTCCGAGCTCATGGCCGAGGGCGTGCCCGCGGACTTTCCCGCGAGTGCGCTCGTCGAGCCCCAGCACGTCGATCTGCCGCAGCGCGCCGGGATCGGCGCCCACGGCGTGCTGTTCGTGCCGGCCGCCGGGCGCACCGGCGAACGGCATCCGGCGCTGGTCTTCATGCACGGCGGCCCGATCCGCCAGATGCTCGTGGGCTGGCACTACATGGACTACTACAGCAACGCCTACGGCATGAATCAGTACCTCGCGAGCCGCGGCTACGTCGTGCTGTCACTCAACTACCGCGCCGGTATCGGCTACGGCCTCGACTTCCGCGAGGCCGATGCGATCGGCGCCGCCGGCGCGAGTGAGTACAACGATCTGCTCGCGGCCGCGGACTTCCTGCGCGCGCGCGCCGACGTCGACCCGGCGCGCATCGGCCTGTGGGGCGGCAGCTACGGCGGCTACTTAACGGGGCTCGGACTCGCGCGCAACTCGGATCTCTTCAAGGCCGGCGTCGATCTGCACGGCGTGCACGACTGGCATCACTGGACGCTCGCCACGGAGCGCGACAACCTGCCGCTCTATCCGCTGGACGCCACGCCGTCGGTGCTCGCCACCGCACTCGCCGCCTCGCCGATCAGCTCGGTGGCGAGCTGGCGCTCTCCGGTGCTCATCGTCCAGGGGGACGACGATCACAACGTCGCCTTCTCTGAGTCCGTGCGCCTCGCGCAAGCGCTGCGCGAGCACGGCGTCGAGTACCAGGAACTGGTGCTCCCCGATGAGATCCACGGCTTCCTGCGCAGTGCCTCCTGGGTGCGCGCCTATACTGCCGCCGCGCAGTTCCTGGATGCGAAGCTCGCGGTCAGATGAAACCAGCGACCTGGGGAAAATGGTGGAGCGGAAGGGGATCGAACCCTCGACCTTCGCATTGCGAACGCGACGCTCTCCCAGCTGAGCTACCGCCCCACTAAAGGCGCGCGATTCTAGCATCGCCTCCCGGGGCGTCCAATTTGGCTCCCCGGGGCGCTTAAACGGCCCCGGCTGCGGCTATGATGCCGCGTCGGGTTGCGGGAGAAGCGCATGCTGGCGATGGGTGCCCGGGCGCCGGAATTCACCTTGCCGGATCAGGACGGGCAGAGCGTCTCGCTCAGCACGCTCCTCGGTCATGGCTCGCTGATCCTCTATTTCTACCCCGCCGACTTCACGCCCGGGTGCACCCGGGAGGCGTGCGCGCTCCGCGATCTGCACAGCGAGATCCTCGCCGCCGGTCTCACGGTCGCGGGCGTCAGCCCGCAGGACCCGGCGACCCACCGGGCGTTCCGCGAGAAGCACCGGCTGCCGTTCACACTCCTCTCGGACGTCGACAAGTTCGTCATTCGCATGTACGAGGTGCGCGGGCCGCTCGGGTTCGGAGTGCGGCGCGGGACTTATCTCATCGACCAGGCGCGCTATATCCGCGGTGCGGTATTGGCGGACTTTCGCATCGCCGAGCACGAGGATTTCGTGCGCAAGGCGGTCGCACTCAGCGCCTCCGGCGCGACGACCCGCGCCCAGCGGCTGCCTAGTACTTGAGAACGAGCACCTTCGGGCGGCCGAAGGTCGGCAGGCTGACTATATATAAGAGATCGGGCCCGACCGTCGCCGGCACGGCCGCACGTCCGGCCAGCTGCCGGAGCATTTGCTGCATAGCAGCATTTCCACCGATGACGAGCATCGCCCCGCCCTCGTGGCCGCGTATCAGTCCCGCCGCCACGCTCGTCGCATCGCGGGCGTCATAGACGGTGGGCGTGAGATGCAGCAGCTCGGCGAGTGGCGCCGCGGTCTGCTGCGCGCGGCGTTCGCCGCTCACGTAGAGCGCGTCGAGCCGCCCCACGGCGCCGGGTGTACCGAACAGCTGCGCGAGGCGCTGCGCGCGGTGCTCGCCCTCGGCGGACACCGGCGGGTCGTCGATCGTTGCGGGCTCCTTCTCCCCCGAGGACGTCAGCACGACGACGCTCGTCGTCGCATCGCGGTAGGCACCCAGGGCAAGCCCCGCCGCCACGGCCAGCGCCAGCAGCGTGAGCCACAGGGGCGCGAGAAACGGCCGTCGATGGCGGGTGATGCCCGGTGCTTCCATGACCGCCATCATAGTGTGGACGCCGCGCGCACGGGTATTTTGCCCGCCGTATCGAGTACTCTTGCACGATGGCGTTCGGCGGCCAGACCACCGTCATTCAGCGCATCCTCGAGCGGCGTGCCGAGCGCCCCGCGGAGGCCAACGAGGGCACGACCGCGACCGTCGCGGTGATGCTGCGCGTGCTGCCGCCGCCGAAGGCGCTGCTCGCCTTCCAGGATTCCGGGGTCCGGGCGCTCCTCACGCGGCGTATCGCGCCCGACGTCTTCGAAACCGAATCGGTCGCCTCGGACGAGGAAGCCTTACGCAAGTTCAACGCCGACTACCGCCCGGTGGTGTTCACCGACAGCCTCGAGCTCATTCGCCAGCTGCGCACCCGCAAGGCCGTGCGCACCCCGTTCGTGGTGTACGTGGCCGAGCTCGATGAGGGTGCCGAGCGTGAGACCGGCCTGAATGCCGGCGCCGACGAATGCATCGGGCGGCGCGCTCCCGAGCGCGAGTTCGATGCGCGCATCGCCGCCGCGCGGCGCATCGCCGAGCTCGAGGCGGTACTGCGCATCACGCTCGAGGAGAACCGCAAGCTCTCGGCGACCGATGACCTGACGCGAGTCGCGAGCCGGCGCTTCTTCGGCAAGCACTTTCCGCGCGAGGTCGAGCGGGCGGCCCGCTATCAGCGGGCGTTGTCACTGATCCTCTGCGACATCGATTTTTTCAAGAACATCAACGACACGCTCGGACACGGCTGCGGCGACGACATCTTGCGGCAGTTCGGCGCGCGGCTGCAGGACGGGCTGCGCCGCGGGGTCGATTGGGTGGCGCGTATCGGCGGCGAGGAATTCGCGGTGGTGCTGCCCGAAACCGCCTACGAGCCGGCGCTCGAGGTCGCGCGCAAGCTGCGCACCGGGGTGGCATCGAGCCCCTTCACGCACGAGGGCAAGGACGTCGGCGTCACCGCGAGCTTCGGGCTGTGCGGACTCGATTGCGTTGCGGCGGGCGAGCGCGAGCTCGCCGGCCGCGTGCTCAAGATCGCCGACGCCGCGCTCTATCGCAGCGAGCAGGCCGGGCGCAATCGCGTCACCGCTACGCGCTACAACGGTCCGAACGGCTGAAGGCCGGCCGTGTCGCGCGCAGCATGCGCGCCCTGGCGAAATCTCGCGCACCGCAATGCAAGCCCTTGCCTGCGCTCGGCGTTTGCTCCGCCGCGTGCTTTCTGTCCACATGGTTATGCACACATTCTGTGGATAAGTACGCGGTGGCAAGCGCCGGTCGATTGTGTGAGACTCCGCCTCCTTCGCGTTTCGCAGGCACCAAGATGAAGAAAAGCGGCAGCGAACCGGCGGACCTACCCGCGGAACCCCTGGAACGAGCACGATTGCAGGCGGAAGTCGCCAAGCAGCGCGTGCGCATCGCCAAGGAAGAGCTCAAGCGCGCGCGCAAACGGCTGAAGGAAGCCAAGCGCGAGGCCAGGCGCGCCCGCAAGCAATCCGCCGCCGCGCGCAAGGCGTGGAAACGCGCGCGGCGCAAGCAGGAAAAAGCCAAGCCGGACAAAGCGCCCGAGCGCGCAGCGCACAAAGCCAAGGGGCGCAAGGCCCGCCGCGCGCCTGCCAGGCACACGGCCGCCGTGCGCCGCGCCGCCCCGGCGCGTGCCGCCGCGAAGCCGCGCGTGCGGCGCGCCAAGCGGCCGACGCACAGCACGCGGGTGAGCGCACGGCCGCCGCGTCCGGTCGCCCGCCGCACCGTGAAGCGGCCGCCGCGCCCAAGAGTGCCGGCCGCCGCCGCGACCGCGGCCGAGGCGGCTCCCGCCTCCACGAGCCCGGCCGGCGAAGCGCCGCCGCCCGATCGCGGCACCCCGTCCGCGGACCAGGCGGCCTGAGCGTGACGCAGGGCATGACGCAGCCGCGCGCTGCACCGTCGAGCTCGCGCATGGTCGCAAGCTACCTCACCGACGTCGAAAAGCTGCTCGAGGCGCAGTGCTGGGACGCGGCGCTCTGCGAGGCCTACGATCTGCCGCGCATCGCCGCGGCGCTCACCGATCCGACGCTGCAGAGCTCCGGTCCCGAGCAAAAGACCTGGTGCGAGCGATGGATACGCCCGGTCGATGATGAAGAAGACCACGATGGACTCGACTACGAGAGCCTGCGCCGCACGGTATGCGAGCGCCTCGAGCACGAAGCTCCGCACCGGCCTTCGGTGCCGACGCGGGCGCTGCGGCGGCTGCGTCTCAGCCGTCACATCCGTACGGCGCCGCGCGGATTTCCCGCCTCCCCTCCCGCGGACGACGATCCCGGGGCGAGTCAGAGCGCGCAGATCTGCACCGCCCTCATCGAAGCGGCGCGCCGCTGGTACGCGCGCAGCGCCTGCCACGATACCGTGGTGCAGACGAACCTCGCCCGGCTCGCGGTCCTGCGCTAAGACCCCCTGATCCTGCCCGCCTCGGCACCCGGGATCTGCACCGGGCGTCTGTGCACGCGCGTTCGGGCTCTCCGATTCGGCTTGCCTGAATAGCCGTTCAACGTAACTCCCGCTCATTGAAGAAGTTTCCGCAACCGTGCGACAGTCATTGTCGCGGCTGTTTTTTCGCAAATTTTCGCGTCGGCGCAACACTCTTGCTTCCCGCAATGCCTTGGCGGAAGATGCGTTCCACAGGGGAGGAGCGAAGAGATTGAGCGAGCGTTCAATGACGCACTCAGCCGGCTCGCAGCGCGCGTATTCGGGGGAACGCGGGGCGCGGCCGCCGCTGCGCGTCGGCGTCGTGCTGGCGCATCACTTCACGCTGTCAGCCTTCGCGGTCTTCATCGATCACCTGCGCCTTGCCGCCGACGAGGGCGACCGCAGCCGGCCGCTGCACGTGCAGTGGTCGATCATGGCGAGCCGCCCGGAGTCGGTGCCGGCGAGCTGCGGGGTCTCGCTCGAGCCGACGAGCGGCTTCCTTCCTCCCGAATCTCTCGACTACGTGGTCGTCATCGGCGGCATCCTCCATGCGGGGCCGCAGGTCGATGAGGCGACGATGCGCTACCTGCGCGAGGTCGGATCGACCAACGTACCGCTCATCGGCATCTGCACGGGCAGCTTCGTGCTGTGCCGCGCCGGCCTCATGAAGGGCCGCCGCTCGTGCGTGAGCTGGTACCACTACCAGGATTTCCTCGAGGCATTCCCCGCGCATGACGTGATCGCCGACCGGCTGTTCCTGGTCGATGGCCTGCGCATCACCTGCGCGGGCGGCGCGGGCGCCGCGGCGCTCGCCACCTTCCTCATCGAGCAGCATCTCGGACGCGCCGTGGCGCAGAAGGCGAGCCAGGTGCTGCTGTTCGACCGGCCGCGCTCGGGGAGCGAGGCGCAGCCGCATCCGCCGATGTCCGAGGTGGTCGCCGAGCCGCGCGTGCGGCGCGCGTTGCTGCTGATGGAGCAGAACCTCGCGCGCCCGATCGCCATCGCCGCCGTGGCCGCCGAGCTCGGCCTCTCGGCGCGGCAGCTCGAGCGCCTCTGCCGCCAGCACGTCGGCATGGGTCCGGCCTCACTCTACCGGCAGCTGCGCATGCGCTACGCGAACTGGCTGATCGAGAACACCGACCGCTCGGTCACCGACATCGCCAATGAGGCGGGTTTCGCCGACTGCGCGCATTTTTCGCGCCAGTTCAAGGATGCCTACGGCCTTTCGCCCTCGACGCGACGCCTGCAGCCGCAGCGCGCCGTCAACGGCGACGCGGCGCGCGCCCGGGTTTTCGAATAGCGGGAGTCACCATGTCCATGAAGCACCCTGCCCTCGCACGCAAGTCGCCGATCTCGTACGCGGTCGCGGCGATCCTCGGCGGCACCTCGTTCGCGGCGAGTGCGCAGACCGCGCCGGCCAGCAGCAGCGGCGCCGCGGCGAGCGAGCCCTCGAGCGATGCGATCGCGGAAATCACCGTCACCGCGCAGCGGCGCACGGAGAACATCCAGGACGTGCCGATTTCCATCCAGGCGCTCACGGCGTCCACGCTGCAGCAACTCAACATCTCCACGTTCGACGACTACCTGCGCTACCTGCCGAACGTGACCTCGGCGAGCAACGGCCCCGGTCAGAGCGAGGTCTTCATGCGCGGCCTGTCCGCCGGCTCGCAGGCGAGCCAGGGAAGCGGCTCGACCGCCGCCTGGCCGAACGTCGCCATCTATCTCGACAACCAATCGGGTCAGCTCCCCGGCCGTAACCTCGACATCTACGCCGCGGATTTGAATCGCATCGAGGTGCTGGAAGGACCGCAGGGGACGCTGTTCGGCGCCGGGGCCGAGGCCGGTGCGATCCGCTACATCACCAACGAGCCGAAGCTCGATGCGACCGAGGCCAGCGTCAAGGCCGGTTACGGCACCACCGCGCACGGCGACCCGAACAACGACGTGTCGGCGGTGCTCAACCTGCCGTTGATCGCGGACACCCTGGCGGTGCGCGCCGTCATGTACGACGACCAGCGCGGCGGCTACATCGACAACGTGCCCGCCACCTTCACGCGCAAGAACACGGACGTCGGCATCCATTACGCGGGCTTCCCCGCCAATGGTGCGGGCCAGTGTCCCGACAGCCTGCCGAACAACGGCTTCTGCGTACCGCCCGGCACCGCTTCGATCACCAACGCCGGCTACACCGGCAACGCCATCAACCCGGTCACCTACGAGGGCCTGCGGGTCGAGGCGCTGTGGAAGTTCAACGACCGCTGGGACCTGCTCATCAGCCAGTCCTACCAGGACATGCACTCCACCGGCGTGTTCTACGAGCAGCCGAACGCCTCCGACGGGGCAGCGCTCGCGCCGCTGCAGGTGACGTTGTTCAACCCCGCCTACGATACCGACCGCTTCGAGAGCACCGCGTGGACGCTCAACGGCAAGGTCGGCGACCTGAAGCTGGTCTATACCGGCGGCTACCTCACGCGCCACGTCGAGCAGTCGGGCGATTACACCAATTACGCCCGCGGCGTGTTCGCCGACTACTACCAGTGCGTCGCACCGGGCTACGGCACGGTGTCGAAGTGCTACTCGCCGAGCGCCGCCTGGCACGAGGCCGAGCAGAACCAGCACCAGCAGCACGAGCTGCGCCTGAGCACACCGGATGACTGGCGGGTGCGCGCGATCGCGGGCGTTTATTGGGAGGACAACAAGCTCTACGACCAGACCAGCTGGTACTACAAGACGCTGCCGCCGTGTACTTCGAACGCAACACCCGGCACCGCCGGTAACGGCAACACCGGCTGTCTGACGAACGTCGGCACGATCCCGGGTACGACCGTCGTGAACCCGGGCATCCAGAGCGACAACACCTCCTTCTATCAGGACCAGGTACGCGACACCAAGCAGCTGGCGGAATTCGTCTCCGTCGACTATGACCTGATTCCCAAGGTGCTGACGCTGACCGCGGGCACGCGCCATTTCCGCTTCGAGAACTCCATGGCCGGCAGCGTGCTGTCGAGCTTCGGCTGCTACGAAGCGGGCCTGCTGGCAGGCGGGTGCCCCGGGAACAATCCGGCCGCTCAATACAACTCCTACAACCTCAACGCCCAGAACCTGAGCGACAGCGAATCGGGCTTCAAGAGCCGCGCCAATCTCACCTGGCACATCACGCCCGATATGATGGTGTACTACACCTTCTCACAGGGCTTCCGGCCTGGCGGCTTCAACCAGAACGGCGTCAACATCACCGGCGCAGCCTTCAGATACGCACCCGGACCGGACGGCGTGAACCAGTACGCGGTGCCGGAGTCCTACCAGTCCGACAAGCTCACCAACAATGAGATCGGCTGGAAGACCGAGTTCTTCGACCACCGCCTGCAATGGAACGGCGCGGTCTATCGCGAAGAATGGGACAATGCGCAGGTCGCCTTCTTCGACCCGGGCGTGACCGGCAACATCTTCTTCGACACCAACGGCCAGAATTTCCTCATCAAGGGCGTCGAGACCTCGCTCGTGGCCCGCGTGGTCACCGGACTCACCCTGCAGGGCTCGGCC
>JAGWMP010000122.1 GCA_028871705.1 Gammaproteobacteria bacterium
CTGCGCGCTCGAAGCCGGCGTCAACGGCCAGATGATCACGCTCTACGACCGCGGCGGACACATTCCGCTGCTCTGGACCCACCTGATTCCGGCGACCCTCGAGGGGCGCGCCACCCACAACGTGCAGAACGCGATGTTCGCGGCGGCCATGGCTTTCTCGCTCGGCATGAAGCTCGATGCGATCCGCCAGGGGCTGCGCACCTTCGACTCGACTTTCTTCCAGGCGCCGGGCCGCATGAACGTGTTCAACGAACATCCCTTCAAGGTGCTGTTCGACTACGGCCACAACGCACACGCGGTCGGCATGATGGCGGACCTCGCGCAGCGGCTCGACGTGACCGGCAGGCGCATCGTGGTGCTCGCCGGTCCCGGCGACCGCCGTGACGAGGACCTGATCGCGATCGCGCGCGCCGCCGCCGGGCGCTTCGATCACTACATCTGCCGGCGCGACGACGGGCTGCGCGACCGGGGCCCCGAGGAAGTGCCGCGCATCCAGGCGCAGGCGCTGCGTGCGGCCGGGGTGCCCGAGTCGGCGATCTCGATCATCCCCGACGAGCAGCAGGCGGTCGAAGCGGCGCTCAACATGGGCCAGCCGGGCGACCTGGTGCTGATCTTCGCTGACGCGCTGGTGCGCTCCTGGAAGCAGATCACCAAGTTCAAGCCCGCGGGTGGCGCCGCGCGTGCCATGCCGGGCGAGGCGTCGCGGCCGCCGCCATCCGATGCGCGCCGCGGCGCCGAGGACGGAGCGAACGCCTTCGCCTTCGGCACCGACGGGGGGCGCGGCGCCGAGGCGGGGCCCGCCGCGGCGAGCCTCGAAGGGCTGATCCGCGACGAGCGCGGCGTGCGCTTCGCTCCGGAGGCCGACGACTGAACTCCCCGGCCGCGCTGCCCTTCGCCGCCTCGCGGCGGCTCATCGGTGCGAACCTGTTCTTCGCATCCGCGGGGGCACAGCTCGAGACCGTGGGTGTGGAGCCCGATGCGGCGTTGCTCGAGGAGTGGCGCGTACGCGTGCTGCGGGCGCGGGCGCGGCTCGGCTGGCAGTCGCCGGAGCTCGTCGCGCGCCGCCACGCCGGCGGCGCCTCGCTGGCGCTCGCCGCGCCGCTCGATCAGCTCTATACCGCCACCGAGGTGAACGAATGGGCGCTGTGTGCGGCGCTCGTGGCGCGCGAGGCGGCGCGCTGGAGGGAGCTCGCGGCGGCGCTCGCGGCGGCGGCACTCGAGGATGCCTCCGACCCGGCGACGCTGATCCCCCCGGTGCTCGAGGAGCACGCGGCGCTCGGGCGCCTGGCGCTTCTGGCCGCGCGCGAGGCGCGTCCCGATCTCATGCGCCTGATCGGCGCCGCCGCCGCGCACTCGCTCCCCCACGTGCTCGATGACACGCTGCTGACGCTCGGTGCCGGCGCCGGTGGATGCGACTACGAGCTCGGCGCGCTGCCGGCGCCGGCGCAGGTCGACTGGGGCGCGCTCGCCGACGTGCCGACCGCGCTCGTCACCGGTTCGAACGGCAAGACCACCTCGGTGCGGCTGCTGGCGGCCTGCGCCGCGGAGCACGGCTGGCCCGCCGCCTACTGCTGCACCGACGGCGTATTCCTCGGCGGCACGCTGCTCGAGAGCGGCGACTACTCAGGCCCCCTCGGCGCGCGGCGCGTGCTGCGCGAGCGGCGCGCGCATTGCGCCATCGTCGAGACCGCGCGCGGCGGGATCCTGCGCCGCGGCATCGCCGTCTCGCACGCGCACGTCGCGCTCGTCACCAACGTGAGCCCGGATCATTTCGGCGAGTACGGCATCGACGACCTCGACGGCCTGGCCGACACCAAGCTCGCCGTGGCCGGCGTGCTCGGACCCGGGGGCTTGCTGGTACTGAATGCCGACGACGCCCGCCTGGTGGCGCGGGCGCCGCAGCTGACGCGACGCTTCGGCCGCGTGCCCGCGCTCGGCTGGTTCGCGCTCGATGCGGACGCGCCGCTCCTCGGCGCGCATCGCGGCCGCGGCGGCGCGACCTGCGGGGTGCGCGGCGGACGGCTGCTGCTCGCGTTCGCGGGCGCCGAGCACGACCTCGGCGCGGTCCGCGACCTGCCGCTCACCGTCGGCGCGAGCGCCGCCTACAACGTCGCCAACCTCGCGGGCGCGGCGCTCGCGGCCGCCGGGCTCGGCGTGGCGCCCGCCGCCATCACCGCGGTGTACGCGCGCTTCGGCGCGCGCCTCGAGGACAACTTCGGGCGTCTGATGCGCTTCGAGCGTGACGGCGTCGAAATCCTCATCGACTACGCGCACAACGCCGCGGGACTGCGCGGGCTGCTCGCGGTGGCCGAGCGGCTGCGCGCGCCGGGCGGGCGCCTCGGAACGCTGCTGGGCCACGCCGGCAACCGCCAGGACGCCGAGATCGAAGCGCTGGCGCGCGTCGCGGCGGAATTCCAGCCGGCGCTGGTCGTCGTCAAGGAGAACGAGGCGCACCTGCGCGGCCGCCCGCCCGGGGAGATCCCGCGCATCCTGCACGCGGCGCTGCGCGCCGCCGGGCTGCCGGAGGCGGCGCTGCCGATCCGTCCGAGCGAGCTCGAGGCCGTGCAGTGCGCGCTCGCGTGGGCACGCCGCGGCGACGTGCTGGCGCTGCCGGTGCATTCGGCGGCGGCGCGCGCCGCGGTGCTCGAGCTCCTCGGAGCTGCGGTGCGGGGCCGTTAGGAGACCGTGGCCTGCAGCGCGGTCCAGCCGCTCCAGATGATCTCGATGCCGATGCACATGAGGATGAACGCCGACAGGCGCACCAGCACCTCGAGTCCGGTGGCTCCGAGCAGCCGTCCGATCGTCTCGGCGAAGCGGTAGGCGAGGTAGATGCTCAATCCGATGGCGATCACGCCGAGCACCGCGCCGGTCGCGTGCTCGGCGAGCTGCGCGATGGGCGGCAGGCCCGCGGCCTTGCGGCTGCCGATGGTGATGGCGACCGACATCGAGCCCGGTCCCACGGTGAGCGGCATGGTGAGCGGGTAGAAGCTGCCGACCTTGCGCACCGGCGTGCCCGGCGGGCCGCTGTCGACGGCGTGCTCGGACAGCTGCTCCGCCGACAGCAGCTTCCAGCCGAGTGCGGTCACGACCAGGCCGCCGGCGATGCGCACCACCGGCAGCTGGATGCCGAAGACCTCGAGCAGCCACGGGCCGAGCACCATCGAGCCGAGCAGCAGCAGGAAGCCGTTGACCGCCGCCTTGCGCGCCAGCACCCGCCGCTCGGCGGTGGTCAGGCCGGCGGTGAGTCCGAGGAAGAACGGCGCCGACTCGAGCGGATTGACGATCGGGAACAGCCCCGCGAAGGTGAGCAGGAAGGCGCTCGCGACCGCGCTCATGGGTGCCGCGCCGCGGGCGGCAGCGCGGGCAGCGTTGCGGCGCGGCGCTTCACGGCGCGCATGATCCGCGACCTTTCATATACCATCCGGATGCGATGACCGCCGGCAGTATGAACGGCAAAACCTGCCTCGTCACCGGGGCGACTCACGGCGTCGGCCTCGCCAGCGCGCGCGCGCTCGCCGCCGCCGGCGCCACGGTGCTCTTGCACGGGCGCGATGCCGCGCTCGGGGCCGCGCTGGCCGCCGACATCGCCCGCGTGAGCGGCAATGGCGCGGTGCGCTTCGTGCACGCCGACTTCCTGCATCTCGAGCAGGTGCGCGAGCTCGCCGCCGGGATCGCCCGGCTGCCGCGCCTCGATGTCCTCATCAACAACGCCGGGATCATCGACACCGCGCGGCGCTGCACCGCCGAAGGGTATGACGCCACCTTCGGCGTGAACCACCTGGCGCCCTTCCTGCTCACGAACCTGCTGCTGCCGAAGCTCACCGCGTGCGCGCCGGCGCGCGTGATCGTGATCGCCTCGGAGGCGCACCGGCGCGCCGGCTGGCTCGATTTCGGCGACCTCATGAATACCCGGGTCGGATACCTGCGCGCCTACGCGCGCTCCAAGCTCGCCAACCTGCTCTTCATGCGCGCACTGGCGCGCCGCACGCGCGGCGGCGGCGTCACCGTCAACGCCGCGCATCCGGGCGTCGTCAGGAGTCAGCTGTTCCGCGGCCTGCCCGCGCCGCTGCGTTTCGCGCTCGCGACCGTGCTGCGTCCCTTCACCTGCTCGCCCGCGCAGGGCGCGCGCACCGGTGTGTATCTGGCCACCGCGGTCGAGCTCGAGCGCGCTTCCGGCGGCTATTACCGCGATTGCCGCCGGCTCGAGCCGGCCGCGGCGGCGCGTTGCGATGAGGCGGCGGCGCGGCTGTGGAGCGAGAGCGTGCGGCTCACGGGACTCGAGGCCGCATGAGCCGCGCCTTCACCCGCGAGTCCGACGACGATCCGGGCGTCGTGCCCGAGCGGGCGGTGAGTCCGCACCCGAACCTGGTCACCCCGGCCGGGCTCGCTTCCCTCGAGGCGCAGGTGCGCTCGCTCGAGAGCGAACGCACCGCGGCGCGCAGCGCCGGGGATGCCGCGCAGCGCGCGCGCATCGAGCGCGACCTGCGCTACTTCACGCAGCGGCTCGCGAGCGCGCGCCTCGTCGCGCCGTCCGGGGCCCCCGCGCGGGTGCGTTTCGGCGTGCGCGTCAGCCTGCGCAGCGCCGCGGGCGCCACGCAGACCTTCCGTCTGGTGGGCGAGGACGAGGCGGACGCGGCGCGCGGACTCTTGAGCTGGGTGTCGCCGCTCGCGCAGGCCCTGCTCGGCCACGAGCCGGGCGACGTCGTGCGCTTCCAGTCGGGTGAGCTCGAGATCCTCGAGCTCGAGCCCTGAAGGCACGCGGCGCGCCCTCTAGAAGTGGCGCGACAGGTAGAGCACGGCGCCGTCGATCTTGTAGAAGCTGTCCGGCCGCGGACCCTGCGGGTCGCTCGGCAGGACGTGATCGCGGGCGATGTTCTGCGCGTGCCGCAGGTCGAGACCCAGGTCCCAGCCGGGGAGGGGGCCGAGGAAGTTGCGCCACTCAACGCCGGTGCCGAAGTAGATCGAATACGCCGGGGTTGCCACATCGTAACGATCGACGCCGCCGAACAGGCTGAGCGCGAATGCATCGCTGAAGCGGTAGCGGTAGTCGAGCGCGCGGACGCCGAGGAGCGAGTGCCCGTCGACGGCGTCGAGCTCGAGCCGTACCCCGAGATCGTTGTTCGCCGACACCGCGCGGCGCGCGCCGAGACCGAAGTGCGCGCCGAGGCCGACCGCCGAGGTCGTGATCGGCGCCAGACCGTCGGGGTCGAGGCGCACCCGGCTGGCGTTCACGCCGGCATCGACGAAGAGCTCCGCGCCTGTCGCCGGTGGGGCGGTGGCGTCGGCGTCCCCGTCCGCACCGGCGTCGTCGGCGCGCGAGCGGCCGTCGCCGCCGTAGCGGATGAAGAGGTCGAGCCGCGTGAAGGAGCTGCCGTCGACATCCCGCCCGGCGACCGCATCGCCGCCGAGGGTGACCCCGTTCCAGGGATGCGAGTAGCTGAGCGTCACATCGTAGTAGTGGTGGTAGGGAAAGGGCGCCGGCTGACCGGCGCTGTACTGGCGGCTGTCGCCGCCGTAGTAACTTTCGTTCGCGAGGGTGCGCGCGCGCAGCTGCAGATAGCCGCCGAACGGCGGCTCCCAGCCGAGGCGCAGCATCTGGCTGCGCGCGCCGACGCCGTCGCCAAAGTTGCGCTGGTCGGCACCCCAGCTGCCGAGCACCAGCCCGTAGTTGGTCATGCCGTCCGCGTAGATGAAATGCACGTACCAGAGGTTCTGCCACTCGGCGACCTCGTAGGTCGCATCGAAGTGGCGGCCGATGCGCGGAAAGTCGATGCCGGCGGAGAGCGCAGCGTTGCCGAGCAGATAGCTGCCGCCGTCGGAGTTGTCCTCGCCGGCGTACTGGAAATACACCGCGAACGGAGTCTGGCCTGGAAAGATGAAGCGGCTCACGTAGGACGCCTGCTGGTTGCCCTGGTTCTGCGACTCGCCGCTCGGCTTGAAGAAATGCGTGAGCAGCGCGTGCGCCGAATCCGGCAGGCCGCTGCCGCCGCCGTACTCGAGGTTGCGATTGAAGCCGAGGGACCAGCCGGGGAAGGGTTCGATCGAGAGCTGCGTGCTGAAGAGGCGCGGGTCGCCGCGGCTCGCGACGCCCTGGTAGACGATGTTGTTGCCGGTGACGCTGGCGCCGGCATCGGCACCGGTCTGCGCCAGGCGGCTGAGCATGAACTCGTACTGGAACCCGAGGCGCGTGAGCGGCTCCCAGTTCGAGAGCGTCACCGAGGGCGTGGTCGGGCTCTCGGTGCTGACGAGCATGCTGCCGGTGTCGGTCATCGGCGAAAGCCAGTGATCGCGGTAGCCGGCATCGAGCTGCGCCCAGCTGGTGCCGACGCTCACCATGGAGCCCGTGGCCTCGGTGCGGCCGGAGTAGGCGATGCCGCCCGCGCTCACCAGCAGATAGTCGCTCGGCTGCAGGTAGCCCGCCGCGGAGAGCTCCCAGTCGTCGTTGCTCGTCATGCCGTGCTGGTTCGGCAGCACCACGTGGGCGCCGCTGGTGGCCGCGGCGCTGGCGCTCGCGTGCGTCAGCCCGTGATCCCCCGCGTAGCGCTCGAGATAACGGCGCACCCGCGCGCACAGCGCCGCGTCCTTCCGGCAGGCCTCGGGAAGCGCCGCCTTGACCAGCTCTACGGGGAAGGGGCGCTTGAGGATCGGCTCATCGGCGAGGATCAGTACGCGCTCGACCTGGCGCTCCATCTCGGGCTCGAGATTGAGCGGCAGATAGGCGCTGAGCGCCTCCGCGTGGGCCGTGCCGCACAGCGCGCAGGCGAGGCACGCGAGTGCGGCCGAGCGCAGATGTCTCCAGATCCATGACCGCACGATGTTGCGTACACTCCCCGGCGTCCGCGGGCCACGGGCACCCGCAGCGGAGTACACACAGGGCGTGCGGGCCCGTCAAGCGCCGCGGGTGTGCTGCCGGGCGAGCACCTCGGCGACGATGCGCTCGAGGCGTGCGCCCTCGAGCGCGAACACCTCCTGCGATGCCTGCAGCGCCGCGGCGCCGCCCAGGCGCCGGTGGGCGCGGTACAGTCGCGTACGCACCGTCGTGATGTTGAGGCCGAGCACCGCCGCGGTTTCCGTGCCGCTCACGCCCTCGATCACGCGCAAGACGAACACCGTGCGGAACACCTCGGGCAGCGCATCGACACCCGCTTCCAGCGGGTGGCGGCCGACGGGCGGCGAGCGCGCCGCGTCCGGCGCCGCCGCGCGCCGCACGCGCAGCTGCTCGAGCGCGAGGCGCGTCAGCCACACCGCGAACTTGCCCGCCGGCTCGTGGCGGCGCAGCTCCTCGAACGCCGCCGCGTAGGCCTGCTGCACGGCGCTCTCGGCCGCGGCCTCCTCGCCGAGCGTGCTGCGGGCGAGCCGGTAGAGGCGCTGCGCGTAGCGGCGTGTGAGCGCCTCGAGCGCCGGCGCATCGGCGGCGCGCGCGCGCTCGATGAGCAGCAGGTCGGGAAGGCCGTGCGCGGCGCTTGCCGCGGGCGCTCTGGCGCGCTCTTCGGTCACCGGATCGAGCATGGGCGCAAACCTCGTGTGTGTATCCTATGGAGTCATGAAAGTCGCGGCGGCCTGCGTCTGCCTCGCTCTGTCGCTGCCGGCCGCGGCCGCCGGGCCGCTCGTGCACCCCGCGCTGTGGCCGGCGCCCGCGGTCGCGCCCGCACCGGACGCGCGGCTCGAGGCGCGCATCGATGCGCTGCTTGCGCGCATGACACCCGCGCAGAAGGTGGGGCAGCTCATCCAGGGCGACATCGACAGCCTCACTCCCGACGACCTGCGGCGCATCCCTCTCGGCTCGGTGCTGAACGGCGCCAACTCCGCCCCGCGTCACGACAGACTGGCCTCACCGCGTGAGTGGCTCGAGCTCGCCACACGGTTCTACGCGGCATCCACCGCCACGCCGCTGGGCCTGCCGGTGCTGTGGGCGACGGATGCGGTGCACGGGCTGAACGACGTTCAGGGCGCCACGATCTTCCCGCACAACATCGGGCTCGGCGCGGCGCGCGATCCGGCCCTGCTGCGGCGCATCGGGGCGTCGACGGCGCTCGAGATGCGTGCGGCCGGTCTCGACTGGACCTTTGCCCCGACGCTGGCGGTGGTGCGCGACGTGCGCTGGGGCCGCAGCTACGAGAGCTACGGCGAGGATCCGCACCTGGTGGCGCTGAGCGGTGCCGCCCTCATCGAGGGCCTGCAGGGGCGCCCCGGCACGCCGCAGTTCCTCGATGCCGCGCACGTGCTCGCGACCGCCAAGCACTTCCTGGGCGACGGCGGCACCGGCGGCCGTGACGAGGGCGACGATGCGGCGGGCGAGATCGAGCTGCGCGACGTCGACGCCGTCCCCTACGTGAGCGCCATCGCCGCGGGTGTCGGCGCCGTGATGGCCTCGTTCTCGAGCTGGCAGGGCGTGAAGATGCACGGCAACGAGGCACTGCTCACCGAGGTGCTCAGGGGACGCATGGGCTTCGACGGGCTCGTGATCGGCGACTGGGACGGCCACGCCCAGCTGCCGGGCTGCAGTGCCGTGAGCTGCCCGGCCGCGGTGAACGCCGGGATCGATGTGCTCATGGCGCCGGGCGGCTGGCGCGATCTCGACGCCAATATGCTCGCGCAGGTGAGCTCCGGGGCGATCCCGGCGGCGCGACTCGATGAGGCGGTGCGGCGCGTGCTGCGGGTGAAGCTGCGCGCGCATCTCGATGCGCAAGGGCCTCCGGCCGCGCGGCCGTTCGCCGGGCACTTCGAGCTTCTCGGGGCGCGTTCGCATCGCGCCCTGGCGCGCCAGGCGGTGCGCGAGTCGCTGGTGCTGCTGAAGAACGACCACGACCTGCTGCCGCTCAGCTCCCGCGCGCGCGTGCTGGTGGCCGGCGATGCCGCCGACGACGTGGCGCGGCAGTGCGGCGGCTTCACCTTGGGATGGCAGGGCGCGCGGCGGGGGAGCGACATCCGCCCCGCGCAGTCGATCTACGCCGGTATCCGCGCCGCGGTGACCGCCGCCGGCGGCCGCGCCGAGCTCGCCCGCGACGGGCGCTTCACCACGCCTCCCGACGTCGCCATCGTCGTGTTCGGCGAGCGGCCGTACGCCGAGGGAGCCGGGGACGTGTCCGTGCTCACGCTCCCCGACGAAGCGCGCAACCTTGCGCTGCTCGCACGCCTGCGGGCGCGGGGCATTCCGGTGGTGGCGGTGCTGATCTCGGGGCGTCCGCTATGGATCGAGGCGGAGCTCGCGGCCAGCGATGCCTTCGTCGCCGCGTGGCTGCCGGGAGCCGAAGGCGGCGGCGTCGCCGACCTGCTCTTCAG
>JAGWMP010000123.1 GCA_028871705.1 Gammaproteobacteria bacterium
TGACATCCTGCACCTGCTTCACATTGCTGAGGATGTAGCCGTTCGCCTTGAAGACGCGCCCGAAGTGCGTCAATTCCGGAAACACCGTGTGGCAGGCCTCGCAGGCCATGCCGGTCTGGCGTGCGAAGCTTGGCACCGCCAGCGCGGCGGGGGCCGCCGCGAGCGCTGCCGCGGCACAGCTGACGATGACGGCGAACTTGCCGATGAGACCTCTGACCGATCTGGCTGACATGCCGAACTCCCCTTCGCGCGGCCACGAGATTGCGCGCTTGCTGCCGGAAGGCTAGAGGGTGGCGGGGGCGGCAGACAGTAAGGCTTGTACCTACCGGATCCGTGCTAATACCTACCAGGGCGCGCGCCGATGCGGGTAGCATCCCGCGGCGCCCATGCGTGACGAAGACCTCAGGCCGGTCCGGCCGTACCCAGCCGAGCTCGAGGAGCGGCTGGAGCATCGCGGGCGGCATCTGGTGTTGCGCCCGATTCGTCCGCAGGACACGCCCCGCCACCGGCAGTTTCTCGCCCGTGTGGCCCCGCGGGACCTGTACATGCGCTTCTTCACCGGTATGCGCGAGGTGCCCGAGCCCGATCTCGCGCACTTTACGCACATCGACTACGAGCGCGAGATGGCGTTCATCGCCGAGGTCGCCGACGGCGCGGAGGCGGGCGACATTCTCGGCGTGGCGCGCGCGTGTACAGGCGCGGACCAGCGGGTGGCGGAGTTTGCCGTGCTGGTGCGCTCGGATCTCAAGCGCCAGGGGCTTGGGACATTGCTGATGCATAAGCTGATCCGCTACTGCCGCGAGCGCGGCATCCGGGAGCTGCGCGGCAGCATACTCATGGAGAACGCCGCCATGCTGGCGCTGGCGCGCTCACTCGGATTCCTGGTGCGCTCCGGCGAACGCAACGTGGAGGAGGTCGTGCTCGATCTGGCGGCCGCGACGCCGGCGGCTCCGGGCGCGCCGCTCGCCTGACTACACCGCGCGCGAAAGCGGCACGGGGTCCGCGGCGCCCGGCGGCGCGGTGAGGTAATGGTCGAAGCACATGGCGACGTTGCGCAGCAGCAGCCGCCCGGCCGGCGTGGCGATGATCTTCCCGCCAGCGAAGCGCACCAGGCCGTCGGCGGTCAGCGGCTCGAGCCGCCGCAGCTCATCGGCGAAGTAGGCCTCGAAATCGATGCCGCAATCGGCCGCGATCTGCGCCGTGTCGATCTCCCCCTGGCACATGAGCCGCGCGATCACCGCGCCGCGCACCCGGTCGTCGAAGCTCAGCGCGAGACCGCGCCAGACCGGCAGCCGCCGTGCCTCGACGGCCGCCTGCCAGCTCTTGAGCTCACGATAATTCTGGCTGTAGCTGCCGCCGATGTGGCTGATGGCGCTCGCGCCCACGCCGATGAGGTCGCAGTCGGCATGGGTGGTGTAGCCCATGAAGTTGCGCTGCAGCCGGCCGGCTTCCTGCGCTCGTACCAGCTCGTCGTCGGGCAGCGCGAAATGATCCATGCCGATGTAGCAGTAGCCGCTCGCGGAAAGCTCCTCGATCGCCAGCCGCAGCAGCTCGAGTCGGCCCGCCGCATCCGGCAGTGCGGCGGCGTCGATGCGGCGCTGTGCTTTGAACAGCTTCGGCAGGTGCGCGTAGCCGTATACGGCCACCCGGTCGGGCCGCGCCGAAATGACCGTGCGCAGCGTGCGCGCGAAGCGTTCGGGCGTCTGGCGCGGCAGTCCGTAGATCAGATCGACGTTGATGGAGCGAAATCCCCGGTCGCGGCACGCGTCGATCAGGTCGAGCGTCTGCTCGATGCTCTGGATGCGATTGACGGCGCGCTGTACCTCGGGGTCGAAGTCCTGCACGCCGAGGCTGGCGCGATTGAAGCCGAGCCGCGCCAGCGTCGCGGCGTAGTGCTCCGGGGGCTCCGGGACCGTGCGCGGATCGAGCTCGATGGAGAAATCGCGGTCGGCGGCCTCACTGAGGCGCAGCGTGCGCCCAATCCCACCGAGCAGCTGCTCGAGCGCTTCGCGGCCGAGGAAGTTCGGCGTGCCGCCGCCCAGGTGCAGCTGCGCCACTTCGCGCCGCGGATCGAAGAGCTGGGCGGCGAGGCCGATCTCGACCAGCAGATCCTCGACGTAGCGTTGTCCCCGCGACAGATCGCGCGTGATGATACGGTTGCAGCCGCAGTAGAAACAGGGGCTCTCGCAGAAGGGGACGTGCACGTACAGCGACAACGGACGCGGCGCGGCAGTGGCGTTGCTGCGTGCCGCGAAGGCGCGCAACTCGCGCTCGCCGAAGCCGCTGTCGAAGTGCGGCGCGGCCGGATAGGAGGTGTAGCGCGGCCCCGGCCGGTCGTAGCGGCGAATGAGGGTCGGCTCGAACGGCAAGCCCGGACTCACTTCGGTGTTCAAGGTACAGCCTCCAAAAAGGATGCCGCGGGCAACGATGTCGTCGCCCACGGCCAACGCGCAGACTCCGCCTGTTACTGGACCTTGATGGTGGTCGGCTTCTTCGCTTCGACCCTGGTCTTCGGAACATGGACGGTCAGCACACCGTCCTTGGAATCTGCGCGGATCCCCGCCTCGTCGACCGCATCGGGCAGGCTGAAGCTGCGCGCGAAGCTGCCGTAGAAGCTCTCGACCTTGTGGAATTTCTCGTCTTTCTCTTCGATCTGCTGCTCGCGCTCTCCGCTCAACGTGAGCATGCCATCCGCGATCGTCACTTTGACGTCGTCTTTCTTCACGCCCGGGAGTGAGGCGCGAATCAGGTATTCACCTTCGGTCTCGCTGACATCGACCGACGGCGCCCAGTCCGTGCCGTTCTCCTGCGCTCCCGGCAGGCGCGGCCAGCGGCCGAACCAGGTGGGGAAGCGGGTGAGCATGTCATCCATCGCATTGAAGGGTTCCCAACGAATGAGGCTCATGACTCTCTCCTTCTATTGCCGGTCAGCATGGTATGGCCGGCCCGCGGCGGGCTCCATTCGTAGCTGTGCGTATGGGTGCTACCATGCGGGCGTGTTGCAGCAAGCCGGCGGATTCACACACGCGGGCTCCGGCCGGCGCACCCCCAGCTGGCAGGACGCGGTGGCGGTTGCCGTGGTGCTCGCGGCGATCGTTCTGCTCGGCACCGCGGCGCGTCAGGCAATGGCGCCCTTCGCGGCAACGCACGCGGCCGACATCTCGCTGGCGCCGGCCGCGTTGCCGCTCTACACACTGCGCACCGTGTTCCGCATGCTCGCCGCGCTCGCGCTTTCGGTGGCATTCACGTTCGGCTATGCCACTCTCGCGGCCAAGAGCCGGCGCGCCGAGATGGTGCTGATCCCGCTGCTCGACGTGCTGCAGTCGGTGCCGGTCCTCGGATACCTCTCTTTTACCGTGATGTTCTTCGTCTCTGCGTTTCCGGGCAGTCAGCTCGGACCCGAGCTCGCGGCGATCTTCGCGATCTTCACGAGCCAGGCCTGGAACATGACGTTCAGCTTCTACCAGTCGCTGCGCATGGTTCCGCACGATCTGGACGAGGCCAGCCGCAGCTTCCGCGACTCGGCCTGGCAGCGCTTCTGGCACCTGGAGGTTCCGTTCGCGATGCCCGGCCTCATCTGGAACACCATGATGTCGGTGTCGGGAGGATGGTTCTTCGTCGTCGCCGCCGAGGCGATCAGCGTGGGAGACCTGCAGATCGCGCTGCCCGGGGTCGGCTCCTACGTCGCCCGTGCCATCGGGGCGCGCGATCTCGGCGCCGTCGGCTGGGCGATCGTCGCGATGAGCGGCGCCATCCTGCTCTGCGACCAGCTGCTGTTCGCGCCGCTGGTGGCCTGGTGCGAGAAGTTCCGCTTCGAGCAGACCGCGGCACAGGCGGCCCCGCGCAGTTGGGTCGCCGCGCTGTTCCACCGCTCCGGCGCCTTCCGGGCCCTGCATGCGCGAGTGGCGGATGCGCTGCAGCAGGCGGCCGGCGCACGCCTCGAATTGCCACCGCGAGTGCCGCGGCTGTCATTGCCCGCGCTGCCGCGGCGGATGGGGGATGCCCTGTGGCTGCTGGCCGTGGTCCTGACGATCGCCTGGCTCGCGGCGCGATTCCTGCACTTCGTGCAGGCGTCGCTCACGTGGGGCGATCTGGCGGTCGTCGCGGGCAATGGCGGACTGACGCTGCTGCGGGTACTGCTGCTGGTCGCGCTCGCTTGCGCGATCTGGGTGCCGATCGGCGTGAGCATCGGCTTGCGGCCGAAGCTCACCGCGGTGGTGCAGCCGGTCGCGCAGTTCCTGGCCGCCTTTCCCGCGAACCTGCTGTTCCCGCTCGCGGTCTTTCTGATCGTGCGCTTGCGCGTCGATCCGAAGATCTGGCTGAGTCCGCTCATGATCCTCGGCACCCAGTGGTACATCCTCTTCAACGTCATCGCCGGCGCCAGCGCCTTCCCGAGCGACCTGCGTGAAGCCGCCGCGAGCCTGCGGCTGAGCTCCGTGCGCTGGTGGACGCGCGTCATCCTGCCCGGCGTGTTCCCGTACCTCGTGACGGGCGCGATCACGGCGTCGGGCGGCGCGTGGAACGCCAGTATCGTCGCCGAGGCCGTGAGCTGGGGGCCGACCAGGCTCGATGCCGGGGGACTCGGCGCGTACATCGCCAGGATGACCGAAGCCGGCGACTATCCCCGGATCGCGTTGGGGATCGCAGTAATGTCGGTCCTGGTAGTTGCGGTGAATCGGTTCCTCTGGCGCCCGCTGTACGCGTTCGCCGAGCGGCGGACGCGCCTGGATTGAGCGGGCCGCCATGAGCGCCGCCATCCTCGATTTGCAGCGCGTGTGTATGGCTTACCAGCGCTCCAGCGGCGCGCCGCTCGAGGTCCTGCGGGACATCGACCTCGAGGTCGCACGGGGCGAGATCGTGGGCCTGCTCGGACGCTCGGGCTCCGGCAAGTCGACGCTGCTGCGCATCGCCGCGGGGCTCGTCCGCCCGACGCGCGGCGAGGTGCTCTACCGGGGCGAACACCTCACGGGTCCCGCGCCCGGAATCGCCGTGGTGTTTCAGACCTTCGCCCTGTATCCCTGGCTCACCGTGCAGCGCAACGTCGAGCTCGGCCTCGACGCGCTGCGTTTGCCGGCCGCGGAAACGCGCCGGCGCGCGCTCGCGGCCATCGATCTCATCGGCCTCGATGGCTTTCAGTCAGCCTATCCGCGGGAGCTGTCGGGCGGCATGCGCCAGCGGGTGGGCTTCGCACGTGCCATCGTCGGCGACCCGGCGCTGCTGCTCATGGACGAGCCGTTCTCCGCACTCGACGTGCTCACCGCCGAGACGTTACGCACCGATTTCATCGATCTGTGGATCGAGCGCAAGTTGCCGATCGAGGGGATGCTGCTCGTCACGCACAACATCGAAGAAGCGGTGCTGATGTGCGACCGGATTCTGATCCTGGCTTCGCGGCCCGGGCCCATCGCGGCGCAGGTTCCTGTGACGCTGCCGCACCCGCGCGATCGCTTCAGCGCCGCGTTCCACGCGGTGGTCGAGGAGATCTATGCGGGGCTCACCTCGCGCCTGGCCGACTCGATCGGCAAGGGCGGCGGCCTGGGTCAGCTGCTGCCACAGGTGTCGATCAATCGGCTGAACGGTTTCATGGAGATGCTGAGCTCGAGTGCCTTCGGTGGTCACTGCGAGCTCGCGCGCCTCGCGCGGGCGCTCGCTCTCAAGGCCAATGAGCTGCTGCCGATCGCCGCAGCGCTCCACATCCTCGAGTTTGCGGAGCTGCGCGACGTGTCGATCCAGCTCACGGCCGCGGGCCGCGTGTACGCGGCGGGCGGGACCGATGAACGCAAGCGCCTCTTCCGCGAGCACCTGCTGCGATTCGTGCCGCTCGCCGCGCATGTCTGCCAGGTGCTCGAGGAGCGCGGCGACCACCGCGCTCCGCGTGAGCGTTTCGAGCTCGAGCTGCAGGATCATCTGAGTCACGAGGATGCCGAGCGCACGCTGCACGTGCTCATCGACTGGGGCAGGTATGCGGAGCTCTTCGCCTACCACGCCCGCTCGCGGACGTTCGTGCGGAGTACGCCCGGCCCTTAGCGCCATGCGCAACCGCGACCGCATCCGCATCCGCGTAGCTCCCATGCTGGCGACGCTTACCGGCGCGCCGTTCGACCGGACCGGTTGGGTATACGAGGAGAAATACGACGGTGACCGGATCCTCGCGTACAAGGAAGGGGCGCGCGTGCGCCTGCTGTCACGTGCCGGCAAGGACCAGACGCAGCGCTTTGCGAAGATCGCCGCGGCAATCGCGGCGCTGCGCCCGGTGACGCTGCTGCTCGATGGAGAGATCGTCGTCTTCGACCGCCGCCGGGTGTCGCGCTTCCAGCTGCTGCAGCAGCGCAGGGGCGAGCCCGTCTACGCCGTGTTCGACTGCCTGCTGGTGAACGGCCGCGACCTGCGCGGCGAGGCGCTCGCGGCCCGCCGGGCGGTGCTCGTGAAGATCGTCGCCTCGGGGGGCGTCCTGCTGCTCTCGCGGCGCCTCGCCGGGAGCGGACTGCGCGCCTATGCGCTCGCCAGGCGCCGGGGCTTCGAAGGCCTGGTCGCCAAGGACCTCACCTCGTCCTATGTGGGCCGGCGCTCGAAGTCGTGGCTCAAGGTGAAGGTGCACCAGGAGGATGAGTTCGTCATCGTCGGGTATACGGCACCACAAGGGGCGCGCAGGCACTTCGGCGCACTGCTGCTCGCGGCCCACGACCGCGGCAAGCTTCGCTACGTCGGCAAGGTAGGCACCGGCTTCGACGCCCGCACTCTCGCGGACCTGCATCGCCGGTTCCAGCCGCTGACGCGCCCAGCAAGCGCGCTCGCGGGTGCGCCGCGCGAGCGCGGTGTGACCTTTCTCCGGCCGCGGCTCGTGGCGCAGATCGCCTACCAGGAGCTGACGGCGGACGGCCGGCTGCGCCAGCCCGTGTATCTCGGCCTGCGCGAAGACAAGCGCGCGAGCGAAGTCGCGCTGCCGCGGGTGGCTGCGTGAGCTGCGTTACCGGCGGCGGGCGAGCAGCACCGCGATGGCACAGGAGCTCAGGCGCGCCAGCGTATTGTCGGCGCGGCTGGTGAGGATTACGGGTACGCGGGCCCCGAGCACGATGCCGGCGATTTGCGCGCCGGCGAGATACTCGAGCTGCTTGGCGAGCATGTTGCCGGCCTCGAGATCCGGCACGATGAGGATGTCGGCCCGGCCTGCCACGGGCGAGCGGATGCCCTTCGCCCGTGCCGCCTCGGGCGATACCGCGTTGTCGAAGGCCAGCGGGCCGTCGAGGATCGCGCCGGTGATCTGGCCACGATCGGCCATCTTGCACAGCACGGCGGCGTCCAGGGTCGATTTGATCCGGGGCGATACCGTCTCCACCGCCGAGAGGATCGCCACGCGGGGCGTGCGGATTGCGAGCACGTGCGCCAGCTCGAGCGCGTTCTGGACGATGTCCACCTTCTCCTCGACGGTGGGGTAGATGTTGATGGCGGCGTCGCTCACCAGCAGCGGGCGCGGATAGGCGGGCGCGTCGATGACGAACACGTGACTCATGCGGCGGGCGGTCCGCAGCCGCGCCTCGGAAACGATGGCACCCATGAACTCGTCCGTGTGGAGGCTCCCCTTCATGAGCGCCTCCACTTTGCGCTCGGCGGCGAGGGCGGCGGCCGCGGCTGCGGCCGCATGGCTGTGCTCCGTCCACACGCAGGCATAGGCGGTGAGCTCGATGGATGCGGCGCGCGCGGCGGCGCGGATCTTTGCCTCCGGGCCGACGAGTACCGGAACGATCAGCTTGGCACGCGACGCCTCGATTGCACCGCACAAGGACAGGGCGTCGACGGGGTGGACCACCGCGGTGCGCAGCGGCGTGAGCCTCTGTGCCTGGCGCAGCAGGCGCCGATGATGCGCGCCGCGCGCCTCGTGCAGCGCCGCGGCCGCCGTACCGGGCGGGGAACTACGCGGGGTTTTTGCGGTCTTCTTCACGCTATCGGTCACTCCCATGCGGCCTGTTACACGGCCGGCGGCGGGCCGGTAAGGTATCATTTAAAGAGGTGGGTCCAGGTCGCATTATGTCCATGCCTCCCAGAGACAGGAATCTCCTCCCGCACCCGGGCCGCCGCGGTTTCCTCACCGCGGTCGGAGCGGTATGCGGGGCCGCGGCATCGTTCGCGGCGGTGCCGGCATTCGCTGCCGCCCGCAGCGCGCGCTGCGTGAGCTTCGTGCACACGCATACCGGCGAGGCGCTGCGCGCCACCTACTTCGAGGATGGCGCCTACCAGGCGGATTGCCTGGCGCGCGTCGATCACCTGCTGCGTGACTTCCGCACCGGTGACGTGCACCCGATCGACCCCGCGCTGCTCGACATCCTCTTCGATCTGCAGGTGCGGGCCGATCGCGACGAGCCCTTTCAGGTGATCTGCGGCTACCGCTCGCCGGCGACCAACGCCATGCTGCATCGGCGCTCGGAAGGGGTCGCGGTGCACAGCATGCATCTCGAGGGCCGGGCCATCGATATCCGCCTCGGCGGCTATTCCACGCGCGAGCTCGCGAGCCACGCCCGCGCGCTCGGCCGCGGCGGCGTCGGTTACTACGAGCAGAGCGACTTCGTGCACGTCGACACCGGGCGCGTGCGGACCTGGTGATCTCTAGGGGCGCGCCGTGACCGGCGCGAGCCCGAGCAGTGTCTCGAGGCGGCGGTCCTGTCCGTAGATGTCCTCGACGAAGTGCACCGCCCCGTCCTCCGTGGCCACTGCAGTCCCGTAGAGGATCAGCACATGTACGGGCTTCGTCAGGCTCACGCGGAAGCTGGCGCTGCCGTCCATTGCGGCCCGGACCTTGTCCGCCGTCCAGTCTCCCGCAGTCCCCTGCATCACCGCCACCGCGAGCGCCACGGGATCGCTCACGCGAATGCATCCGTGGCTGAAAGCACGCCGCGCCTCGCCGAAGAGGCGTTGCGCCGGAGTCGAGTGCAGATAGACGTCGTAGTGGTTGGGCAGCACGAACTTGATGAGCCCCAGAGCGTTGTCCGGCCCCGGGCGCTGGCGCAGCCGTAGCTGCCCCGCCGCGAGCGCCTCCAGGTTTCCGGGCGTGGCGTCGAGCGCAGCCCCCGCAGGCTCCGCGGTCCCGGCCCTCACCAGCTCCATGTCGTGGGTCTCGAGGTAGCGCGGATCGCGGCGCAGATCTCTGAGGAGCTCGCGCCGTACGATACTCGGGGGCACGTCCCAATACGGCCGGAACAGTATGGCCGTCATGTCGGCGGTAAACACCGGCGTATGCAGCTGCGGATACTGCTGACCGACGATCACGTTCA
>JAGWMP010000124.1 GCA_028871705.1 Gammaproteobacteria bacterium
GGCCAGGCGCGCCCGCGGCCCGTGCCATCGTACGCGCTGCCGTCCTCGTGCTCGCCGTAGCCGTCGCCGGTGTAGCGATGCCAACAGGGACCGGCGGGCGTTTCGACCCTGAGCAGCGCATCCGCGAGGCGCAGACTCGCGAGCACCAGGGGATCGTCGGCGCGGCGCAGCCCGAAGCGCACCAGCTGCAGGAAGTCGACGCCCACCTGCTCGGCGAGCGGGACGGCCACGCCGGCGCGGTTCTTGATCGGCACGACCAGGTTCGGCACGCAGCGGTCGAGGAGCGCCTCGGGCGGGGCCTCGCGCACGTAATAGCCCGGCACGCCGTAGCGGCGCGCGAGCGGCGTGTCGGAGACCGTGGTCCAGTCCTCGAGGCGCGCATTCCAGTAATCGGCGAAGGCGAGCGCGAGCTCGCGGGCATCGGCCGGCAGATAGGGCGCGCCCGCGACCAGTGCCGCGATACACACCGACAGCGTGAACGTATTGAGGCCGGCATCCTCCTCCCAACGGTCCTGGTCGCTGACCGGTCCGGTGCGGACCAGGAAGGCGAGCGCGCGGCGCACCATGTCGCCGACCTCGGTGCCCCCGAGCGCCTCGCGCGCGCCGAGCGCCGCGGCGAGCAGCACCGGAAAAGCGGCTTCATCGAGCTGGATCCCGGACCAGTAGCCCTTGCCCCCGAGCCACTGGTTCTGATTCCAGTGGCCGTCGGCGTTCTGCGTCGCGATCAGGTAGCGCAGCGTATTGCGTGCCTCGTAGAGCGCGCCGCAGGCGAGCAGCGCCCCGGCGCATTCCACCAGGTCGCGCGGCCAGACGAGGTGGTAACCCTCGCGCTCATCGCGCGTGTTGCCCCACGGAACGCTGAGCGAGGCCACCATCGCGCCCGGATAGGTCTTGTCGCGGTGGCTGCGCAGCACCACGGTCGAGGTGCGAAACTGCCGCAGGCACTCCGCGGGCAGGTCGACCGGCAGCTCCGCGACGGGCCTGGAGTTCTCGTGCCAGCGGGCCCACGCGGCCTGCTGATAGCCCCAGGTCTCCTCGAACGGCGCCTCGAGCGCGGTGAAGGCGAGCGTCGCGGCGGATTCGGCGCTGCTGCCGAAGCCGAGCGCGAGCACCGCCTGGCGCGGCAGCTCCCCGAGCAGCGCCACGTTACCGGGACCCGCCTCGCTGTACTCCCAGGTCATGGCGCCGTGCTCGTGAAAGTCCTGCCAGCCGTCGTTCTCGCCCACGAAGCCGGCGCTGGCACGCCCGAAGGCTTGCGCCTGCGCGGGAGTGGCTGCGGCCAGGGCCAGCCCGAACGGGCCCTGCTCGGCGGTGAGCGAGCGGCGGCCGCGGTAGTCGACCACGGCCGCACGGTTGCCGAGGCCCGTGCCACCGAGGTGCGGCGCGAGCAGCGCGTAGGGCTTCAACGCGGCATCGCCGCTGAGCGTCACCTCGATCAGCAGCACGTCGCGGTCGTCACACGGCGCGACACGCAGCAACAGCTCGAAACGCTCGTGGCGATGCACGATCTTCACCGCCGGCGCCGCCAGGTTCGCGAGCTGCACGTCGTGGCGCCACATGCGCTTCACCTCGACCCAGAATCCGGCGCCGTCGGCGACGATGAAACCGAGGTCGCGGATCTGCGGAATGTCGACGCGCGGGTAGTAGACCTCGTTGACGATGCCGCCGCCGATGGTGAACCACAGACGCGCCGGCCCGAGCGGACAGCCGACCGCCTCCTTGTCGCTGCTGCACCAGGTGGGCGCGAGCCCCGGTCCGCCGGGCGCCGCGCTCATCGGCGCCCCGCCCGCCACAGGCGCACCCCGCCGCGGAAGGCATTGCGGTTGTCGCCGCGCCGCGCATACGGCGGCAACTTCTTCAGGCGCCCGGCATTGCCGCCGCCGAGCACCACGTAGTCCGCCTCGAGCGCGAGGCGCAGCCGCGCCACCACGTCCGCCACCGACTTGCGCCAGGCGCGCGTACCGCGCCGGCGCCGCCCGCGCTCGCCGAGATAATCCTCGAACGTGCGTCCGTGCTTGTAGGGCATATGGCCGAGCTCGGTCGGCTCGACCACGCCGTCGATGATCAGCGTGGCGCCGAGCCCGGTGCCGAGCCCGAGGAACAGCATGCGGCCGCCGCGGTAGCTGCCGATCGCCTGCATGGCCGCGTCGTTGACGATGCGCACCGGTTTGCCGAAGGCGGCTGCGAAATCGAAACCCACCCAGCCCGCGCCGAGATTGTGCGGCTCGCCGGCGATGCGGCCGCGGAACACCAGTCCCGGGTAGCCGATGGACACCGCCTCGTAACGCAGGCCCGCGGCGCGCTCGCGGATCCTGCGCACCATGCGCGCGGGCCCGAGCTTCGGTCCCGAGGAAAACCTGAGGATCCGCCCGCGGCCGTCGAGGCGGAACTTGACGTGCGTGCCGCCGACATCGATGACGAGGATGCGGCGGGGCGCGCGCCGCGGCGCTGCGGTCCTGTTCCCTGGCATCGGACGATTGTGCGGTGCAGCCGGCGCGCATGTAAACCGCGGGGCCGGGCCGTGCATCCAAGGGGGAGCGGCACTTCGCCCACGCCCGGAAGGTAAGGAATCAGATGACTCAGCTACGCGCTTCCGCCACCGCCCTGCTGGTGCTGGCACTGGCTCTGGCAGGCACGGCCGCCGCCCACGACGGCGATGACACGACGATGGTGACCGGCTCGATCACCGTGAGCCCCGGCGAGCATCGGGGCGATGTGAAGACGGTCAATGGCTCGATCCGCATCGGTCACGGCGCGGCGGTCGCCAACGCCCATACCGTCAACGGCAGCATCACGCTCGAGCCGCAGGCGACGGCCGCCGAGGCCAAGACCGTCAACGGCTCGGTGCGACTCGAGGATGGCGCGCACGTCAGCGGGCGCGTCGTGACGGTCAACGGCTCCCTCGAGCTCGGCCGTGGCGCCGAGGTGGCCGAAGGACTCACCAACGTGAACGGCGCGATCCGCCTCGCCGGCGCGCACGTCGGCGGCGACATTACGACCGTGAACGGTGGTATGGACATCGGCCCGGACGCGCACGTCGACGGCGGCATCCTGGTGCGCAAGAACCACCACTCGGACGACTCCGATGCGCAGCAGCCGCCACGCATCGTCATCGGCCCGGGCTCCGTCGTGAAAGGCACCCTCAGGTTCGAGCGCGCAGTGAGGCTCTACGTGAGCGACCGCGCGACCATCGGACCGCTCGAGGGCGCGACGGCGATCCGGTTCGGCGGCGAGCGAGCGCCCGAATGATCGAGCGGCCGGAGCAGGCGCTCCGGCCGCCCGACACCCCGACGGCTCACTCCTTCAGCGATTGGGATTGACCGAGCCCGTCGCGGCCGCATTGCCGGACGCTCCGGCGGACACATCCCGCGGCGTGGTGCTCGCGTTGCCGGTGGCAGATCCCGCGATCCCGGCCCGCGCGCGCGCTCCGCGCGGCTGCGGCGCCGGACTGCTGGTCGCCGCCGGCTTCTCAGCCGTCGCGGGCTTGTTGGCCGCCGAAGGTCCCGAGCCCGTCGCAGGCTGGCTGGCAGCGGGCACGCCCGTGGCGGCTCTGGCGCCGGCGTTCTCGACGGCGCCGATGCCTGCATGGCCGTCGCGAGCGGTGGCAGCCGCGCCGGCGACCGCGCTCGAGCCGGCGCCGACCGCGGTGCGCCCGGCGGTGCCGCTCACGTCGCTCGAGGCACGCCCGGCTGCGCGCGCGGTGTTCTTCGTGGCAGCCGTGCGGGCGTTCGCGCGGGCAGTGTCGAATGCATTCGCCTGCGCTGCGCCGAACGGGCTGCGTAACGAGCCGCCGGCGCCACCGCGAACCCCGCCCCCGAGCAGCTGAGCCTGTGCAGGCAAAGCCGCAACCGACAACAGCGCCAGTGCGGCACTCGCGAAAAGATGTGTCGTCTTCATGGTCGTTTCCTCTGGAAGCCGCGGTCCGTCCGCGACCTTTCTAATGAGTACTACGACCGGCACTCGCGAAATCTTCCCCGTGCGAGGCGCGATTCGCCTTTTGACTTAATCTGCGCGCAGTCTCACCAGCGCCGGCGGCGGGCGCAGTTCCGCACCGACCACGCCGTAGCCGTAGACCGCATCCGGATCGGCGTTACCTGCGTGCTGCGCGCGGCCGGCGAGTGCCCGGATCGCACGCGCGGCTGCCGCCGGGTCGGGCTGGGCCAGCCCGGGCGCGAGCAGCGCCGCGACGATCGGCGCTGCGAAGGATGTGCCGCGCACCAGCACGTAGCCATGCGGAGTGCCGGCCGCGGCCATATCGGCACCGGGTGCCGCGAACTTCACCTGCGGACCCCGCTCCGCCTCCGGCAATACGCGCCCGCGCGCGTCGATGCCGGTCACGCCGATGACCCCCGGCCAGGCCGCCGGATAGAGCGGGGGCGCCGCCGGGCCGTCGTTGCCGACTGCCGCGACCACCAGATAGCCGCGCGCCACGATGCTGCGCACGATGCTCTCGAGCATCCGGTTGGGCGGGCCGACCAGACTCACGTTGATCACGGCGACGCGCTCGTCCACCAGCCACGCGAATGCCTCGACCACCGCCTCCACCGAGCCGCCGGCCGGCAATCCGCAGAACACGTCCGCCGCGTAGAGCTCCCCGCCGGGAGCCGCTCCCCGGAACGCACCGCTGTGTCCGATGAGGAGCGAGGCGACCGCGGTGCCATGCGCAGCCGGCACCGCGGCCCCCGCGCACCCGTGTCGGTGAAGCACGCCGCCGGCGAAGGCACCGTGTCGCGCATCGACGCCGCTGTCGATGAGGCCGAGGCGCACGACGGCGGGCGGCGCGGCGGTACCCTCAGCAGCGGCGGCAGCCGCAGGCGCCACAGCCGGGCCCGCCGGCACGGCGCTCTCCAGGTAGATGTGATTGAAATCGTAGCTGCCCGCGGGATCGAGCGTCTGCAGGCGCCTCAGGGCGCGCGCGGTGTCTCCCGTCACGCGCAGCACCAGCAGCCGCGCGTCGAGCCCGGTGAGGGCGGACTCGCGCTCGATGGTGAAGCCGGCGCTCGCCACCGCCGCGAGCGAGGCCGCATCCGGCGACAGCAGCAGCACCTGGCCGCGCACGATCGGTTCGCCGCGGCTATCGGCTTCGAGGACATCGCGATGGCGCCGCAGCAGTTCCCCGATGCGCGCATGGCGCAGCTCGCGCAGCTGCGCGGTATCGAGCCGGGCCGTGGCGGGATCGGCCGTGCCCGGCAACCCGTTCAGTACGCCCGGGAGGTTGACCGCGGGCAACGCCGGCACGCGCGCCGGCGGCAGGCCGATCTGCGCGCCGGCACTCGCGCTCAGACACGCCAGCAGTGCCGCCCTCAACACTCGCATGGAATGACCATAGTCGAATGTGGCTGCGCGAGGAAGAAATGGAAGAAAATGACCGTCATGTTCGTAGTCCGCTCATAGCGCGTGCCCACCGACCGCCTGCGCGAGGAACTCGTGACGCTGTTGCCGCGGTTGCGGCGCTTTGCGCGCGCACTGGCGCGCAATCCCCAGGACGCCGACGACCTGGTGCAGACGGCCGTGGAGCGCGCGCTGCTGCACGCCGGGCAACTGCGCGAGGCAGCGCCGCTGGCCGCGTGGCTCTACGGGATACTGCGTAACGCCTGGATCGACGAGCAGCGCGCCCGCGCCCGGCGCGGGCGGCTGTTCGCCGCGGTGGACTCGGGCGAGCAGGTCGCCGACGCCACGCACGCGGCGCCGGCGGACTCCCTCGCGGTGCAGGACGCCCTGGGACGTCTGCCCGATGAGCAGCGCCTGGCGGTCGCGCTGGTGCTGATCGAGGGTCTGTCGTACAAAGAGGCCGCCCACTTGATGGAGGTGCCGATCGGAACGCTGACGAGCCGCCTGGCGCGCGCCCGCGAGACGCTGCAGGCAATCCTCGGCGACACGGGCATAGCGCAGCGATGACTTACAGCGAGGAGACTCTGATCGCGTATGCCGACGGCGAGCTGGATGCCGCGGCGCGCGCCGCGCTCGAGGCCGCCATGGCGGCCGATCCGCAGCTCGCACAGCGCGTCGCACGCCACCGGGCGCTGCGCGCGCGGGTGCAGGCGGCCTTCGCGCCGGTGCTCGAGGAGCCGCTGCCCGAGCGGCTGCTTGCGAGTGTCCGCGCGGCCGCGGCCGGGCCGCACGCCGGCAGCGTCGTCGCGCTGCAGCCGCGGGCGCGCGCGCGCTGGAGCTGGCCAGAGTGGACTGCGATCGCCGCGAGCCTCCTCGCCGGCGCGCTGCTCGGCCCGCCGCTGCTGCGTCCGGGAGCCGGAGCTTCCCTGGTCGATACATCCGGCGGGCGGGTGGTGGCGGGCGGTGCGCTGGCGCGCGCCCTGGCCGGGCAACTCGCGAGCAGCCAGCCCGCCGGCGCCCCGGTTGCGATCGGAATCAGCTTCCGCAGCCGCGCTGGTGCGTACTGCCGCACCTTCTCCCTCAGCGAGGCCGGCGGCTTCGCGGGCCTCGCCTGCCATGAGCAGAACGCGTGGCGCATCGAGACGCTGGCCCGCGCCGAGCCCGCGCCGGCCGGCAATGGCTACCGCCCGGCCGCCTCGGCGCTGCCGCCGGCGGTAGCGGGGACCGTCGCGGAGCTGATCGCCGGCGAGCCGCTCGATGCGGCCGCGGAGAGTGCCGCGCGCGCGCGCGGCTGGATGCGTTAGATCCTCACAGGCCCCACGCGGCGGCGAGGCGCGCGCGCGCCGCGAGGCCCGCCTCGAGCTCGGTCGCATTGACCACCGCGAGCCGAAAGCCCCCCGGGGGCATCGCGTGCGCCTCCGCCGGCCGGTCCTCGTGGAAGGTGATCTGCACGCTGCTCACGTGCGCCATGCGGCGCACGTCCGCGACCAGCTGCGCGGGCGGATGGTGGTAAGCGCGGCCGTGCGGACCGAACAGGGCGATGCTGTAGCCGTCGCGGCGGCCGGCATCGGCGAACTCCCACACGCCGCGCGCATAGAGCCCCACCACGGCCTCGAGGTAGCCCGTACCGTAGAGATCCGGCCACTGATCGGCGACGCGCAGATGAGCCTCGATGATGCGCCCACCGATCGTCTCGGCGTTGAACATGCCCGTATAGCCCGCCAGGTGCCGCACGATCCAGGCGTCAAGATACGCCGCCAGGGGTTCGCGCCGGCCCGCCTCGATCGTCCAGTAGTCGAACGTGCCGCCGACGCCCGGAGCGCCGCGGCAGTGGCGGAACCAGCGCGCCTCGCCGCGCACCACGGCCACGTCGGTGCTCACGTGCTCGCCCGTGAGCAGCGGCATCCAGAAGTGCCCCGCCGTCTCCTCGCGCTCGTAGGTCGCGAGGTCGGGCAGCACGCGGCTGCCGACCCCCATGCCGTGCAGGTTGATGATCGGCTTGCTGAACACCGGGAACGACGGCGGCCGCACGCCGTGGGGAGCGCACGCGAGCCCCTGCGACGCGGCGATGCTCAGCTTGTCGTAGACCCAGCGGTGCCCGGGATTCCACTGCCAGGCATCCGGGTCTTCAGTGGGTATGCGCACAGCCGGCGGACACGCGACCGCCTCGAAGTACTGCAGTCTCCAGGGATCGGCCTCGCAGAAAGGCACGGGTCCCTCCCCCGCACCTTCAGAACAGGCCCGTGATGCGGCCCTGATCGTCGACGTCGATGCTGTTGGCGGCGGGCACCTTGGGCAGTCCCGGCATGGTCATGACGTCGCCGCAAATCATGACGATGAACTCCGCCCCCGCGGCGAGGCGCACCTCGCGGATGTTGACCACGTGGCCCTCGGGCGCGCCGCGCAGCTTCGGGTCGGTGGAGAAGGAGTACTGCGTCTTGGCGACGCACACCGGATAGTGGCCATAGCCCCCGTCCTGCAGCTCCTTGATGCGATTGCGCACCTTGCTGTCGGCGGTGATGTCCTTGGCGTGATAGATCTTGGTCGCGATCGCCTTCATCTTGTCCCACAGCGTCGCGCTGTCCTCGTACACGAAGTGGAACTTGTTCGGCTGACCGGTGAGCCGCACCACCTCGTGCGCGAGCTCGGTCGCGCCCTTGCCGCCCTCGGCGAAGTGCGTCGCGGGAATGACGCGCACGCCGAGTCTGGCGCCCTTCTCGCTCAGCAGGCGGATCTCCGCGTCGGTGTCGTCGTGGCGGCGGTTGATGGCGACCGCGCACGGCAGGCCGTAGTGATTGACGACGTTGTCGATATGGCGCTCGAGGTTCACCGCGCCCTTCTCGAGCGCCGCCAGATTCTCGTTCTTGAGGTCGGCGAGCTCGACGCCGCCGTGGTACTTGAGGGCGCGCACCGTGGTCACGATCACCGCGGCGCTCGGCTTCAGTCCCGCCTTGCGGCACTTGATGTCGACGAACTTCTCCGCCCCGAGATCCGCGCCGAAGCCGGCTTCGGTGACCACGTAGTCGGCGAGCTTGAGCGCGGTGCGGGTCGCGATCACCGAGTTGCAGCCGTGCGCGATGTTGGCGAACGGGCCGCCGTGGATGAAGGCCGGCGTGCCTTCCAGCGTCTGCACCATGTTGGGCGCAATCGCGTCCTTCAAGAGCGCGGCCATGGCGCCGTTGGCGTCCAGTTCCCTGGCGCGGATCGGCTTACGCTCGCGGGTATAGGCAACGATGATGTTGCCGAGCCGCTCGCGCAGGTCATCGAGATCCTTGGCCAGGCAGAAGATCGCCATCACCTCGGAGGCGACGGTGATGTCGAAGCCGGCCTCGCGCGGATAGCCGTTGGCGACGCCGCCGAGCGAGCAGACGATCTCGCGCAGCGCGCGGTCGTTCATGTCCATGACGCGGCGCCAGGTCACGCGGCGCGAATCGATGCCGAGCGCATTGCCCCAATAGATGTGGTTGTCGATCAGCGCCGACAGCAGATTGTGCGCCGAGGTGATGGCGTGGAAGTCGCCGGTGAAGTGGAGGTTGATGTCCTCCATCGGCACGACCTGGGCGTAGCCGCCGCCGGCGGCGCCGCCCTTCATGCCGAACGACGGGCCGAGCGACGGCTCGCGCAGCGCGCACATCGCCTTCTTGCCGATGAAGTTGAGCGCGTCGGTGAGGCCGACCGTGGTGGTGGTCTTGCCCTCGCCCGCCGGCGTCGGCGAGATCGCGGTGACCAGGATCAGCTTGCCGTTCGGCTTGCCCTGCAGCGACTTGATGAAGTCCATCGATACATTGGCCTTGTAGTGGCCATAGGGTTCGAGGTTCTCAGGCGCGATGCCGAGCTTGTCCTTGGCGACCTCGAGGATCGGCCGCTTCTTGGCGGTCTGGGAAATTTCGATGTCGGACTTGGGAT
>JAGWMP010000125.1 GCA_028871705.1 Gammaproteobacteria bacterium
TGGCGCGGCTCGCCGTCATCCCGGTTCAGGACCTGCTCGCGCTGGGCTCCGCCGCGCGCCGCAATACGCCGGGGACGGTGAGCGGCAACTGGGCCTGGCGGCTGCCGCCCGCAGCGCTCACGGGCGAGCTGGCGCGCCGCTACGCGGCGCTCAACGCCGTGTACGGCCGCGCTTAGGAGCCGTCATGCAGGGCATGCGAGCCGCCATCGCCGTGTGCGCCATGAGCGCCCTGATACCTGCCGGTTGTGTGCTCGGGCCGAAGTTCATCACGCCGACGCTGACGGTCGCCGGCGTTGAGCTCGAGGGGGGTGGCCTCCTCGAGCAGCGGCTCAAGGTGCGCGTGCACGTCGCGAACCCCAACGACCGGCGGCTGCCGATCAAGGGCATCACCTACACCCTCGAGATCGACGGCCAGCCGTTCGCGACCGGCGAGTCGGCGGCGAGCTTCGTGGTGCCGGCGCTCGGGGAGGCGGAGTTCGACATGAACGTGACCACCAACATGGCGGGCACGCTCATGCGGCTGCTGGCGCGCGGCCCGGACGCGCTGCAGAGTGCTTCCTATCACCTGTCGGGGAAGATCTCGCTCTCTGCGGGGTGGCTTGAGTCGATCCCCTTCGAGCAGCGCGGCACCGTGCGGCTCCAGTAGGGGCTCGCGCGCTGCGGCCGGTGCGCTACGCGCCGCTCAGGCGCCGGTAGAGCGCGACGTACTCGCCGGTGCGCCGCTCCCAGGAGAAATCCTGGCTCATGCCGTTGCGCTGCAGCTGCGCCCATTGCGCGGGCTGCGCATTGAGATCGAGCGCCGTGTCGAGCGCCCACTCGAGCGCCGGCCCGTCGAAGTCGTTGAACACCACCCCGGTGCCCCGGCCGCTCGCCGCGTCGTAGTGCTCCACCGAATCGGCGAGCCCGCCGGTGCGGCGCACGACGGGTACCGTGCCGTAGCGCAGGCTGTACATCTGATTGAGCCCGCACGGCTCGTAGCGCGAGGGCATGAGGAACAGATCGCTGGCCGCCTCGATCCAGTGCGACTGCGCCTCGTCGTACCCGGCCTCGAAGGAGACGCGCCCGGGGAAGGCGCTCACCAACCCGGCGAAGAACTGCTCGTACTTCGCTTCCCCGCTGCCGAGCGCGGCGACCGCGAGCGGACGCGCCGCCAGCACCTTCGGCAGCGCCTCGAACATGAGCTCGATGCCCTTCTGCGCGGCGAGGCGGCTCACGATCCCGGCGAGCGGGACCTCGGGCGCCGTCGTGAGGCGGGTGCGCGCGAGGAACCGGCGTTTGAGCTCGGCCTTGCCGGCGAGGCGCTGCGGGCCGTAGTGCACCGGCAGAAAACGGTCGCGGCGCGGGTCCCACTCGTCGTAGTCGACGCCGTTCAGGATCCCGCTGAGCGCCGCCCCGCGTGCGCGCAGGTCCGCCTCGAGGCCCATGCCGTACTCGGGCGTGCAGATCTCGTGGGCGTGGGTCGGGCTCACGGTCGTGATGGCGTCCGCGTAGAGGATGCCGTGGCGCAGCGCGTTGATGCGCCCGGCGGCGAGGTCGGCCTGGTGCAGGAGATAGGCATCGGCCGGCGGCAGCGCGAGATCGGCCACCTCGGCGGCGGGGAAGATGCCCTGGTAGCCGATGTTGTGGATGGTGAGCACGGTGCGCGTCGCCGCGAAGACGCCGTCGCGGCCGAGCCCGGTGCGCAGGTACAGCGGCGCGAACGCCGTGTGCCAGTCGTTGCAATGAAGGATGTCGGGCCGGAAGCCGGTCTGCTGGCAGGCGGTGAGCGCAGCGCGGGTGAAGGCGATGAAGCGCAGGTGCTCGTCGGGATCGGCGGTGTACAGGCTTGCGCGGGCGTAGAGCGCCGGGCAATCGATCAGGTATACGGGCACCGCGGCACCCGGGAGCGTCGCCCCGAGCACCGAGAACTCGTAGCGCTGCTGGCCGAGTACGAGCGGTACATCGGTGAGTCCGGCGACCGGGCGCGCCCCGAGGGCGGCCCGGTCGATCGAGGCGTACAGCGGCGTGAAGAGACGTACGTCATGCCCGCCGGCATGCAGGTACTTGGCCAGGGCGCCTGCGACGTCGGCGAGCCCGCCGGTCTTCGACAGCGGCGCCACCTCGGAGGCGAGGAGACACACGGCGGGTTTCCCGGGTGAGGCGCTCATGGATGGGGCGCGGATTCGCGTTTGGTTAAGATGTGCCTATGCGGCGCTTTCTGATCGGGCTTACGCTGCTTGTGCTGCTCGCCGTGTCGATCGGCACCGGGGTGACGGTCGCCCGTTGGCCCCATTGCCGGCACGTATGCCCGTGGCTCTGCGCCCGGGAGTCAGTGTAACCGCAAGAATCGGGTCGCGCCGCTGCGCGGCGCGCCTATCATCCCGGGCATGCAAACGAGCACCACGAGCTTCATCGACAGCCGCGACTTCCGCCGCATCGCCCGCGCGATCCGCTTCATCGACGCGCATTACCGCGAGCAGCCGCGCCTCGCCGCGATCGCGGCCCACGCGGGGCTCTCCGAGTTTCATTTCAACCGGCTGTTCCGCCGCTGGGCGGGAGTGACGCCGCGGCAGTACCTGGCGTACGTCACCGCGCGCGCGGCGCGCGGCGTGCTGGGGCATGCCGCCTCGGTTCTCGAGGCGTCCTATGCGGTCGGGCTCTCAGGACCCGGGCGCCTGCACGATCTGCTGGTGACGCTCGATGCGGTGACGCCCGGGGAGCTCAAGGCGCAGGGCGCCGGGCTCGAGATCCGCTACGGCTTCACGCCGACGCCCTTCGGCACGGCGCTCATCGCGAGCACCACGCGCGGCATCTGCCATCTCGGGTTCCACGACCGCGGCAGCGAGCACGCCGCCGCCGGCGCGCTCGCCGCGCAGTGGAGCCGGGCGCGCCTGGTGCGGAGCGATGAGTCCGCACGGACCGCCGCGGCCGGGATCTTCGCGGCGCAGGGCGCGCCGCGCGCCGCTCCCCTGCGCCTCGCGGTCCGCGGAACGAACTTCCAGCTCAAGGTGTGGCAGGCGCTGCTCGAGGTAGGGGCGCACGGACCGACCACCTACGCCGAGGTGGCTCTCGCCGCCGGGGTTCCCGGGTCCGAGCGCGCCGTGGGGAACGCGGTCGGTGCGAACCGCATCGCCTGGCTCATCCCCTGTCACAACGTGCTGCGGGCGGATGGCTCACTCGGCGGATACCGCTGGGGTGAGGAGCGCAAGCGCGCCATGCTCGCCTTCGAGGCACGCGACATAATCCAGAGGGCTCCGCAGGCGTCCCCAAGGCTCCCGGCAGGCCGGAGCGTCTCTGCATAACTATATGTTTTAATTAGAAAAACTCATAATCAGGCCAGGCGGAAGACCCGAGGAAGTGGTAGAATTCACGCCGTTCTCCCCGGTGTCATCAAAGCGATCTGAAAGCGCGCAGGGGCCCCCGACGGCCCGCCGCGCGCGACCAAACAGCATGTCCGCCTCGCCCTACAAGCAGCTCGAGCAGGAGTTCAAACGCCTCCACGCCTTTCGCGGGGCGCTCTCGCTCCTGCGCTGGGATGCGGCCGTCATGATGCCGCGCGGCAGCGCTGACGTTCGCGGTGAGCAGCTCGCCGCGCTCGAGACCGAGCATCACGCGCTCCTCACGGCTCCCAAGATCACCCGGCTCCTCGACCGGGCCCAGGCCAACACCCAGGGACTGGCGGACTGGCAGGTGGCGAACCTGCACGAGATGCGCCGCCAGCGCGACCATGCGATCGCCACCCCGGTGACGCTGGTCGCCCGCCTCGCCAAGGCTGCCTCGCGCGCCGAGTCGCGCTGGCTCGAGGCCCGCTCCCAGGGCAAGTTCGAATCCTTCGCGCCCCACCTCGAGGAGGTGGTGCACCTGGTGCGCGACAAGGCGGCGCTCCTCGGCCAGGCGCTCAACCTCGCCCCCTACGATGCGCTGGTGGACGAGTTCAGCCCCGGCATCACGACGGCCGACATCGACGCCATGTTCAAGGCGCTGTCGCGCCGCCTGCCCTCGCTCATCCGCGAGGCCATCGCGGTGCAGGAGGGTCGTCCGGCGTTGCCGCTCGCGGGCAAGTTCCCGGCCGGCAAGCAGCGCGCCCTCACCGTCGAGGTCATGAAGGCGGTCGGCTTCCCCTTCGACCGGGGGCGGCTCGATGAGAGCGAGCAGCCCTTCACCGAGGGCGTGCCCGGGGACATTCGCGTCACGACGCGCTTCGCGCCCGAGGACGTGTTCTCGGGGCTGCTCGGCGCGCTGCACGAGACCGGTCATGCGATGTACGACCTCGGGCTGCCGCAGGACTGGCGCGATCAGCCGGTGGGGCGCGATCGCGGCATGGCGCTCGAGGAGAGCCAGTCGCTGCTCCTCGAGATGATCGTGTGCCGCAGCCGCCCGTTCGTGCGCTACGTGCAGCCGCTGCTGGCCAAGCACTTCGGCGTGAGCGGACCTGAGTGGGACGTCGAGAATCTCTACGCGCACCTCACCCGGGTGCAGCGCGGCGTCATCCGCGTCGATGCCGACGAGCTCACCTACCCGCTGCACATCATGGTGCGCTACGAGCTCGAGAAGCAGCTGCTCTCGGGCGAGCTCGCGGTGCGCGATCTCGCCGAGGCCTGGAACGCCGGGATCGAGAGCCGCCTCGGCATCCGCCCGGCGAACGATCTCGAAGGGTGTCTGCAGGACATTCACTGGGCGGTCGGCTCCTTCGGCTACTTCCCCTCCTACGCGCTCGGCGCCGTGATCGCCGCACAGCTCTACGAGAGCCTGCGCACGGAAGTCGCGACGCTCGACGAGCAGCTCGCGCGCGGGGAGTTCACCGGCCTCTTCGGCTGGCTGCGCACCCAGGTGCACGGACTCGGCGCCAAGGTGCCGGTGCAGGAGCTCCTGAAGAGCGCGACCGGCAAGCCGCTGAACGCCACCTCCTTCATCCGCTACGTCGAAGCGAAATACCTGGAGAGCGCCACCAGCGTGGCGGCGGCCTGAAGCCTTCAGGCCGGCGAGCCGTCGTGACGCACCCGAAGTCCTCCCGCACCCTCGAGCGATTGGCGGCGCGGCTGCGCGGCGCGGCCGGCAAGGCGATCGCCGATTTCCGCATGATCGCCGACGGCGATCGCATCATGGTGTGTCTCTCGGGCGGCAAGGACTCCTACACGCTGCTCGATCTGCTGCTGTCGTTGCAGCGCAGCGCACCGGTGCGCTTCGAGCTCCTGGCGGTGAACCTCGACCAGAAGCAGCCCGGCTTCCCGCAGGAAGTTCTGCCGGATTACCTCGAGAGCGTGGGCGTCCCGTACCACATCATCGAGCAGGACACGTACGCGGTCGTCAAGCGCGTCATCCCCGAGGGACGCACGCTCTGCGGGCTGTGCTCGCGGCTGCGGCGCGGGGCGCTGTACCGCTTCGCCGCCGAGAACGGCATCACCAAGATCGCCCTCGGCCACCACCGCGATGACATCGTGGAAACGCTGTTTCTCAATCTCTTCTTCGGCGGGCGTCTGAAGGCGATGGCGCCGAAGCTGCTCTCGGACGACGGCCGGCACGTCGTCATCCGCCCGCTCGCCTACGTCGCCGAGCACGACATCGCCCGCTACGCGCGCGGCCGCGCCTTTCCGCTCATTCCCTGCACGCTGTGCGGCTCGCAGCAGAATCTGCAGCGCCTCGCCGTGAAACGCATGCTGGCGGGCTGGGAGCGCGAGTTCCCGGGCCGCACCGAGACCATCTTCCGCGCGCTGCGCAACGTCGAGCCCGAGCATCTCGCCGACCCCCGCCGCTTCGATTTCGCGGGCCTCGACCTGGCGCGGACGCCGCCGATGAGCGAGCGCGACGAGGACGCCCTCGAGACGGCGCTCGCCGCGAATGCCGCACACGCCTGAGGCCCGCATGCCCGCCCCCTCGCCCGGCACCGTCCCCGAGCTGCCGCTCGCCAACTGTTACTGGGTGACACCGGGGAGGCTCCTCGCCGGGGAGTATCCGGGCGGCGCGGACGCGGCGGCGACGCGCGCGCGGCTCGCCCGGCTGATCGCGGCCGGCGTCGGCTGTTTCCTCGACCTCACGGAGGAGGGCGAGCTCGCGGCCTACGCGCCCGAGCTTCCCGCGGGGGTGACACACGTGCGCCGCCCCGTCGCCGATCACGGCGTGCCGCAGCTGCGCGAGCACATGAGCGAGATCCTCGCGAGCCTGCGGCAGGCACTCGCCGGGGAGCGCGCCGTGTACCTGCACTGCCGCGCCGGCATCGGCCGTACCGGCATGGTGGTCGGGTGTTTCCTCGCCGAGCAGGGCCACACCGGCGAGGCGGCGCTCGATGAGCTCAACCGCCTCTGGGCGGGCAGCGCGCGCTCGGCGAGCTGGCCCACGGTGCCGGAGACCGACGAGCAGGCCGACTATGTCCGCGGCTGGGCGGCGGGCGCCGAGCCCGACCCGCTGCTCGCGCCCGCGACGCTGGCGGCCGCGCGCGGGCTGCGCGAGCGCTTTCTCGGCGCGCTGCTCGGACTCGCGGTCGGCGATGCGGTCGCGGCCGCGACCCAGTACCGCCGCCCGGGCCGCTTCGCGCCGGTGGGCGATCTCATCGGTGGCGGACCCTTCGACCTGCCGCGCGGCGGCTGGAGCGACGACACCGCGATGGCGCTGTGCCTCGCGGAGAGCCTCCTCGAGTGCGAGGGCTTCGACGCCCGCGACCAGGTGGCGCGCTATGCGCGCTGGCAGCAGGAGGGGCACTTGAGCGCAACGGGCCAGTGCGTCGGCATCACGGCCGGCACGGCGCGGGCGCTGGCGCGCGCCCAATGGCGCCGCCAGGCGTTCTCCGGCTCCCACGATCCGGGCGCGCTCGATCCCGAGCCGCTGTCGCGCGTGACCCCGGCGGTCCTTTTCTTCTTCGCCGACCCGCCGTTCGCCATCGCGCAGGCGGCGGAGGCCGCCCGCACCACTTGCCAGGCGCCGGCGGTCCTCGATGCCTGCCGCTCGTTCGCGCGCGCACTGCAGGCGGCGCTCGCCGGCGAAGGGCGCGCAGGCATCCTCGCCGCGGGCGGCGCGCGCGGGCCGGTCCCGGCCGCCACGGCCGCTCAGGCCGCCGGCGCTACCGCGCCGCAGGCGCTCGCCGCGGCGCTCGAGGCCTTTGCCCGCACCGACAGCTTCCGCGATGCGGTGCTCACGGCGGCCAATCTCGGCGGTAACTCCGACGTGATCGCCGCCACGGCCGGGGCACTGGCCGGGGCGCACTACACTCAAAGCGCCATCCCCACTTTGTGGCGCAACAGTTTGATGAAGCAACAGTTGATCGCCGGTTTCGCCGACCGGCTGCTCGGCCACGCGCTCATCGACTTCGCCGGCTGAGCGCTGCGCGGCACGCGCCGCTAGAGACACCCCGCGCGCGCTTCGGCTAAGCTCGGCGTCTCACGTATGTCTCTCACACGCGCCGCCGGCCGCCGCTCATCCGCCGCGCGCGCCCGCCGTGGCGGGCGCGGTCGGGCGCGAGCGTGGGCGCACCTCACCGACGAGCAGCTGCTCGAGCTGCGCTTCTGCGACCTGAAGCTCACCATCGAGCGCTCGCCGCTCGCCGCGCAGCTGAAACGCCTGTATGCCGACCTCGCGCGCCGCGGCATCGCCTTCCGGCCGCACGTGTGGCTGTCGGAGGAGTGGTTCTCGCCGGATGGCGTACCGGGGTTCGCCGTGCCTTTTTACCTCGCCCACCCGCGGCTCGAGCGCCTCGAGCGGCGCATCATGCACGAGGCCGAAGGGGGCGATTCGCGCCAGGCGCTGCGGATCCTGCGCCACGAGGCCGGGCACGCCATCGACAACGCCTATCGGCTGCGGCGGCGCAAGCGCTGGCGCGAGGTCTTCGGGCCCGCCTCGCTCCCGTACCCGGCGCGTTACCGCGCGCGCGCCGGCAGCCGCCGCTACGTGCATCATCTCGGGGAGTGGTACGCGCAGGCGCACCCCACCGAGGATTTCGCCGAGACCTTCGCCGTGTGGCTGACGCAGAAGTCCGCCTGGCGCAAGAGCTACGCCGACTGGCCGGCACTGCACAAGCTCAAAGCCGTGGATGAGCTCCTCGCCGGCGTGCGGGCGCACCGCCCGCCGGTGCGCAACCGCACCCGCATCGAGCCGCTCGCGGGCAATACCCGCACCCTGGCGCAGCACTACCGCGCGAAGCTCCGCCACAACCGCCTGATCCGCCGCGGCCTCGCCGACGAGCTGCTGCAGCGCGCCTTCAGTACCGAGCGTCCGCGGCGCGGGACGGCCCGCGCCGCGACGCTGCTGCGCGCCGACGCGCGGGCGCTCATGACGGCGGTGGCGCGCGCGCTGCGCGCCGAGCCCTACAACGTCGCCCAGGTGCTCAACATGCTGATCGAGCGCAGCGAGCATCTCAAGCTCTACCTGCGCGGCAATCGCCGCGACGCGCGGCGCTACACGCGCTGGATGCTCGAGCGCCTCACCGGACTCTATTCCCAGGGCGAGACTCCCCACCTGCCTCTATGAAACGGCTGCGCGCGCTCGTCGTCGTGCACGCGAGCCTGGTGCCCCCGGAAAGTCTCGAAGGACATAGCGACAAGGAAATCGAGGAGTGGCGTACCGAGTACGACGTCACCTCGACGCTGCGCCAGCTCGGCCATGACGTGCGCTGCGTCGGCGTGCTCGACAGCCTCACGGATCTGCGCAGCGCGATCGCCGACTGGGAGCCGGATGTCGTCTTCAATCTGCTCGAGGAGTTCGACGGCATCGTCACCTACGACCAGCACGTGGTGGCGTTCCTCGAGCTGATGCGCCAGCCCTACACCGGCTGCAACCCGCGCGGACTCCTGCTGTCGCGCGACAAGACGCTCGCCAAGCAGCTGCTCGCCTTCCACCGCATCGCGACGCCCCAGTTCGCGGTGTTCCGGCGCGGCGCGCGCCTGCACGTGCCGCGCAGGCTGCGCTTCCCGCTGTTCGTGAAGTCCACCGTCGAGGACGCTTCACTCGGCATCGCCCAGGCCTCGGTGGTCGAGGATGCGGCGCGCCTCAAGGAGCGCATCGCCTTCGTGCACGAGCAGATCAAGTCCGACGCCCTGGTCGAGGAATACATCGAGGGGCGGGAGCTGTACGTCGGCGTCATGGGCAACGATCGCCTCACGCGCCTGCCGGTGTGGGAGATGGTGTTCGGCTCGCTGCCGGACTCCCTCGCCGCCATCGCCACGCGCAAGGTGAAGTGGGACAAGCGCTACCAGGCGAAGTACGGCATCACGACCCACGCCGCCGACGATCTG
>JAGWMP010000361.1 GCA_028871705.1 Gammaproteobacteria bacterium
TGGTACATGAGGAAGGCGCTGCCGGCGTCGTTGAACAGCAGCCGCTTGTCGCCGCTCAGGGCGGCGTTGGCAAGGGTGCTGTCGCAGCGCTCGATGAGCGCACGGGCGCGCTCGAGCTCATCCGCGCCCGCGACCGCGGGCTCGGGGCGCGCCGGGCGCAGCATGTTGAGCAGCACGTAGGCGACGCCGAGCACCACGATCGAGAGCGAGGCGCGCAGCACGCGCGGCGCGTTGCCGTCGAGCGCGAAGGTCCACCACAGCTCGTGGCTGTAGCCGACATGGCGGTTGGAGAGCATGCCGAGCCACAGTGCCATCGCCACCACGCCGGCGATGCTCGCGATCCATACCGGCGTGAAGCGCTCGGAGAGGATCGCGGTCGGACGGTAGAACGCCCGCCGGCCGAGGGCCAGGACGCCGAGTACCAGCGCGAGCAGCGTCGCTTCCTCGAAGTCGAGGCCTTTGAGGAGCGAGGCCAGGATGCCCGCGACCAGGAGCCACACCGTGATGTGGTAGGCGCCCTGCACGCGGCGGAACAGCGCGCGCGACAGCACCAGCAGACCTAAGCCGATGATGCTGCCGGCGAGGTGCGAGACTTCCAGCACCGCGAGCGGCAGGAAGCGGTCGAGAAAGGCGAGCCGCTCGGCGACCGCCGGCGTCGCGCCCGAGAACAGCAGCAGCGCCCCCGCGAGGAAGGTGAGGGCGCCGGCGATCTGCGGCACGACCGGCGCGATATACAGGGAAGCGAGCTCCTGTGCCCGCAGCACGCGGCTGCGCTGCGCGGTGAGCTCCTTGGTACCGAACAGCAGCGTGCCGAACACCAGCGGCACCAGGTAGTAGACGCCGCGGTAGGCGAGCAGCGAGCCGAGCAGAGCATCCGCCGGCACGCCCGGGATGGTGAGCAACATCACCGCCTCGAACACGCCGATCCCGCCCGGCACGTGGCTCACGATCCCGGCGATCACCGCGAGCGCGTAGGTGCCGAGAAACGGCACGAAGCCGATGTGGGCATCCGGCGGCAGCAGCGACCAGAGCACCGCCGACGACAGCGACAGGTCCGCCACCGAGAGCGCGAGCTGCGCGAGTCCGATCGCCGGTCCCGGCGCGCGCAGTGCCCAGCCGCGCAGCTCGAGCGTGCCGCGCGCGAGCGTCGCCCAGGCGGCATAGGCGCCCACCGCGGCGAGCAGTACCGTGCCGGCGACCAGGGACCAGTTGTGATGCAGGTGGAGGATCTGCGCGGCGTGCGCCGGCGAGAGGTACAGCGACAGTCCGGCGATGGTCGCGAGCCCGATGCCGAGCGACAGGCTGCAGAAGGCCGAGATGGTCGCGACGTCGATCGCGCTCACGCCGGCGGTGGCGTACAGGCGGAAGCGGATCGCCGCGCCGGTGAACGCCGAGAAGCCGAGCGTGTGGCCGAACGAGTAGGCGATGAACGAGGTGAAGAGGATGCGCGGGTAGGGGATGGTACGGCGCAGGTAGGCGAGCGCCAGCACGTCGTAGTTGGAGAGCAGCCAGTAGCTCGCGGCGGTGAAGCCGAGCGCCGCCAGCACCTGCCGGCGCGGGATGGCGTGCAGGTGCTCGAACACGCTGCGTACGTGCAGGTGCGACAGCTGCCGGTGCAGGATCAGCACCACCACGGCGAACAC
>JAGWMP010000126.1 GCA_028871705.1 Gammaproteobacteria bacterium
GCACGGCGATCGACGGCGCCTTCGCGCAGGATGTGGCCGGACTCACGGGTTATCTCTACTGGAACGAATCGCTCTACGCCGAGCTGGGAGCTTACCGCTCTGCGAAGCAAGGTACGACCAATCAGCTGACCGGCGGTGCAGGTCCCCTCGACGGAACCGCCTCGAACGTCATGTCGGGAACAGCGCCCTACTGGCGGGTCGCCTACGAGTACAGCTGGGACCGCCATTCCATCGAAGCCGGTGTGTACGGCGCGCAATTCAGGTTGTTTCCGGGCAGCGCATCAGGCGCCGCACCTCCGCTGAGCGGTCCCCTGAATCGCTTCAACGACGTCGCCGAGGATGTCCAGTACCAGTTTGTCGGGGACGAGCACCAGCTCACGCTGGCGGGAACGCACATCCACGAGTCAATGACGCTCGATGCCGGCGCGGCTTATGACGGCACGAATCCCACGAACAGCCTGTCGACGACCCGTCTTTGGGCCACCTATTACTACCGCCGCAAGATCGGCGGGACGCTGGGCTACTTCTCGACGACGGGCAGCACCGATGCGGCGCTCTATCCGTCCACGGCACCCCTCGGGACGGACGGGCCCAATCAGGGTGTGATCGTCAGCGCCAACGGCTCGCCCGACACGCGGGGCTGGATCGCTGAAGTGAACTATCTGCCCTGGCTGAACGTGAAGATCTCCGCGCAGTACACCGCCTACAACAAGTTCAACGGCGGCGGTAACAACTACGACGGGCTCGGACGCAACGCGTCCGACAACAACACCTTCTACCTCCTGCTGTGGTTTGCCTACTGAGGTGCCCATCATGCTCATCAACACTCATAGTCGCCGCCGCTCAGGGTCCGGGCGCGACACATGGCTGGCCGCGGCGGCAGCCGCAGCGCTGCTCGCGATCCCGGCACCGCATGCGCGCGCCGAGGAACCCGACGCGCTCGCGCGGGCACACGCCCAGAAGATCGCCATCACCGTCTGCGGCACCTGCCACGGACCGCGCGGCAACAGCATGAACCCCAAGTACCCGCGCCTCGCGGGCCAGAACGCCAACTACCTGAGCGCGCAGCTCAAGGCGTTCCGCGCGCAGACGCGCGGCGACCCGGATGCGCTCGGCTACATGTGGGGCATGGCCAGCCAGCTCGACGATGCGACGATCGATGCCCTCGCCGCCTACTACGCGGCACAGAAGGCCGAGCCGAGCGCCAGCGGCGGCTCCGCCGAGGCCGCGCGCGGCAAGCAGATCTACGAGCATGGCGTCCCGGCCCAGGGCGTCCCGGCCTGCAGCAGCTGTCACGGACCCGACGCGCACGGCCTGCAGGACTTTCCGCGGCTCGCGGGCCAGCACGGGCAGTACGTTCTGAAGCAGCTCGGCTCCTTCCAGAGCAACATGCGTAACGTCGCGATCATGCACGGCGTCGCGCAGAACCTGAATCTCACCGACATGGATGCGGTGGCGGCCTTCCTCGAAGCCCAGCCCTAGGAAGTCCGGCAGCTCCACATGGCTGGCATCCGCCGCATCCTCGCCGCCGTCAAGGACCCGCGGGCCAGCCGCCTGCCCGCGGTGCGCAAGGCGGCGCGGCTCGCCGCGGCGACCGGCGCGGAGCTGACGCTGTTTCACGCCATCGCCGAGCCGCTCTACGTCGGCGGCGTCGACGGCACCGTGGCGCCGCTCTACGATCATCCGCCCGACATCGAGCGGCGCACCCGCGAGGAGCAGCACCGACGCCTCGAGCGCGTCGCCGCACGGCTGCGTCGCGCCGGACTCAAGGTCGCGGTGAGCGTCGCCTGGGACTACCCAGCGTACGAGGCCGTCATCCGCGAGGCCAGCCGCATCGGCGCCGGACTGATCGTCGCCGAGCAGCATGCCGGCCGGCATTTCGCGGCGGGACTGCTGCACCTGAACGATTGGGAGCTGCTGCGCCGCAGCCCGATGCCGTGCTGCTCGTCAGGCGCGCCGGCCCCTATCGCCGGCCGTCAGTGCTGGCCGCCGTCGATCCGGACCACACTTACGCGAAACCGCTGCGCCTCAACCAGCAGATCCTGCGCCTGGGCGCCCATGTGGCGCGCGCGCTCGGCGGCACACTGCACGCCGGCTATGCCTATGTCCCGCTGCCCCTCACCGCCTTCTCGGACGGCGCGCTGTCGGATGAGAAGGTCATGAGCCTCGAGTCGCACGCCACGCGTGCCGCACGCGCCAAGCTGCAGCGCACGGTGCGCACCGTGGACGTCCCGCGCAGCCGTCAACACGTGCTCGACCGGCATCCCGTCGATGCCATCGCCCAGCTCGCCGCGCGCCTCGGCAGCGCGATCGTGGTCATGGGGGCGATCTCACGTTCCGGCGCCAGCCGGCTGCTCATCGGCAACACCGCCGAACGGCTGCTCGATCGTCTCGGCTGCGATCTCTTGATCGTCAAGCCACCCGGCCTCGTGAAGCCCCCGCCGCGCGCGCCGCGCGGCGCCCGCTACTTCGGCCTGCAGCCGCGCCTGTACTGAGTCTGCGCTCAGGCGGGGCGGCGCGGCTGCCAGGTCCAGTTGCGGATCTCGGGCAGATCCTCGCCCTCGCGGCAGATGTACTCGTGGTGGCGCGCGAGCTGGTCGCGCATCAGCTGCCGCACGTGCGCCGCCCGGTACCCGAGGCCGGGTACCCGGTCGATCACGTCGATCACGAGATGGAAGCGGTCGAGGTCGTTGCGCACCACCATGTCGAACGGCGTCGTGGTGCTGCCCTCCTCCTTGTAGCCGCGCACGTGGAGATTGCCGTGATTGTGCCGCCGGTAGGTGAGGCGATGGATCAGCCAGGGATACCCGTGGTAAGCGAAGATGACCGGCCGATCGGTGGTGAAGAGCGCATCGAATTCGCTGTCGCCGAGTCCCCGCGGATGCTCCTCGCGCGGCTGCAGCGTCATGAGGTCGACCACGTTCACCACCCGCACCGTGAGATCCGGCAGGTGGCGGCGCAGCAAGTCGACCGCCGCGAGCGTCTCCAGCGTCGGCACGTCCCCCGCACAGCCGAGCACCACGTCCGGGATACCGTCCCCGTCGTTGCTCGCAAACTCGAAGATACCGATCCCGGCCTCGCAGTGCCGCGCGGCGGCATCGAGCGGCAGCCACTGCGGCTCGGGATTCTTGCCGGCCACGATGACGTTCACCCGCCCGCGGCTGCGCAGGCAATGCGCGGCGACGCATAACAGCGTGTTGGCGTCCGGCGGCAGGTAGACGCGCACCACGTCGGCCTTCTTGTTGACCACCAGGTCGATGAATCCCGGATCCTGGTGCGAGAAGCCGTTGTGATCCTGTCTCCAGACGTGCGAGGTCAGGAGGATGTTGAGTGCCGGCGGGGGCTGGCGCCAGGGAATGCGGCGCGCCGCCTCGAGCCACTTGGCATGCTGGTTGAACATCGAGTCGACGATGTGGATGAAGGCTTCGTAACAGGAGAACAGCCCGTACCGGCCGGTGAGCAGGTAGCCCTCGAGCCACCCCTGGCACAGATGCTCCGACAGCACTTCCATGACGCGGCCGCCGGCGCCCAGATGATCGTCACCGGCGCGCTGCTGCCCCATCCATGCGCGGTCGGTTACTGCGAAGACCGCATCGAGGCGGTTGGAGGCGGTCTCATCGGGGCCGAACAGCCGGAAGTTGCGCGCCTCCCCGCTCGCGCGCATGAGCTCGCGCAGCCACTCGCCGAGGACCCGGGTCGCCTCGGCCGAGCTCTTCCCGGGATGCTCGACCGTCACCTGGAAATCCGCTAACGCCGGCAGCTCGGGCGGTGCGCCGTGCGCGCCGCCGTTGGCGTGCGGGTTCAAGCCCATGCGCAAGGTTCCCTGCGGCGCGAGCTCGAGCACCGCGGCGCGCGGCGCGCCGCCCGCATCGAAGAGCTCCTCCGGATGATAGCTGCGCATCCACGCCTCGAGCTGGCGCAGATGCTCGGGTCTCTCGGCCACTTGTGCCAGCGGCACCTGGTGCGCGCGCCAGGTACCCTCGACCGCCAGCCCATCGACCACCTTCGGTCCGGTCCAGCCCTTGGGGCTCTCGAGCACGATCATCGGCCAGCGCGGCCGCGCGCGTTCCCCGCCGGCGCGATGCCGCCTCTGGATCGCGGCAACCTCATCCAGCGCGCGGTCGAGCGTCGCGGCCATCTGAGCGTGCATCGACCAGGGCTCATCCCCCGCCACGAAATACGGCCGCCAGCCATAACCGACGAGCAGGCTCTCGAGCTCCGCGCGCGGGATGCGGGCCAGCACGGTGGGATTGGCGATCTTGTAGCCGTTCAGGTGCAGGATCGGCAACACCGCGCCGTCGGTGCGTGGATCGAGGAACTTGTTGGAATGCCAGGCGGTCGCGAGCGGCCCTGTCTCGGCCTCGCCGTCGCCGACGATGCAGGCGACCAGCAGCCCGGGATTGTCGAAGGCCGCGCCGAAGGCGTGCGCGAGCGAGTAGCCGAGTTCACCGCCCTCGTGGATGGATCCGGGAACGTCCGGCGCGCAGTGGCTCGGAATACCCCCGGGAAAGGAGAACTGGCGGAACAGGCGCCGCATGCCAGCGGCGTTGCGCGGCACATCGGGATAGAGCTCGCTGTAGCTGCCCTCGAGCCAGGTGTTGGCCACGATCCCGGGCCCGCCATGCCCGGGACCGACGACCGGCAGGACGCTGAGGCCGCGCGCTCCGATGGCGCGATTGAGATGCGCGTAGATGAAATTCAGACCCGGCGTGGTTCCCCAATGCCCGAGGAGACGCGGCTTGATGTGCCCCGGCCGCAGCGGCTCGGCGAGCAGCGGATTATCGAGCAGGTAGATCTGGCCGACCGAAAGATAGTTCGCCGCACGCCACCAGGCGTGCACCCGCTGCAGATCCTCGGTGGCGACCGACACACTCGGCCCTCAGGGCCGGCGCACACCGCGCCTGTGCTGCATCGGAGCGACCGCCGTGGCCCGCGGCGCCTTCGCGTGCTCGAGATACTGGAACCACTCGACGCAGCCGTAGTCGGCGGCCGCTTGCAACCGCTGCCCTACGGCTGCGTGTTGCTGCTCGGGATCGAAGGGACTCAGCCGGGGGAGGCGCCTTCCCGGACGGTGCGTCGCTGCCAGCATGACACCCTCCTCGAATACTCGTTGCCTATGCTGAAGTCTGTGCCGCATCGATCCCGTGCGCCATAGCGGTAATCGCTTACGTAAACGGACCGCCTAGGCAATTTCCACGATGCCACCGCCGCCGGTGCCGACTAATCTGAACTCGACCTCACTCCGGGGAGTCATCCATGGCCAGATCCCTCCGTCGCATTCTCGTCACGATCCGCGATCTCGGACGCGCCCCGAAGAGCGAGTTGCGCAAGGCCGCGGCGCTCGCCCAGGCTGCCGGCGCAAGCCTCGAGCTCTTTCACGCGATCGACGCGCCGGACCCCGGGGTGAGCTGGCCTGAGACCGCGAGCGCCGCGGTCGTCGAGAAGCAGCGCGCGGACATCGCCGCACGGGCCCGCCGGCGCCTGGAGCGCTTCGCCGGCGATGCGGCGCTGCGCGGCGTGAAGGTCACCTGCACGGCCAGCTGGGACTATCCGCCGCATGAGGCCATCGTGCGGCGCGCCCTCGACACGCGCGCCGACCTGGTGATCGCGCTCACGCGCCATCACGGGCCGGGCGCGCGGCTGCTGCTGCGCAACACCGACTGGGAGCTGATCCGTCATTGCCCGATGCCATTGCTGCTCGTGAAGACCAGCCGCGCATACGTGAAGCCCGCCGTCATCGCCGCGGTCGATCCCTTCCACGCGCGGCCCGCGGACCTCGACACGCAGCTGCTCGCGAACGGCGGCCGGTTCGCGCACCTGCTGCACGGCAAGTTGCACGTGTTCCATTCCTATATGCCGCTCGTCAACGTGGCGACCCTGTCGATGGGCGCAGCGCCGCTCGTCACGCTGCCGCCGGAGATCGAGGAGGCGCACGGACGGCAGGTGACCCGGGTCATCGACAAGCTCGCGGAAGCCGCCGGCGTCAGCCGCGGCTGCCGGCACATTCACATGGGCGACGTGGCGGGCGAGCTGCGGGCCGCGGTCCGCGACGCCGGCGCGGGCCTCGTGGTCATGGGTGCGGTGTCCCGCTCGGGCCTCGCGCGCCTCTTCATCGGCAACACGGCCGAGCGGGTGCTCGACAAGCTCGATTGCGACATCCTGGTGGTGAAGCCCCACACCTTCAAATCGAAGATCGAGCGCCGGCCCGCCCTGGCGCCGACCGGTGCGCCGCGGCGCAAGCGTGCGGCGCGCGTGTCGCGGGCCCCGCGGGAGCTGGCCCCTTCGACGGTCACCGCCATGCGGGTGATGCTGCCGCCCGTCTAGAACTTCACCATGACCCCGGCGCCCCACACGATCTCGCGCTTCTGGAGATCCGGATACCAGACCCCGCCCTCGGCGGCGCACGCGTCGGCGCCGATGGCACTGCCGTTATTGCAGGCGTAGCTTGAGGGCAAGCCGGTGTTGCCGAGCGGCGGAGTCACGCCGCCCGGGCCGCTCCAGTAAGGCACATCCGAGTGGCGGAAGGTGGTCTCGGTCCACCAGGTGATCCACGGCGCCGGCATGTACTGGAAGTTGAGCTGCATGTCCCACTGATAGAGCTTCTGCCCCGGGTTCTCGGTGAAGTACGGCGTGCCGCTCGCGGCCGTGGCACCGTTGATCGGCGGCAGCAGGGCGAGGTAGCGTCCGGGGTTGTTCATGAACCCGCCGCCGAGGGTCACCGCGTAGATGTCGTGGTCGAACCAGGTGCGATCGTAGAGCATCATGCCGAAGAAGCTGGCCTTGTTGGGCCCGCTCGAGCACCCGACACCTCCGCCATACTCGCAGCCGATATCCCAGGTGAGCGACAGCGCCTTCTTCGAGATACCGAAGGGGCTCGGACCCGCATCCTTGGGCTCGTAATACTTCCACAGCAGACTGTCGTCCTCGTGGATGCGCTTGACGTTCGCGTAGTTGATGTACGGTGCGTTGGGGTTCGCCAGCCCAATCGCAGCGTTGGGATTGCCGCCATTGTTCGGGACGCCACTGCCCGTGGCCAGGTTGTCCTCGCCGATCGAATAACTGTTGAACACCAGCTTGAAAGCGTCGTTGGGAATCCACAGCACCTGGCCGCCGAAGCCCGGGTGACCGTTGAACTTGGCGTAGGACTGCCAGCCATTGATGAGCCAGGGCTCGATCTTCAGCGTCTGGGTCGGGAACCACTGCACGCGCAGGCCGTTGAAGAACCACGGCGTGTTCGAGGACACGAACGAGGGCTGATAGGTCCAGTTGTCGAAGTTGTAATAGCTGAAGAGCCCGATATAGGAGACGAAGATGCCGGCGTCCACGTTGAGCCCATGGTTCACATCGAAGTGGTACCCCGCGTTCGCCTCCGACATGTACTTGTAGGCGCCCTGCAGGTCCCACTGTCCGACGCCCGCGCTCGCATCGTTGCGCGGCGTGGTGACCGCGAACAGGCCCATCATGGAGAGGAACCGCGCCTGGACGTTGTTCCAGTGGAAATTGCCGCCGAAACTCACCTGCTCGATCTGGAACTCGCCGGAGCGGAACTCCTCGGTCGAGCCGACGATGGTGTGGTCCACCGGGTGGTTGAGGTCCTGCAGATAGTTCACGTCGAAGCGCACTTCGGGCGTGAAGAATTTGGTGTCGAAGATCGGCGTCGAATTGCGCGTGTTGCCGTTCATCCAGCCGATGTCACCCACGGCGAACGGGGTTTGGGTATCGACTGCCGGCGCGGCCCCGGGTGCCTGCAGCGCTTCGGGAACCTGGGCGATCGCCGCCGCGGGCGCCGCGGGCGTGCTGGCAGCCGGCACGGCGGCGACGGCCGGAGACGGTGCCGCGCCCGGCGGCGGCGCCCCGAGGTTCATGACCATGTCGTGACGGGTCGCCTTGCCCGCGACGACGGTCAGCGCGGGCGCGTGAACCTCGGGAGCACCGGAGAGCTCCGCCTCGAGCGTCCACACCCCCGGCGGCAGGTCGCCGAAGGAGAAGACGCCGTCGCTCCCGGAGATCGTCGCGCGGATCGCACCGCCGTCGGCGCGCAGCGCGGTCACGGTGGCATGCGCAACCGCCACGCCGGCCGGCGTCGTCACGGTGCCGACGATCGCTCCCACGCCCGGCTCGGCCGCCTGCGTGCAGAGCGGCGCCAGCGCGGCGATGAGCACACCCATCCAGCGTCGTCGCCAGTTGTTCATATTGCCCACATCCATGAATCTTGATCCCAACGGCCCGCGCCGGGCCTCGGGGAAGTTACCTATGTTGCCCATGCCGCTGTGACGAGGGCGTGAGGAATTGACGGGTCAGGAACGTGCGTACATCACGCGCCCGAGGGCGCCGGTGCGCAAGCCATCGCCACGGCCGGCGAAGAAGCGCGCGTTGAGCTCCTCGGGGCCGAGATCCTCACATTCGGCAAGCCCGAGCGCGCGCAACTCGCTCGCGAGCTCGCGCGGCTCGAAGAACGTCTTCCAGGGCTCCCCCGCCGCGGCCACCCACTGCATCAGCGCACGCACGGCCAGGCGCCGCACGGGACCGAGGCTCTCCGGAGGCACGGCGTAATCGAACACAATGCCGCTGCCGCGCGGCAAACCCGCCACGTAGCCGAGCGTCGCGCCGATCGCCGCGCGCGTGAGATACATCGAGACCCCGAGCCAGGAGAAGAAAGCCGGCGCGTCGGCGCGCAGTCCCGCACTCTCGAGCTGTTGCGGCAGCCGCCCACTCTCGAAGTCGCTCGGCACGAAGCGCAGCGGACCGGGCACCACGATGCCGGCCGCCTCGAGTTGTCGGCGCTTCCAGGCCTGTGTCGCCGGGTGGTCCACCTCGAACACGCTGAGGAGGTCCGCGGGATATGGATTGCGGTAAGCGAAGGTGTCGAGGCCAGCGCCGAGTACCACGTACTGGCGTACGCCGCGGCGCACCGCTTGCGCGAGCGCGTCCTCGGCCACGCGGCTGCGCGCCACGAGGAAGGCGCGCAGGTAGCGCGCGGGCGCCAGGCGGTAGCGCAGCGGCGCCGCGCGGATCGCCGCCACCGCGGCCGCGCCCACGATCGCGAGCGCCACCGGGTCCTCGAGCACGCG
>JAGWMP010000127.1 GCA_028871705.1 Gammaproteobacteria bacterium
GGGCGCCGAAGGCTCCCTGAGGCGTCCGGGTGCGCGCGCTGTCGCTCGCCCTCGCGGCGCTCGTGTGTGGCACGGTGCTCGCCGTCCCGCTGCCCGCACCGCTGCCCAGGGCTGGGCCGACGATCGAGATCGGCGACGTCTATCGCTTCTACCGGATTTATGAGGCGGCGGGCGGCCACCCGACGGCCGGGCAGCTGCAGGAGTATCTCGACCACGGCTCGCCGGGACTGAAGCATCTCGCCGCGGCGCGCAACGTCACCGCTGCGCGCATGGCCGAGGCGATCGAGAAGCGCCCCGAGCTCTATAGCGGGGCGCGGCGTTGTCTGCCGGTGTTGCCGCGGGTGCGCGACCGGCTGCGTGCCTCACTCGTGAAGCTCGCGCAGCTCTACCCGGAGGCGCGCTTCCCGCCGGTCACCATCGCGGTCGGCCGCGGCAAGCCCGTGGCGATCGGGGGACCCGGGCACGGTGTGCAGGTCGGACTCGAGGCGCTGTGCGCCAGCGATACGCTGAATGCCGACGTCGCGGAGCGCTTCGTGCACGTGATCGCCCATGAGTACGCGCACGTGCAGCAGCTGATCGACGACGACCACCCCACGGTGCTCGAAGGCTCCCTGCTGGAGGGCGCGGCGGAGTTCACCGCCGAGCTCGTCTCGGGCGAGGTTTCCAACACCAACCTGAGCGCCTTCGCCCGCGGGCGCGAGCGGGACATCGAGACGCAGTTCGTTCGCGATGAGGAGTCACTCGACACGTCGCGCTGGCTCTACAACGGACCCGGCAAGCCCGACTGGCCGCAGGATCTGGGCTACTGGGTCGGGTACCGCATCTGCAAGAGCTACTACCAGCACGCCGCCGACCGGCGCCACGCGCTCGCCGACATCCTCGAGATGGCGGATCCGCCGCTGTTCGTGGCGAAGAGCGGCTGGTATCCCGGGATCGTGCTGAAGTAGGGGCGCCGCGGGCGGCCGCGCCCGCCTCGCTCAGCCGCGTTTCTTTCTCCCCGGTGCCGCCGGGATGCGGCGCGGCGCCTCGGCGCGCGGCTGGCCGGCAGTCGCGGCGATCAGCTGCGTTTCCGGCGCCGAGTTGAGCGACAGGATCCGGCACGGCCCATCGCCGGCCGCGATGTAGGCGTGCCCCATGCCGCTGTCGAAATAGATCGAGTCGCCCGCCTGCAGGCGCACCGGCGCATAGAGGCTCGTGTAGAAATCGACCTCGCCCTCGATCACGAAGGCGTATTCCTCGCCCGGATGGCGGATCAGCTCGCCGAACTCCTCGAGGCTGCGTGCGTGCGGCTCGGCGACGATCGGGATGATGCGCTTGTTGAGCAGCTCCCACGCCGGGTAGAGGTGCGAGTAGTTCGGCGTCTCGATCGCCTTGCCTTCGCCGGCGCGGATGATGCTGCGCCGCCCGGTGCCGCCCGACAGCCCGTCCGCGCTCACCTCGCCGTTGAAGAGCGCCGAGATATCCACCCCGAGGCCGCTCGAGAGGCGCAGCAGCTTGTCGAAGGAGAGCGACATCTTGTCGTTCTCGATCTTCGAGAGCGTCGAGAGCGGCAGGCCGGTGCGCCTGCTCACTTCGGCCAGCGTCCAGCCGTGCTTGCGGCGCTGCGCCTTGAGCACCGCGCCCGGCTTGGCGAGCGTGGCCGCAGCCGGCGCGTGCGCGGGGTTTCGAAGCGATTCGGGTTTCGCCGCCACGCCACAATCCTACCCTGTATCCCTGGTGAAAATTAATTTGCCAATATAGAAAAATTGTTGTCACATTGGAGAAATACGTGGGCGACACGCCCCGGGGGGATTCATCATGTCGAGGCCGCTACGCCTTCCTTCGCCGACTCTCGCCGCCGCCGTCGCGGCCGCACTCGCCGCGGTCCCGGCCGCGCGCGCCGACCAGCAGGCACAGCCGACCGCCGCGTCCGGCACGGCCGCGACGCTGCAGGAGATCGTCGTCACGGCGCAAAAGCGCGAGGAGAAGCTGCACGATGTGCCGATGGGCATCACGGCCGTCACCAACGACGAGATGAGCAAGCTGCGGGTGACCGATTTCACGGATCTGCAGGCGCTGGTGCCGGCCCTCTCGGTGCAGCAGATCCAGCCCGGGTTCTCACGCGTCACGCTGCGCGGCGAGAACGTCGGCGGCATCGGCTCGACCGTGACGGTCTACGTCGACGACACCCCCGTCGGCTCGAGCAACGCGCTCGCCGACGGCGCCGTCATCACCGGCGACTTCGACACCTGGGATCTGCAGCGCGTCGAAGTGCTGCGCGGACCGCAGGGCACTCTCTACGGCGCCGGCAGCGAGGGAGGCCTCCTCAAGTACGTCACCAACGCGCCCGACCCGACGCGTGCCGCCGCCGCGTTCGACATCGGCTACGAGGACATCGCGCACGGCGGGGGCGACCCACTGCTCAAGGGCATGGTGAACATGCCGATCACCGACAGCGCGGCGCTGCGCCTGAGCGGCTTCGGCGCCTGGCTGCCGGGCTACATCGACGATCCGAACCTCAACGAGAGCCAGATCAACCGTGGCCAGCGCGAGGGCGGGCGCGCCTCGTTCCTGGTCAACGCCACCGACAACTTCACCATCCGCCTGACCGCCTTCGGCCAGAATCTGCGCACCGACGGTACGCCGACGGTCGACGTGGTCGGCGCGGCCGGCACACCGCTCACCCCGCCCGGCAATCCGCTGCAGGCCCTGGTCGGCAACTACGATCAGACGCGCTTCATCAACGAGCCGAGCACGTTCCGCTATCGCGAGTTCAGCGCCAAGCTCGACTGGAATCTCGGCTGGGGAGCCTTGAGCTCGATCACGAGCTACGGCAAGAGCTACGCGAACCTGTTCACCGACGTATCCTCGCTCGAGCTCGCCTCCGGAGTCCCGGCGGCGGGTACCTACGGCGACCTGGCGGCGAGCGTCGTCGGCGCACCGGCGGGTCTCGCCGAGACCGATCAGGTCAACATGGGCAAGTTCACCCAGGAAGTGCGTCTGACCTCGGTCGCATCGCAAACGCTCGAGTGGCAGGCCGGGGTGTTCTTCACCCGCGAAGCCTCGACGATCGACGAGACGCTGCCGATCTTCCTCATCCCGAGCCAGGCGCTGGCGCCGCTACCCTCGCTCGAGACCCCGCATCTCGGGGCGCTCTACCGCGAATGGTCCGGCTTCGGCGAGGTCACTTATCACTTCAACCCCCAATGGGACGTCGCGCTCGGAGCCCGCTGGTCGGAGAACAAGCAGACCGCCGATGAGGAGATCAGCGGGCTGCTGGTCAGCCCGCCGGCGTTCTCGGGCGGCGACTCGACCGGCACCGACTGGACCTGGTCGGTCGCCCCGCGCTGGCATGTGAGCGACAATACGCTGGTCTACGCGCGCATCGCCACCGGCTACCGTCCGGGCGGCCCGAATGCGCTGCCCCCGACCGTGACCGCGGGCGTGCCGACCACGTACCAGTCCGACTCGACCACCAACTACGAGCTCGGCACGCGCACCACCTTCCTCGACAACCGCCTGTCGCTCGACGTCGCGGCATTCCTCATCAACTGGCAGAAGATCCAGCTCTCGGAGTTCGTCGAGAACTTCACCATCGATGCCAACGGCGGCTCGGCGCAGAGCAAGGGAGTCGAGTGGACCCTGGGGCTGAGCCCCGTCAAGGGCCTGAACTTCCGTCTGACCGGCGCCTACGTGGACGCCAGCCTCACCTCGGACGCCCCGGCGGCCGGCGGCACCAACGGCGACGAGCTGGCCTTCGTGCCGAAATGGAGCACCGCGCTCGACGGGTCCTACACCTGGCCGGTGGTGAACGACTTCGACGGGTTCGTCGGCGCGACCTGGTCCTATACCGGATCGCGCATGACCGACTTTGCCGCGAGTCCCACGGTCGTCGGTGCATCGATCGTCTTCGTTCCGGATCCGCGCGCGGAGCTGCCGAGCTACAACACCGTGAACCTGCGCGCCGGGCTGGAGAACCAGCGCTGGTCGCTCGAGCTCTACGTGCGCAACCTCGGCGATACGCGCGGCATCACCTCCTACGCCAACTCGGGGACCGCGAACTTCGGCGGCTCGATCTCGCTGATCCAGCCGCGCACGGTGGGCGCGGCGGCGACACTGCGGTTCTGAGCAGCGGAGCGGCGGTGATCGAGGGCGCTGCAGACACGCGACTGCCGTACCCGTATCTGCTGTTTCTCGGCGATGCCACGGAGCCGGCGTTCGCCAAGACGGCGTTCGGGCTGCGCGACTGGATACCCGAGCGCTGCGTCGGAGAGTGGGGCTGCAGCGAGGCGACCGTCTCGACCGGGCTGCCGCGCCTCGACCCGGCGGCGGCGCGCGCCCGGGGGGCACGCGCACTCGTCATCGGCGTCGCCAACGTCGGCGGCGCGATCGGCGCGCGCTGGGTGCCGCTGCTGGTCGAGGCGCTCGAGGCGGGGCTCGACCTGGTGAGCGGCCTGCACGCCAGACTCGCCGACGTGCCGCAGCTCGCGGCAGCCGCCGCGCGCCTCGGCCGGCGCCTCATCGACGTGCGCGTCCCCCCGGCGCATATCCCGATCGCCACGGGCCGCAAGCGCACGGGCAGGCGCCTCCTCACCGTCGGCACCGACTGTGCGCTCGGCAAGAAGTACGCGGCTCTCGCTCTCACGCGAGCCTTCGCCGCGCGCGGCCGCGCCGTCGATTTCCGCGCCACCGGACAGACCGGCATCCTGATCGCCGGCGGCGGCATGCCCATGGACGCGGTCATCTCCGACTTCGAGGCAGGGGCTGCGGAGATCCTCAGTCCCGACGCATCGCCCGAGCACTGGGATGTGATCGAAGGGCAGGGCTCGCTGTTCCATCCGGCCTACGCCGCGGTGTCGCTCGGACTGCTGCACGGCAGCCAGCCCGATGTGATCGTGGTCTGCCATCTGCCGGGGCGCGAGCGCGTGCTCGGCTATCCCGACTATGCGACGCCCGGCATCCCCGAGACCATCGAGCTCAACCTGCAGCTCGGACGGCGCACCAACCCGGCGATCCGCTGCGGCGGCGTGTGCCTCAACACCTCGCAGCTCCCTGCCCGCGAGGCGCATGATCTGCTCGCGCGCGAGAGCCATCGCCTCGGCCTCGCGGTGGCGGATCCGCTGCGCCCGGGGCGCGAATTCGAACGGCTCGTCGACTCATGCCTGGCCTGACTCCCGACCGGAAGGACCTTCCCTTGAACACCAAGCTTCCGCGCGCCCCGGCGCAATCCCGCCTGATCCCGGCAGCAGCCGCTGCGCTCCTGACCCTGGCGCTCGCGCTCTTCACGGTGGCGATCGCGCGCGGCGCGGCCCCGCCCGCCACGCAGCCGGGACCGCCGCCGCCGGCCGCACCCGACGCCGCGGCCCCCGCCGGCGCGCCGCTCACGGCCGCGGACCTCGATGCCTGGCTCGACGGTTACCTGCCCTACGCGCTCAAGGTCGACGACATCGCCGGCGCGGTGGTCGCGGTGGTCAAGGACGGCGCGGTCGTGACCGAGCGCGGCTACGGCTTCGCCGATGTCGCGAAGCGCACGCCCGTCGACCCGAAGCTCACCCTGTTCCGACCGGGCTCGGTGTCGAAGCTCTTCACCTGGACCGCGGTCATGCAGCAGGTGGAGCAGGGCAGGATCGATCTCGACGGCGACATCAACCAGTACCTCGACTTCAAGGTGACGGGCAAGGACGGCAAGCCGATCACCATGCGCAACCTCATGCAGCACACGGCCGGCTTCGAGGAGCAGGCCAAGGGGGTCATTTCGGCGAGTGACAATCTGCCGAGCTACGCGGCCCTGCTCAAGCAGCACGTGCCGGCGCGCGTGTTCGCGGTGGGCTCCACCCCGGCGTACTCGAACTACGGCGCCTCGCTCGCCGGCTACATCGTCGAGCGCGTCGCGCACGAGCCGTTCGACGCCTACATCGAGCACCATATCTTCGAGCCGCTCGACATGCAGCACTCGAGCTTCCGGCAGCCGCTGCCCAGGGAGCTCGCGCCGCTCATGTCCAACGGCTACCGCCTCGCCTCGGGCGATGCGCAGCCCTTCGAGTACGTCGGACCCGCTCCGGCCGGCTCGGCGTCCTCGACCGGCGATGACATGGCGCATTTCATGATCGCGCACCTGCAGAACGGCGAATACCACGGCAAGCGGATCCTGAGTGCCGCCACCGCGCAGCTGATGCACGACAGTCCCTACACTCCCGGCATCGGGCCCCTCGATCGCATGGAGCTCGGCTTCTTCGAAACCAACGTCAACGGCCGCGAGGTGATCGCGCATCTCGGCGACACCGAATGGTTTCACACCTCGCTGCACCTGTTCCTGAAGGAAAACGTCGGCTTCTACGTGTCATTCAACAGCCCGGGCAAGGAAGGCGCGGCGCATCCGCTGCGCATCGCGCTGTTCCAGGACTTCGCCGACCGCTACCTGCCGGCCGCCGCGCCGCACGCGGTCGCGGCCGGGGTCGACGCCGCCACCGCGAAGAAGGATGTCGCGCTCATGGCGGGCGCCTGGACCGCGTCGCGCGGCGGTTTCGACGACTTCCTCGCGGCTCTGGAGTTCGTCGGTCAGATGAAGATCGGCATGAACAAGGACGGCGGACTGCTGGTGGCGATCCCGGGGACCAACGGCAAGCCGCGGCACTGGGTCGAGGTCGCGCCGTTCGTCTGGCAGGACGTCGACTCGCACGACCGCCTGGCGGCGAGGGTCGTCGACGGCAAGCCGGTGCGCTGGAGCTTCGACACGCTCTCGCCCTTCGAGGTCTTCGACCGCACGCCGTGGTACCAGAGCAGCACCTGGCTGATGCCGCTGCTGCTGGCGGGCTTCGCGGCGCTGCTCGTCACGGTGCTGCTGTGGCCGGTGGCGGCGCTGGTGCGCCGTCACCTTAAGGTGCCGCGCGTGCTCGACGCGCGCTCGGCGCGCGCCTACCGCGCGAGCCGCATCGCCGCGCTGGCGATCGTCGTGGCGCTCAGCCTCTGGGGGGTGTTCATCGCGCTCGTGCTGCACGACACCGGCACGCTCGGCGGGCGGCTCGATCCGCTGCTGCTGCTCGCGCAGCTCGTCGGTGTGGTGGCCTTCGTCGGCGGTTCCCTGGTGATGCTGTGGAACCTCGCGGCGGTGTGGGGCAGCGCGCAGCGCTGGCCGGCGCGCATCTGGAGCGTGGTGCTGGTGCTCTCGGCCCTGATCGTGCTGTGGGTGGGAGTGGCGTGCCATCTGCTGCACGTCGGAACCAGCTACTGATGGGCGGGCTGCGTCTCGCGGTGGCGGTCGAGAAACTGCCCTTTCCGGCGCCGTTTCGTATCGCCGGACGGGTCTTCGAGCACCAGGATGCCGTGGTGGTCACGCTCGATGACGGCGCGCACCGCGGCCGCGGTGAGGCCTCGGGTGTCTTCTATCTCGACGACGACGTGCCGCGCGCCGCGGCGGCCATCGAGGCGCAGCGCGCGGCCATCGAGCGCGGCATCGACCGCGAGGCGCTGCAGCGCCTCCTGCCGCGGGGCGGCGCGCGCAACGCGCTCGACTGCGCGCTGTGGGAACTCGAGGCGCAACGCGCCGGGCGGCCGGTGTGGGCGCTCGCGGGCCTGAAGCCCCCGCGCCAGCTCATCACCACCTTCACGCTCGGCGCCGACACCCCCGAGCTCATGGCGGCCGGGGCGCGGCGCTACGCCGCGGCACGGGCCCTGAAGCTGAAGCTCACCGGCGACCTGGAGCTCGATGCCGCGCGCGTGCGTGCGGTACGTGCGGTGCGCCCGGACGTGTGGCTCGGCGTCGACGCCAACCAGGCGTACGGCATCGCCGAGCTCGGGCGCCTGATCGCCGTGCTGGTCGAAGCCCGCGTCGAGCTCCTCGAGCAGCCGCTCGCCCGCGGCTGCGAGGCGGACCTCGAGGGCTGCGACTCGCCGATCCCGATCGCCGCGGACGAGAGCGCGCTCGGACTCAACGACATCGCGGGCCTCATCGGGCGCTTCGACACCGTCAACATCAAGCTCGACAAGTGCGGCGGGCTCACCGAGGGACTCGCGATGGCGCATGAGGCGCGCCGCGCCGGGCTCGACGTCATGGTGGGCAACATGATGGGCTCGAGCTGGGCGATGGCCCCCGCGTTCGTGCTCGGGCAGCTGTGCGACGTCGTCGACCTCGACGGGCCGACCTTCCTGGCGCGCGACCGCACCCCCGCGGTGCGCTATGCGGGTGGCATGATCTGGTGCGACGAGGCGGTGTGGGGCGGCCCGAGCCGGCGCGCGGCCTGAGGCCCGCCGTCCACGGCGCATCCGCGGCGTAACCGCAGCGTGTCCAGCTGGTTCCAGCGGCGGCTCCTGCCCGGTCTCGCCTTCAAGGCGGTGGTGATCGGCGGCGGCTACGCCACCGGGCGCGAGCTCGCCGAGTTCTTCCTGCCGAGCGGTCCGTGGGGCGGCATCAGGGCGATGGCGCTCGCGATGGCGATCTGGAGCGCCATCTGCGTGGTGACCTTCCTCTTCGCGCGCGCCAGCAACACCCGCGACTACCAGAGCTTCATGCGCGCACTCCTCGGCCCGGCCTGGATGGCCTTCGAGGCGGCCTACGTATTGTTCGTGGTGCTGGTGCTGGCGGTGTTCGGCGCCGCGGCCGGCGCCATCGGGGCGGCGGCGCTCGGCTTGCCCACCCTCGCCGGCACGCTGGCGCTCATGTGCGCGATCGGGCTCGTCACCGCCTATGGCAACGCCTCGGTCGAGCGCCTGTTCGCCTGGGTGTCGTTCCTGCTGTACGGCGTGTACGTGCTGTTCGTGCTCTTCTCGCTCACGCACTTCGGCGCGCGCATCGTCGCGGGCTTCGCCCAGCCGGCGGATGCGGCGGGCTGGGTGAGGGGCGGGGCCGAGTACGCGAGCTACAACGTCATCGGCGCGGTGGTGATCCTGCCGGTGCTGCGCCATCTCACCAGCAACCGGGACGCCGTGGTTGCCGGTCTCATCGCCGGCCCGCTCGCGATGCTGCCGGCACTCATGTTCTTCACCTGCATGATGGCCTACTACCCCGGGATTGCGAACGCCACGCTGCCGTCCGACTACCTGCTGCAGCGGCTCGACCTGCCGGCGTTCCGCTATCTCTTCCA
>JAGWMP010000362.1 GCA_028871705.1 Gammaproteobacteria bacterium
CGCCGCTGCTCGCGGCGCGGCGCGCCGTCATGCTGCAGCCCTACCTGGAAAGCGTCGATTCGGCGGGCGAGACCGCGCTCATGTATCTCGACGGGCGCTTCAGCCCCGCGATCAGGAAAGGCGCGCTGCTGCCCGCCGGCGCGCCGTCGACAGCCGCGCTGTTCGCGGCCGAGGACATCGTGGTCCGCGCGCCCGCGCCGGACGAGCTCGCCGCCGCCGAGCGCATCCTCGCCGCGGCGCCGGTTACGGGGCTCGCTTACGCACGGGTCGACCTGCTGCGCGATGCGCAGGGCTCCCCGCGACTGCTGGAGCTTGAGCTCACCGAGCCGTCGCTGTTCCTCTCGTACGCGCCGGAATCGGCCGGGCGGCTTGCCGCCGCGCTGCTGGCGAGACGCATCGAGCGCTAGAGGTGTGAAGCGGCACACACAAAAGAGCCCTTAAGTCCTTGTAGCAACAAAAGTTTCATTTCGCTGTCACGCCGTTGTCGCGCCGCAGCGCGAGCCTGTAGCGCGTATGAAAGCGCCCGGCCTCAACGCCTTCATGGCCCGCGTCGACGCGGCGGAATACGGCCTCACCCGCACGCTCAACCGCGGGGCTGCGTTCGCCGTTCCGCGCCACGTGTTCCGCATCGCGAGCCGCCTCGGCGACGGGATCCTCTGGTATCTCCTCATCGTGCTGCTGCCGCTCCTTTATGGAGCGGCGGCGCTGCGGCCGGCGATCGTCATGGCGCTCACGGGCGTGCTCGGCGTGATCCTCTACAAGCTCCTCAAGGGCGTGTTCGTGCGCGAGCGGCCGTTCATCACGCACGCCACGATCGATCTGAAGGGCGCGCCGCTCGATCGCTACAGCTTCCCCTCCGGCCATACGCTGCATGCGGTGTCCTTCGCCTGGCAGGCCACGGCCCACTTCCCCGAGCTCGGCTGGGTGCTGGTACCGCTCGCGGCGCTCATCGCCGGCTCGCGTGTGGTACTCGGCCTGCACTATCCGTCCGACGTGCTCGCCGGGGCGGCGATCGGCGCCGCGCTGGCGGAACTCGGGACGTCTCTGGCTTAGAATCGCGGGTGTGACCCGATACACCGCGGCGCGCCCCGGGCGCGCACCCTCGTAAGCCTTGCGCGTCCTCTTTATCTCGGACGTCTACTTCCCGCGCGTCAACGGCGTTTCGACCTCCATCCGCACTTTCCGCGGCGACCTCGCCGCCGGCGGCGTGGCGACCGAGCTCGTCGCGCCGCGCTATGCCGTGGAGGCGGCGGGGACGGATGAGCCGGGGATCGTGCGTGTCGCCTCCGCCGGCGTGCCGGGCGACCCCGAGGACCGGCGCATGCGCTGGAGCGCGCTCACGCGCGCGCTGGAGGCGCTCGCGCCCTCGGCCTTCGACCTGGTGCACATCCACACGCCCTTCATCGCGCACTACGCCGGCGTGCGCTTCGCGCGCCGCACCGGCCTGCCGTGCGTCGCGACCTACCACACCTTCTTCGAGGAGTACCTGCACCACTACCTGCCGATCCTGCCCCGCCGCCTCGGCGGCCACCTGGCGCGCCGTTTCACCCGCTCGCAGTGCGACGACGTGCAGGCGCTCATCGCCCCGTCCGAGCCGATGCGCGCGGTGCTGCTCGAGTAC
>JAGWMP010000128.1 GCA_028871705.1 Gammaproteobacteria bacterium
CCGGCAGCGCCTGCGCCGCCGCCTCGATCGCCCGGCGCGTCTCCGCGGCCCCCATGTCGGGCACCGTGCCGAGCGGCTCGCGGGTCGCGGGGTTATGGACCTGCAGCGTCGCGCCGCTCGTGGCATCGAGCCACTTGCCGGCGACGAAGGCGCGGGTGTGGAGCAGATCGGGGTCGCGAAGTTTCATGGCTGTGCTCTCGAGCTTGGATCCGTGCCGGCGATGTGGCGCGCGAGGAAATCCAGCGTACGGGTGCGCGCCAGCGCGGCCGCCGCCGCGTCGTAGCTGCCGCGCTGATCGCAGTTGAAGCCGTGGCCCGCGCCCTCGTAGACATAGAGCGGCGCCGCCGGCTGCGCCGCGCGCACGCGCTCGACCTCGGCAAGCGGGATGGAGTGATCGGTCGCGCCGTAGTGGTACATGATGGGGCAGCGCGGCTTTTTCTCCAGGAACTCGCCGACCCGGCCGTAGTACACCACCGCGGCGGCGAGGGTGAGCTCGCAGGCCGCGAGGTAGGCGAGGCTTCCGCCCCAGCAGTAGCCGACGATGCCCGTGCGGCCGGAGTGGCGCACCACGGCGGCCGCCGCCGCGATGTCCCTGAGCGCGGTCTCGGGGGCGATCTGCTTCCTGTAGCCCGCGCCCTGCTGCTGCTCCGCGGGGGTGTAGCCGAGCTCGATGCCGCGGCGCACCCGGTCGAACAGCGCAGGCGCGATGGCGGTGTAGCCGGCGGCGGCGAAGGCGTCGGTCACGGCGCGGATATGGCCGTTCACGCCGAAGATCTCCTGCAGCACGACCACGGCGCCGCGCGGCCGGGCGGGGGCCGCGGTCAGCCACGCCTGAAACTCGTGACCGTCGCGGGCCATGATGGTGGTGAATTCGCCCATGGGGATCCGAATGGCAACGCCTTCTGGACCGTGGCATTCTAACCTGCCACGCCTCCGGGAGGTGTCATGCTCGTCGGTCAAGCAGCCAGGCGTGTCGCCATCGTCGGTGGCGTGCGCATTCCCTTCGCCCGCTCCTACACGGTCTATGCGACCGCCAGCAACCAGGACATGCTGACGGCCGCATTTCGCGCGGTGGTCGAGCGCTTCAAGCTCCAGGGTGAGCGTCTCGGCGACGTCGCCGCCGGCGCCGTGATCAAGCATTCCAGGGACTTCAACCTGGTGCGCGAGTCGGTGCTGTCGGTGGGACTCGACCCGCAGACGCCGGGACTCGACCTGCAGCGCGCCTGCGGCACCAGCCTCGAGGCGGCGATCGCCATCGGCAACAAGATCGCGCTCGGGCAGATCGACGCCGGGCTTGCCGGCGGCACCGATTCGATCAGCGATGCGCCGATCGTCTACCCGCGCTCCTATCAGCAGCTGCTGCTCGCGAGCTACCGCGGCAGGAGCGCCTGGCAGCGCATGAAGCCCTTCCTCGGCCTGCGGCCGCGGGATTTCAAGCCGGTGCTGCCCGCGGTGGTCGAGCCGCGTACGGGACTGTCGATGGGGCAGAGCTGCGAGCTCATGGCCAAGCGCTGGCAGATCACGCGCGCCGCGCAGGATGAGCTCGCCTACGAGAGCCACATGAAGGCGGCGGCCGCCTGGAAAGAGGGCTTCTTCGACGATCTGGTGGTGCCTTACCTGGGGCTCAAGGCCGACAACAACGTGCGCGCCGACTCGACCGTCGAGAAGCTCGCGAAGCTGAAGCCCAGCTTCGCCGCCGACGGCACGCTCACCGCCGGCAATTCGACGCCGCTCACCGACGGGGCGAGCGCGGTGCTGCTCGCGACCCCCGAATGGGCCGCGAAACGCAACCTCCCGGTGCTCGCCTATCTCACCTACGGCAAGGTGTGGGCGGTCGATTACGTGAGCGGCAAGGAGGGACTCCTGATGGCGCCCGCTTACGCGGTGCCCGCCATGCTGCGCGATGCGCAGCTGACGCTCGGGGACTTCGATTACTACGAGATCCACGAGGCCTTCGCCGCGCAGGTGCTGTGCACGCTCAAGGCGTGGGAGACGCCCGAGTACTGCCGCGACGTCCTCGGATTGCCGGGCCCCCTCGGCAGCATCGATCGCGCCAGGATGAACGTGAAGGGCGGCAGCGTCGCCCTCGGTCACCCCTTCGCCGCGACCGGCACGCGCATCCTCGCGACGCTCGCCAAGCTCCTCGCCGGCAAAGCCGGCGCGAAGCGCGGGCTCATGTCGGTGTGCACCGCCGGCGGCATGGGAGTCACCGCGATCGTCGAGCGTTGAGCGCCAGCGCCGCAACGGAGAACAACAACAATGCAACGGCTCACTCGCTGGGCGGCGCTTGCCGCGGTGGCGCTCGCGGCACCGGCCGCCCGCGCCGACTTCAACGCGGCGCTCGCCGACTACAAGGCCGGACACTACGAGAGCGCGCGGCGGGCGTTCGCCGCCATGGCCGAGCTCGGCGACTGCTCCTCGCAGTTCAATCTCGGCGCGATGACCCTGCAGGGCCAGGGGGGGCCGAAAGACACGGGCACCGGGGTCGGCTGGCTCGAGGCCGCCGCGGCCAACGGCTGCCAGCAGCTGGTCGGCGGACGGGTGGCGGCGCTCGAGGGGACCCTTGATGCAAGCGGGCGGCAGGCCGCCGCGGACATCCTGGGCCGCTACGGCCACGAGGCACTGCGCGCGCAGGGCGTGGTCGAGCCGGCGCTCGATTGCCCCGGGCGCGTTGCGGCGGTGGCGCTGCAGGCGCCCGCGCCCGAGTACCCGGGCGGCGGCAAGCAGCGCAACGCCCTGGTCGTCGGCGAGCTCACCATCGGCGTCGACGGCTACGCGCGCGACCCCGAGATCCTGCTGAGCGTGCCCGACGCGGCGTTCGTGGCCCCGGCCATCGAGGCGTGGATGCATTCGCGCTTCTCGCCGGCGACGCGCAACGGCGCGCCGGTGCAATCGCGACAACAGGTGCGCTCGCTCTTCAATCTCGCCGGAGCCGAACCGCTCTGGAGCAGCGGCGCGTACAAGGACGCGCGGGCCGCGGCGGACGCCGGCGACGCGCAGGCCGCCTACCTGGTGGGCGTCGCGGCCAGCGCCGATGCCGCGCTCGGACTTACGCCGGCGCGCGCCACGCAGCTCATCACCGATGCGGCGCGCGACGGCAATCCGGGCGCGCAGTACTGGCTCGCGCTGCAGCTGCGCACGGTGCGCCTGTGCCATCCCGACAATCGCGCCACCACCTGGCTCGAGCACGCGGCTGCCGCGGGCGAGGGCGCCGCGCAGCTCGCACTCGCGGCCGAGCTCACCGCCGGCACCCCGACCGGGCAGCAGGTGAGCCGCGCCCGCTCGCTGCTCGAGAGCGCCGCGGCGTCCGACAGCTACTACGTGCGCAAGCACGTGCTGGCACTGCTCGGCGCCTCGCCGCTGCCGGGCCTGCGCGATGCGGCGCGGGCGCGGCAGCTGGCGGCGCTGCTCGCCGCCGGCGACGTGCAGTCCGATCCGCAGCTGTTCGAGGTGCTGGCCGCGGCGGATGCCGCCGGCGGCGATGTGCGGGGCGCCGTCGCCAGGCAGCAGACCGCGATCCGCAAGGCCCACGATCTCGGCTGGGATACGCGCGCGCTGGAGGAGCGGCTCGGCATCTACAAGCAAGGCAAGCCCTGGTATGGGGACCTCTTTGGGGAGTAGCGCCGCGGCGCCCCCGAGGCTCAGGATAGTGGCCATGAGCACCCGCGAGGAATCCGGCCGCACGCAGTTCGCGAGCTTCCGCGAGTTCTATCCTTACTATCTCGGCGAGCATCGCAACCGCACCTCGCGGCGGCTGCACGTCATCGGGACGCTGTTGGCGTTACTGACGGCGGTGGTGGCGATCGTCGGGCGACGCTGGCCGCTGCTCGTGGCGGTACCGCTGACGGGCTACGCACCGGCGTGGATCGGACATGTCTTCTTCGAGCGCAACGCGCCCGCCACCTTCCGCCATCCGCTCTACAGTCTGCGCGGTGACTTTCGCATGGCCTGCGAGGTGTTGCTGGGCCGCATTCACTGGTAGCGGTTCACGGCACACGATCCATGAGCAGCGCGGCCATCGATCGCGTCTTCGAGCGACGCCTGGGTGCTCTCGTCAACAGCGGCGAGCCGCAGATCCTGCAGGGCGGCGCCAAGGGGGTGGAGAAGGAGTCGCTGCGGGTGACGCCGCGCGGCAGGCTCGCGCACACGGCACACCCGGTGGCGCTCGGCTCGGCGCTCACCAACGAGCACATCACCACCGACTTCTCCGAGTCGCTGATCGAGCTCGTCACGCCCGCCTTCACCCACACCTGGGAGCTGCTGCAGTACCTGCTCGACCTGCACCAGTTCGTCTACCGCCACCTCGGGGACGAGCTCCTGTGGGCGACCAGCATGCCGTGCGCCATCGACGGCGACGGCGACATTCCGCTCGCGCAATACGGCGGCTCGCACGTCGGGCGCATGAAGACCGTGTACCGCAACGGTCTCGGGCTGCGCTACGGGCGCATGATGCAGGCGATCTCCGGGGTGCACTTCAACTACTCCTTCCCGCTGCCTTTCTGGGAGGCGTACGCGGCGCTCACCGGCGCGCGCTCGCAGGGTGCGCAGTTCGTCTCGGCGAGCTACTTCGACCTGCTGCGCAACTACCGCCGGCATGGATGGCTGGTTCTGTACCTGTTCGGGGTCTCACCCGTGGTGTGCAAGTCCTTCCTCAGGGGGCGCGATGTCGCGCTCCAGGACTTCGCGCCCGGGACCGCCTACGAGCCCTATGCGACCAGCCTGCGCATGAGCGACGTCGGCTACCGTAACCGCAACCAGGCGGGGCTCACGGTGTCGGTGAACGACCTCGGCGAGTACGTCCGCGACCTGAAACGCGCCATCACGACGCCGCATCCGCCCTACGAGGCGCTCGGCGTCAAGGTGAACGGCGAGTGGCGCCAGCTGAACGCCAACATCCTGCAGATCGAGAACGAGTACTACAGCTTCATCCGGCCCAAGCGCGTGGCGCGCTCGGGCGAGCGGCCCACCAAGGCGCTGACGCGCGCCGGCGTCGAGTACGTCGAAGTGCGCGCGCTCGATGTCAGCGCCTTCGATCCCGTGGGAGTCAACCAGACCAAGATGCGCTTCCTCGAGACGTTCCTGGCGCTGTGCCTCATGAAGGAGAGCGCGCCCATCGGGATCGACGAGCAGGCCGCGCTCGATGCGAATCACCTCACCGTGGCGCGGCGCGGCCGCGAGCCCGGCCTCATGCTGTCGCGCGACGGACGCAGTGTCCCGATGCGCGCATGGGCGCGCGAGCTCCTCGACTCGATGACGGGCCTCGCCGAGATCCTCGACCGCGGCGAGGCCGCGCGCCCCTACGGCCAGGCGCTCGCCGCACAGGTCGCCAAGGTCGAGGATGTGGCGCTCACGCCTTCGGCGCGCCTCATGAGCGATCTCACCGCCGGGGAGTCGTTCTTCGAGCTGGCGCTGCGCATGTCGGCGACCCACAAGGCCTACTTCCTCGACCTCTATCCGCCCAACGAGGAGCGCCTGAAGGAGTTCCGCGAGGAAGCGCGCGAATCGCTCATCGCGCAGCGGCGCATCGAGCAGAGCGACCGGGGGACGTTCGACGAGTACCTGGCGCGCTATTTCTCCGACTGAAGTAAGCTTGGCGGCGCGTGCCCAACTAGAAGGCCAAAAGGGGGCTCCCGTGCCTAACACGCCGCCGGCTGCCGGGCCGCAGGACCCGCCCGCGCTGGCCCAGCTGCAGCTCAAGTTCGTCGCCGGCGAACTCGAGCGCGAGTTCCTGCACAGCTACCGGACGATGGCGCGGCCGTGGGTGCGGATGAGCCTGCTGGTGGCCCTGTCGACCGTGCTCGGCTTCGCGGTGATCGACCACTGGCTGCTGGTCGGCCCGCGGCTCGTACGCCCCGACGTCTGGCGCTTCGGGCTGCAGCTGCCGCTGGTGCTCATCACGCTGGTGCTCACCGACGCGCGACTCTATCTGCGCTGGTACCAGCCGGCGGTCCAGGTGGCGGCGCCGCTGTTCGGCGTCGGCACGGTGCTGATGGCGATCGAGGCGACTCCGCCGCAGGTACCGCTGGTGGCGGCGCGGCTGGTGCTGGCCGCGTTCTACTTCTACTTCATGCTCGGCTTCACCTTCCGCGCGGCGGTGCGCACCAACCTGCTGCTGATGGCCGCCTACACGGTGGCGGCACTCATCGGCGCGGTGGCGCCGACGGTCGCGGTTTACTCGCTGTTCGTCCTGCTGTGCGCCAATCTCATCGGCGGCGCGGGCTGCTACGCGCTCGAGTATGCCAACCGGGTCGCCTTCATCGAGCATCGCCGGCTGGCGCAGGTTGCAAGCCACGACGGACTCACCGGGGTGCTCAATCGCGCCGCCCTCGAGGAGCAGGCGGTGACTCTGTGGCAGCGGGCCGCCGCCGGGCGGCTGCCGGTGTCGCTGCTCCTGATCGACATCGATCACTTCAAAGCCTACAACGACCGCTACGGGCACCAGGCGGGCGACCGCTGCCTCAGGCAGATCGCCGCGGCGATCCAGGCCGCGGCGCGCCGTCCGCTCGACCTCGTGGCGCGCTACGGCGGTGAGGAGTTCATCGTGGTGTGCGCCGGCGCCGATCGTTCCGAGGCCGTGAGCGCCGCCGCCGCCCTGCAGCACGCGGTGGCCGCTCTCGCGATCGCCCACGAGGCCTCGACGACCCAACCGCACGTGACCGTCAGTATCGGCGTGACCACGCTCGAGCCGGGCGACGTCTACTCCCACGAGCACGCGGTGCGCCAGGCGGATCTCGCGCTCTACCGCGCCAAGGAGCGCGGCCGCGACGGCTGGGCGTTCCACGGCGAGCCGGACGCGGGCACCGCGTCCGGCGGCGAGCGGCGCGGCGCGGCGGACCCCGCGCGTATCCCAGGGCGTCAATCTCTCGCCTGAGAGACCTAAGCGCTCTGCGTCCGGCGCCGCTTGCGCGGCGTGGTCCCCTTGCGCCGGCGGGCGCGACCGCCGATCCTGTCGGTATGAACGCGCTCTCGGTCCGCGGACTCACCAAGACCTATGCCAACGGCGTCGAGGCGCTCAAGGGCGTCGACCTCGACGTCGAGCAGGGCGACTTCTTCGCGCTGCTCGGACCCAACGGCGCCGGCAAGACCACGCTGATCGGCATCATCACCTCGCTCGTCAACAAGAGCGGCGGCGAGGCGCGCGTGTTCGGCTACGACATCGACCGCGAGCTCGAGGCGGCCAAGTCGTGCATCGGCATCGTGCCGCAGGAAATCAACTTCAACATGTGGGAGTCGCCGTTCACGATCGTCGTGAACCAGGCGGGCTTCTACGGCATCGAGCGCAAGGTGGCGCGGCTGCGCGCCGAGAAATACCTCAAGCAGCTGCAGCTGTGGGACAAGCGCGGCGGCATGTCGCGCGGCCTCTCCGGCGGCATGAAGCGCCGCCTGATGATCGCGCGCGCGCTGATGCACGAGCCGCGCCTGCTGATCCTGGACGAGCCGACCGCGGGGGTGGACATCGAGATCCGCCGCTCGATGTGGGATTTCCTGCGTGAGATCAACGCGAGCGGCACGACCATCATCCTCACCACGCACTATCTCGAGGAAGCCGAGACGCTGTGCCGCAACATCGCCATCATCAACGGCGGGCGCATCGTCGAGCGCGACCGGATGTCGAGCCTGCTGCGGCGGCTGCACGTCGAGACCTTCGTGCTGAACCTGCGCGATCCGCTCGCCGCCGCGCCGGCGCTCCCCGGCTACGTCACGCGGCTCGTCGACGATCGCACGCTCGAGGTCGAGGTCTCCAAGGACGAGACCCTGAACGACATCTTCGCGCGCCTCACGGCGCTCGGCATCGAGGTGCTGTCGATGCGCAACAAGGTGAACCGGCTCGAGGAGATCTTCATGCGCCTCGTCGAAGGGCGCGGCGCCGAGGAGCGCGGCGCGGCCTTCGAGCCGGTGGCGGCGGCCGCGCCCGGGCCGCTGGCCGCGGGTGCGCGCCGGTGAGCGCCGTGACGCTGCCGGCCGCGGCGCCGCCGCTGCGGCTCGGCGTGGTGCGCTGGATCGGCTTCAAGACCATCGTCATCCGCGAGTACGGGCGCATCATCCGCATCTGGGGCCAGACCATCGTGCCGCCGGTGGTGACGGCGACGCTGTATTTCGTGATCTTCGGCAGCCTCATCGGCCGGCGCGTCGGCGCCATGGACGGTTTCGACTACCTGCAGTACATCGCCCCGGGCCTGATCATGATGCAGGTGATCACCAACTCCTACGGCAACGTGGTCGCCTCCTTCTTCGGCGCCAAGTTCGGCAAGCACGTGGAGGAGATGCTGGTCTCGCCGCTGCCGAGCTGGGTGATCGTGGCGGGCTATGCCGCGGGCGGGGTGGTGCGCGGACTGCTGGTGGGCGCCGCGGTGACGGTGGTGTCGCTCTTTTTCGCGCACCTGCACGTGCAGCACCTCGCGGTGATCATCGCCGCGGTGCTGCTCACCTCGCTGATCTTCGCCCTCGGCGGCTTTCTCAACGCGCTGTTCGCGAAGAACTTCGACCAGGTGAACTGGATCCCGACCTTCGTGCTGACGCCGCTCACCTACTTCGGCGGCGTGTTCTACTCGATTTCGCTCCTGCCCGAATGGGCGCGGCGGGTGTCGTTCGCCAACCCGATCCTGCACATGGTCAACGCCTTCCGCTACGGCTTCCTCGGCACCTCGGACGTCAACCTCGGGGTCGCCTTCGCGCTCATGGTGCTCGCGGCGGTGGCGCTGTTCGCCACCGCGGTGATGCTGCTCGAGCGGGGCGCGGGAATCCGCGATTGACGCCGCGGGTGGCGCTGGTGACCGCGCGCGCGGCGCGCGGTCTGGACGAGGACATGGCGCCGCTCGGCGCGGCGCTCGCCGCCGCCGGCGCCGCATCCGCGATCGTCGACTGGGACGATCGCGCGGCCGACTGGCGCGGCTTCGATCTCGTGGTGCCGCGCTCGGCCTGGGACTACGCCGAGCGGCTGCCGGAGTTTCTCGCCTGGGCCGAAGGCGTGGCGCGCGTCACGACGCTCGTCA
>JAGWMP010000129.1 GCA_028871705.1 Gammaproteobacteria bacterium
GCCACCGACCTGCAGCGCGACACCGCCGAGACCGTAGCGCGTGAAACCCCCGGCGTACCCCGGGTCGTCGACCTCATCAGCCTCGAGTACAACGGCCGTTAGCCGCGGGTGTCCTCGAGGTCCGTGAGCGCGGCGCGCTCCACCCGGCCGTCCGCGACCCGCACGCCCTCGGCGCGCAGCCGCCGCGCCTGCTCGCGGTGGGCGCGGGATGCGGCCGGGAAGGCGATGCGGCCGCCCGCGCCAACCACCCGATGCCAGGGCAGATCGAGCGAGTCCCCGGCGACCCGCAGCGCGTAACCTGCCTGGCGGGCGCGCCCCGGCAGGCCCGCCGCGCGTGCCACCGCGCCGTAGGTCGAGACCCGCCCGCGCGGGATGGTGCAGACGGCGTGCCAGATGGCCTCGAGTGCCGGGTTTTCCGCGCCCGTGGCGCCTGGCGCGCGCTGGCCGCGGCGGCGTCCGAGGGGCTCGAGCAACTCCGCGAGCGGCATTTTCCCCTTGCGCCTCACACCGGGCATACTACCCGCGCCACGACGCTGCCGGATAAGAAAACGAGTGGAGCAACCGCCATGGCAGCCACCGTGCCGCCAACAGCCGACGAATACATCCTCGAGACGCGCGGACTCACCAAGGAGTTCTCCGGCTTCCTCGCCGTCAGCAACGTCGACCTCAAGGTGCGCCGCGGCCACATCCATGCGCTCATCGGCCCGAACGGCGCCGGCAAGACCACGTTCTTCAATCTGCTCACCAAGTTCCTGATTCCGACGCGCGGCGCGATCATCTATCGCGGCCGCGACATCACTCCCGAGAAGCCCGCGCAGGTCGCGCGCGCCGGCATGGTGCGCTCCTTTCAGCTGTCGGCAGTGTTTCCGCACCTGACCGCGCTCGAGAACGTGCGTATTGCGCTCCAGCGCGCGCTCGGGACGACCTTCCACTTCTGGCGGCACCAGGCGACGCTCGGCGTGCTCGACGCCCGTGCCCGCGAGCTCCTCGAGCTGGTGGACCTCGCCGCGCTCGCCGGCGTGGTCGCGGTCGAGCTGCCCTACGGCCGCAAGCGCGCCCTCGAGATCGCCACCACGCTCGCGATGGACCCGGAGCTGCTGCTGCTCGATGAGCCGACCCAGGGCATGGCGCAGGAGGACGTCGAGCGGGTCACCGCCCTCATCCGCCAGGCCGCCGCCAACCGCACTGTGCTCATGGTCGAGCACAACATGCGCGTCGTTTCCACCATCGCCGACACCATCACGGTACTGCAGCGTGGCCAGATCATCGCGAGCGGCAGCTACGCCGAGGTGTCGCGCAACCCGCAGGTGCTCGAGGCCTACATGGGCTCGGCCGACACCGAGCTCGAGAACGCGCACTGATGGCCGAGGAGGTACTGCGCATCGCGGGGCTGCACGCCTACTACGGCGAGTCGCACGTGCTGCACGGCGTCGACTGCCACGTCGAGCGCGGCGAGGTGGTGACGCTGCTCGGGCGCAACGGCGCCGGGCGCACCACCACCATGAAGGCGCTGCTCGGGCTCGTGGGCAGCCGCTCGGGCTCGGTGCGCATCCACGGCAGCGAGACCATCGGCCTGCCGCCGCATCGCATCGCCGCGCTCGGGGTCGGCTACTGCCCCGAGGAGCGCGGGATCTATGCGAGCCTCTCCACCGAGGAGAACCTGATGCTGCCGCCGGCCGTGGCCGCCGGGGGCATGCCGGTGGAGGAGATCTACGCGATGTTCCCCAACTTGCGGGAGCGGCGCGCCAGCCGCGGTACCAACCTCTCCGGGGGCGAGCAGCAGATGCTGGCGCTGGCGCGGATCCTGCGCACGGGGGCGCGCCTCCTGCTGCTCGATGAGATCTCCGAGGGGCTCGCGCCGGTGATCGTGCAGGCGCTCGGGCGCACCATCGGGCGGCTGCGCGCGCACGGCTACACGATCGTCATGTCGGAGCAGAATTTCCGGTTTGCGGCCCCGCTCGCCGACCGTTTCTACATCATGGAGCGCGGCCGCATGGTGGCGCAGTTCGCCGCGGGCGAGCTGCCGGACAGAATGCCGTTGCTGCGCCAGTACCTGGGCGTATGACATCCAAAGACCAACCCGAGGAGCACAACTCATGAAACTGCGGATGCTGACTCTTGCGACGACTGCGGCGCTCGCGGCCGCGGCCGGGGGCACGGCCCGCGCGGCCGATGAGGTCGTGATCGGCGACATCGACGACATGTCGGGCGTATACGCCGACGTCATGGGGGCGGCCGGCGTCGAGGTCGTGAAGTGGGCGGTGGCCGACTTCGGCGGCAGCGTGCTAGGCAGGAAAATCACCGTGCTCTCGGCCGACCACCAGAACAAGCCCGACATCGGCGCCGCCAAGTTCCGCGAGTGGGCCGACCAGAACGGCCTCAATATGCTGCTCGGCGGCTCGAACACCGGCGTCAACATCGCCATGGCGAAGGTCGCGGCCGTCAAGCACGTGCCGACCTTCCATATCGGTCCGGGGGGCGCCTCGCTCAGCAACGAGGACTGCACCGCCTACACCGTGCACTACACCTACGACACCGTGGCGCTCGCCAACGGCACGGCCACCGCGATCGTCAACGCCGGCGGCAAGACCTGGTTCTATCTCACCGCCGACTACGCCTTCGGCACGCAGCTGCAGGCCGCCGCCTCGAAGGTCGTGGAAGCGCACGGCGGCAAGAACCTGGGCGCGGTGCGCGTCCCCCTCGGGGCGGCCGACTTCTCCTCCTTCCTGCTGCAGGCGCAGGCCTCCGGCGCCCAGGTGCTCGGGCTCTCCAACGCCGGCACCGACTTCAGCAACTCGCTGAAGGCCGCCAACGAGTTCGGCATCACCAAGACCATGAAGCCGGCGGCCTTGCTCGCCTTCATCACCGACATCCACAGTCTCGGGCTCCCGGCGGCGCAGGGCCTGTACCTGACCACCGCCTGGTACTGGGATCTGAACCCCGAGACGCGCGCCTTCGGCAAGCGCTTCTACGCCCGCTTCAACCGCGAGCCGACCATGGACCAGGCGGGTGCCTACTCGGCAACGCTCACCTACCTGAAGGCCGTCAAGGCCGCCGGCAGCACCGATCCGGACAAGGTGATGGCGCAGCTCAAGAAGGCGAAGATCGACGACATGTTCACCAGCGGCGGCTCCATCCGCGCCGACGGCGCCATGATCCACGACATGTACGTGATGCAGGTCAAGACGCCGCAGGAGTCGAAGTACCCGTGGGACTACTACAAGGTGGTGAAGAAGATGGCGGGCGCGGAGGCCTTCGGCCCGATCACCGGGCTCTGTCCGCTCGCGCCGGCACCGAAGTAACCGCACGGCCGTGACGAGCGTCTTCGGCATCCCCGTGGCCGTGATCCTCGGCCAGCTGATGCTCGGCCTCGTCAACGGCTCGTTTTACGCGATGCTGAGCCTCGGGCTCGCGGTGATCTTCGGGCTGATGGGCGTCGTCAACTTTGCGCACGGCGCCTTCTACACGCTCGGCGCCTTCGCCGCGCTGCTGGCGCTGCAGCTGTTCGGCATCAACTACTGGGTAGCGCTCATCGTGGCGCCGCTCGCGGTGGGTGCGCTCGGCATGGCCGTCGAGCGGCTGCTGCTGCGGCGGGTGTACGGCCTCGATCCGCTCTACGGCCTGCTGCTCACCTTCGGACTCGCGCTGATCTGCGAGGGCTCGCTCAACCAGGTGTTCGGCGCCACCGGGCAGTCGTACCCGGTGCCGCCGGCGCTTGCCGGCGGCTTCAACCTGGGCTTCATGTTCCTGCCGCTGTACCGCGCCTGGGTGATCGCGGTGTCGGTCGTGGTGTGCTTCAGCACCTGGTACGTCATCGAGCGCACCCGCCTCGGCGCCACCCTGCGCGCCGCCAGGGAGAATACCCCGCTGCTGCAGTCCTTCGGGGTCAACGTGCCACTCCTGATGGCGGCCACCTTCGGCGGCGGCGTGGCGCTCGCGGCCCTCGCCGGGGTGCTCGCCTCGCCGATCGTCCTGGTGAATTCCTACATGGGTAGCTCGCTCGTCATCGTGGTGTTCGCGGTGGTGGTGATCGGCGGGATGGGCTCGATCCTCGGCTCGATCGTCGGCGGACTCGCGCTCGGAGTCATCGAGGGCTTCACCAAGGTGCTGTACCCGGAGGCCTCGAACGTCGTCGTGTTCCTCATCATGGCGCTGGTGCTGATTCTGCGGCCGGCGGGACTGTTCGGCCGGGACTGACGCCGATGCGCCTCACCGCCGTCGCCTACGGCCTGCTCGCGCTGTTCGCGCTCGGCGTGCCGCTGCTCGGGATCTACCCGGTGTTCATGATGCAGCTCCTGTGCCTCGCGATGTTCGCCTGCGCCTACAACCTGCTGCTCGGCTTCGGCCGCATGCTGTCCTTCGGACACGCGGCCTTCTTCGGCGCGGCCGCCTACGCCACGGGCTGGCTCGTGACCGCGCACGCCTGGGGGCCGGGGGCGGCGATCGTCGCCGGGGTCGTGGTAGCCGGCCTCCTCGGCCTCGCGGTCGGCGCGCTCGCCATCCGCCGCCAGGGCATCTATTTCGCGATGATCACGCTCGCCCTCGCGCAGCTGGTCTACTTCGTGTGCCTCGAGGCTCCCTTCACCGGCGGCGAGAACGGGCTCCAGGGCGTGCCGCGCGGCAAGCTGCTCGGGTTTCTGCCGCTCAAGTCCGACGTGGTGCTCTACTACGTGGTGCTCGCCGCCTTCGTCGCGGTGTTCCTCTTCATCCGCCGCGTGGTGCACTCGCCCTTCGGCCAGGTGCTGAAGGCCATCCGCGACAACGAGCCGCGCGCCATCTCGCTCGGCTACGAGATCAACCGCTACAAGCTGCTCGCGTTCGTGCTGTCGGCGACGCTCGCCGGCTTCGCCGGCTCCCTCAAGGCGCTGGTCTTCGGCTTCGTCACGCTCTCGGACGTGCAGCAATCGACATCCGGCGAGGTGATCCTCATGACGCTGCTCGGCGGCACCGGCACGTTCTTCGGTCCGGTGGTCGGCGCCGCGGTGGTCGCAACGCTGCAGCAGTATCTCTCGGACCTGGTGGGCGGCTGGGTCATCGCCATCATCGGGGTGGTGTTCGTCGCCTGCGTGCTGTCCTTCCGCCGCGGGATCGTGGGAGAGCTCGCCGCCGCGCGCTGGCTGCGCCGCGCGCCGCCGCCGCGCTGAACCCCGAGCCGAACCCCAGGCGCCTCAGCGTGCCAGCGCGATGACGCTCGCGAGCGGGGTGTCCTCGAGTGCCACCGCGCGCGCCTCGGGGAAGGAGTCCCTGACGAGGTTGCTCAGCACCGCTCCGGGCGGCGTCTCGATGAAGAGCCGGCAGCCGAGCTCGTAGAGCAGCGTCGTCGAGTCGTGCCAGCGCACGGTCCGCGAGACGTTGAGTATCAGGTCCTCGGCCACTTCGTGGGCGGTGCGCGCGGCACGCGCCCGGGTATTGCTCACGTACGGGACCCGCGGATCGCGCAGCACGACCCCCTGCATGGCCGCGCGCAACCGCTCCGACACATCCGCCATGAGCGGACAATGCGACGGGGTCGTGACGCGCAGCCGCCGTGCACTCGCGCCCGCGGCGTGGGCCGCCGCGGCGGCGCGCTCAAGCGCCGCATCGGCCCCCGATACCACGACCTCGCGCGGGCCGTTGACGCCCGCGAGATAGAGCGGCGCGCGCCCGGCGAGGCGCGCGACGAGCGCGCGCGCGTCGCGCTCGGAGAGCCCGAGGATCGCGCTCATGCCGTGACCCTGGGGCACGGCCCCGGCCATCGCCTCCCCCCGCAGCTTCACCAGCGCAAGCGCATCCGGGAAGCTCAGGGCATCGCAGCCGACCGCGGCCGCGAAGGCGCCGACCGAGAGGCCTGCGACCGCATCGGCCCGCACCCCCTCCGCCGCCAGCGCACGCGCGACCGCCACCGCCGCGATCACCGTGGAGAGCTGCACCGCGGCGGTCGTGGCGAGAGCGGCGGCGCTGTCGAGCCCCTCCGCGGCCGGACCGAGGATCGCGCGCGTCTCGGCGAGGGTGGCACGCACGGCCGCATGCGCCGGCAGCCGGCTGAGGAAGCCCGGCGTGTGCATCCCCTGGCCGGGAGAGAGCAGAGCGATACGCATTCAGGCCGCCGCACCCGCGTGCGCCGCCCAGGGATCGCTCACCAAACGCACGCCCTCGACCGTGCGCAGCGCCACGGAGCCGCGCGCGTGCGCATACTCCGCGAGCGCCACGGCACCCTGCGGCACCTCGAGCTGCACGTCGACCCGCACCGCCAGCCGCGCGAGTGATGCGAGGAGCGCCGCCGCCACAGCGCGCGCCAGCGGCTGCGGCGCCGGCACGGTGATATCGAGGTCGCTCGTCGGGCCCGCCGCGGCGGTACCGCTCGCGAGCTCGAAGCCGACGCTGCCGCAGGGACCCCAGGCGAGCCCATGGGCGCGCAGCAGCGCATCGACGGCATCGAGCGCGGCCAGCGCCGGCACCTGCGCGCGGCGGGTGCTGCGCGACCAGCCGCGGCGCGCGGCGAGGTCCGCCGGGGTGAGGCATTCGAGCACCTGATCCGGATGGAGCCAGGCCGCGAGCCGCTCGGCGCGGGCCGCACCACGCACCCCGACCGCAATTCCGACACCGTCACCGCGCGCGCGCCGCACCACCACCCAGGGCGCGCACGCGAGCGCGCTCAGCGCCCACGCGGGCGGTGCGCCCGCCCAGTGCAGCGAGTCCGCACCGGCGATGCGCAGCAGCGTATGCGCCCCGGGCTCAGGAGGCATCCCACTGCTCGGCGAGGCGGCGGCGCACCGCGATCGAGGCGGCGCGACCCTGGAGCGCCGCGGGTGAGGTAAGGCGCGTCGCGAGATCGGGCGGGCCGGCGCGCGCGGCGGCGATGGCCGCGATGAGCTCGCCGCGCACGCGCTCGAGGTCGGCGGCGGTCGGGTGCGCGGCGTCGACGCCGCCGATCAGGCGGTCGAGGAGCCCGAGCTTAGCGAAGGAGCCTACGTCGTACGCCATCGGCGCCACGCGCGCACCAAGGCGCTCGAGCTCCTCGACGGTGCGGCGCGTGACCCGCGCCGCGGACTGCTTGCTCATGGCGTGCAGCTGCACACCCGGTGAGTCGAGCGCCAGCATGCGGTTGGCCTGGTAGCCGTGCGTGAGAAAGCCGCCCGAGATTGCCTTGCCGACCAGCAAGGCGATCAGCGGATGACCGGCGAGCCGGGCGCTCGCGTACGCGTCCACGGCCGCCGCGGCCGCGAGGTGAATGCCGAGCAGCTCCTCGCGTACGCCGTAGGCCTGGCTCGTGACGTCGACCAGCGCGACGATCGGCCGCGGCCTTCCGCCCGCGTCCTCGGCGAGCGTCCGGCGCACCTGCCGCGCCAGGGCGAGCGCCTCATCGAGCCCGACCTCACCGGCGCGCGCCCGCGGAAAGCGATTGTCGGCGTCGGGCACGACCGCAATGAAGCGTGCGTTCTCCCCGCCGAGCGGTGCATCGGCGACGCGTACCGTGCGCGGCGGCTCCTCGAGGAGTCCCGCGGAGCCCGTGAGCGCCTCGAGCCAGGTGAGCCCGATGCGCGAAAGCTCCGCGCCGCTCACGCGCCCGTCTCGCGCGCCCACAAGGCGCGCAGCGCCGCGGGCTCGGGCGGGTGCGCCGCGTCGATGGCCGCAAGCCGCGCACTGAGCGATGCGACCCGCTCGCTGCGCGGCGCGCCACCCGCCGCGCTCGCGAAGGCGCTGCGCACCGCCGCGCCGATCGCCGCCGCGTCATCCTCGACCAGGGCGTCCGCGAAGCCCGTGGCGTAACGCTGCTCGCCCCCCATCAGGCTCCAGATCCGGGCGCGGTCGAGCGCGTCGAGCTCCGCGAGGCCGGCCTCCTGCTCGATCACCTCGGGGCCGTTCATGCCGAGGCGCGCCTGGCGCGTCACGATGAGATGACTCGCGAGCGCCGCGGCGAGCGACATGCCGCCGAAACAGCCGACCGCGCCGGCCACCACCGCGACCACCGGCACGTGACGGCGCAGCGCCACGATGGCGGCATGCACCTCGGCGATGGCCGCTAAACCTAAGTTCGCCTCCTGCAGACGCACGCCGCCGGTCTCGAGCAGCAGCACCGGCCGCACCGGCCTGCCACGCCCGGCGTCGCGCAGCGCGAGCTCGAGCGCACCGGCAAGCTTCGCTCCCGAGACCTCCCCGATGCTGCCGCCCTGGTAAGCGCCCTCGATCGAGGCCACCACCGCCGCGTGCCCTTCGAGCGTGCCGCGCGCGATCACCACGCCGTCGTCGGCCTGCGTGACGATGTCCTGCAGCGGCAGCCAGGGCGAAGTGAGGCGGTCGAAGGGCCCGGCGAGCTCGCGGAAGCTGCCCGCATCGAGCACGCGCACGGCCCGCTCGCGCGCCGTCAACTCGATGAAGCTGTCGCGCGCCAGGAACCGGGCGCGCTCGGGCGGGGTACTCACGCGCGCAGCGCCTCCGCCGCCTGCTCGAGGCGCAGCAGCACCATGCCGGGCGTCGCGCCGAAGTCGTTGATCTCGATCGCCGCGGCGGCATCGAAGCGCGTGAAGAAGCGATCGAGCACGTGCTGCCAGACCGTACCGAAGCCATCGACGCTGGTCGTAACGGCGACGTGCGCCTGCGCGTCGTTCGATGGCTCGAGCAATACCTCGAGATCCCCCGAGCCGACGACCCCGACGTGCACGCGCCGCGCCACCGCCTGGCGGGCGGGATAGGTGAAGCTCAGCCGTTCCATGAGTGCGGGTTCTCCTCGTCGAGAAAGAGACAGGCGGCCAGGAGGTCGGCACAGCCGCCCGGAGAAGCGTTGCGGCGCAGGAGCTCGGCATCGAGCGCGGCGAGCGCCGCGCCGCCCGCGGCGGTGCCGCTGCCGCCCAACGCGAGCACGCCGCGCGCACCACTGCGCGCCGCCTCGACCGCCTCCCAGCCGCCACGATGCAGCAGGCAGGTGTCATCGAGGCTCGACATGATCGCGAGCAGCGCATCGAGCCGCGCGCACGGCTCCGTGACGCCGCGCCGGC
>JAGWMP010000130.1 GCA_028871705.1 Gammaproteobacteria bacterium
CTGAAGCGCGCCAGGCGCGCGGCCGCGCGCGTCACGGGATCGAGGCGGCGTGCGAGCCCGGCGAGCGCCAGCTGATCCGGGCTGGCCGCAAAGAACGCCCGCGCCGCACGCGTCTTGAGCGAGAGCACGAGCTGCTGCGCCCAGGTGAGCTCGGGCTCGATGAACTCGGTCGAATACTCGGTGAGCTTGGCGCGCCGCGCGGCCGCCTTCACCGCCTCATCGAACGAGCCGAGATGATCGACGAGGCCCAGGCGCCGCGCATCGAGGCCCGCCCACACGTGGCCCTGCGCGATGGCGTCGATGTCGGCACGGCTCTTTTTGCGTCCGCTCGCGACGCGCTCCAGGAATTCGTCGTAGCCGCGGTCGATCTGCGACTGCAGCAGCGCCCGCGCTTCGGCGCCGAGCGGCCGGTCGATGCGCATCTGCCCCGAGAGCGGCGTGGTGCCGACCCCGTCGACCCCGACGCCGATCTTGCCGAGCGTGCGGTCGACGGTGGGGATGATCGCGAAGATGCCGATGGAGCCGGTGAGCGTCGCCGGGCTCGCCCAGATCTCGTCCGCCGGCGCCGAGATGTAGTAGCCGCCGGAGGCGGCATAACCGCTCATGGAGACGACGAGCGGCTTGCCGGCGGCGCGCAGCGCCTTCAACTCGCGGTAGATCTCCTCCGAGGCCACGACGCTGCCGCCGGGGCTGTCCACCCGCAGCACCACCGCTTTGATATCCGGGTCGAGACGCGCCTCGCGGATCAGCTTCCCGGTCGAATCGCCGCCGATGGTGCCGGGCGGCTGCTCGCCGTCGAGGATCTCGCCCGAGGCGACGATCACGCCGATGTGCGGCTTGCCGGCGGCGTGCAGCTTCTTCTGTGCCTGCGCGTAGCCGAGGTAATCGGCCACCGACACCGCGTGGAAGGAGCCCGTGGACTTGTCCTCGCCGACGAGGGCGATCAGGCGCTTCTCCACCTCGAGCGCGTTCCTGATGCCGGTGACGAGGCCGGCCTGCTCGGCGACGTGCGCGGCGTCGCCGCCGGCCGCGGGCACCTTCTGCGCCAGCGTCGCGACGTACTTCGCCACCGCATCGGGGGGGAGCTTGCGCGCCTGGGTGACCGCATCCTGGTACGTGGCCCAGAGGATATTGAGGTAGGCGCGGCTCTCCTCGCGGTCCTCGGGCGACATGTCGGTGCGCGTGAAGGTCTCGACGGCGCTCTTGAACTGCCCGACGCGGAACACGTTGATGTCGACGCCGAGCTTGTCGAGCGCTTCCTTGAAGTACATGCGATAGCGGTCGTAGCCGTCGAGCAGCACGAAGCCCATCGGATCGAGGTAGGTCTCGTCCGCCTGGGCCGCGAGGTAGTAGCCCTCCTGGCTGAGATCGTTGCCGTAGGCGATGACCTTCTTGCCCGTGGCGCGGAAATCGCGGATCGCGTGCGCCAGCTCCTCGAGCGTCGGCTGAGTGCCGCCGTCGAACTTGTCGAAGTCGAGCGCGAGCGCCTGGATGCGCGTGTCCGCGGCCGCGGCACGGATCGCATCCGTCAGGTCCCACAGGAGCGTCTCGTGGCGGCCGTCGCCGCGGGCCGCCTCGAGGGCGCGCGTGACCGGTGCGCCCGAGAGCTGCTCGACCAGCTCACCGTCGGGCTCGACGAGCAGCGCGGCCCGCGAGGGGATGCGCGCGGTACCCGAGAGCAGCACACCGAGCAGCGTGCCGAAGATCACCAGCAGCACGATGAGATGCAGGACCTTGCGCAGGCCATCCAGGCCGCGCCACAGCCCCGCAAAGAACGACCGCACGCTCACCGGCTCACCACTGCGGCGACGTCAGATCTTTTCCTCGATCCTCGCCGCCTTGCCCGCCAGATCGCGCAGGTAGTAGAGCTTCGCGCGGCGCACACTGCCGCGGCGCTTCACCACGATGTCGCTGATGGCGGGACTGTGGGTCTGGAAGGTGCGCTCGACGCCCTCGCCGTGGGAGATCTTGCGCACGGTGAAGGAGGAGTTGAGCCCGCGATTGCTGCGCGCGATCACCACGCCCTCGTAGGCCTGCACGCGCTCGCGGTCGCCCTCGACCACCTTGACCTGCACGACCACGGTGTCGCCGGGCTTGAAGTCCGGCACCTTGCGCGTCATGCGCCGCTTGTCCAGGTCCTGAATGATCTTGTTCATGTTACTTACCTCGATGCTCTTCGGCGGCCGCTTCAGCGGCCAGCAGTTCATCCAATACACGCCGCGCCTCGGGCGCGAGCTTCCCCGCCGCGATCAGTCCGGGCCGGCGCCGGCGCGTCCGCTCGATCGCGCGCTCGATGCGCCAGCGGCGGATGTCGGCATGATCGCCCGACAATAGCACCGGCGGCACGGCCAGGCCCTCGAACACTTCCGGCCGCGTGTAGTGCGGCCAGTCGAGCAGCCCCTGCGCGAACGAATCCTCCGCGCTCGAGCGCTCGTCTCCCAGCACCCCGGGCAGGAGCCGCGCCACCGCGTCGATCACGGTGAGCGCCGGCAACTCCCCGCCGGAGAGCACATAGTCGCCCACCGACAGCTCGCGGTCGATGCCGAGCGCGATCACCCGCTCGTCGATCCCCTCGTAGCGGCCCGCCACCAGCAGCATGCCGGGCAAGGCCGCCAGCGAGCGGGCCGCGCTCTCGGAGAAGGGCTCACCCTGCGCCGAGAGGCAGATCCGCGGACTTCCCGCCGGCAGGCGCGCGGATGCCGCGCGGATCGCCGCGAGCAGCGGCTGCGGCTTCATCACCATGCCGGGACCTCCGCCGTAGGGCCGGTCGTCCACCGTGCGGTGCACGTCGTGGGTGTGCGCCCGCGGATCCTCGGTCCCCACCGCGATCAGGCCGCGCTCGAGCGCGCGCCCCACGATCCCGTACTCCAGCGCCCCCGCGATCATCCGCGGGAACAATGTGACCACTTCGATCTTCATTCGGCGGGCCCATCCGCGGGCCAGTCCACCACGATCACCCGCGTCGCGAGGTCCACCGTGCGCAGGTGCCGCGGGGAAGCGAGCACCCAGTGCTCGCGCCCATTGGACTCCCGCGTCACCATCAAGGTGCCCCCGGGTGCGTCCACGAAGTGGCTCACCACCCCCAGGGCCACGCCCTCGAGGTTGCGCACCGCGAGGCCCTCGAGGTCCGCGCGGTAAAACTCATTCTCGCCCGCCGGCGGCAACGCCGCCCGCTCCACTTCGATCACCGCGCCCGTGAGCGCCGCGGCAGCCTCCCGGCTCGCGACCCCCTCGAGCTGCGCCACCAGCCCCTGGCCGTGGGTGCGCCCTTCGCCGAGGCGCCGGGTCAAGCGCTCGCCGCTCGCGAGGCGCAAGGCCCAGTCGCGGTATCTCAGCAGTCCCTCGGGCGGATCCGTATACGAATCGACGTGTACCCAGCCCCTGATGCCGTACGGAGCACCCAGACGGCCAAGCTCGATCCAGGCCACGGCTGCTCGCGCCGACGGCTCGCCCGCGAGGGGCGGCCGCCCCAGGGCTTCAGGCCGTGGCCTGCTTGCGGTAGGACGCCACCAGCGTCCGCACGCGGTCGGAGGGCAGCGCGCCCTTGCCGACCCAGTAGTCGATGCGGGGCAGATCGAGCTTGAGCTGCGTCTCCCCACGCCGGGCGATCGGGTTGAAGAACCCGACGTGCTCGAGACTCGGGCCGCCCTGGCGCTTGCGGCTGTCGGTCACGACGACGTGATAGAAAGGCTGATTGCGCGCCCCGCGCCGCGTCAGGCGAATGGTAACCATGGTCGTATCGCTCTCGTTCAAGCGGGCTTAGGCCGCCTCGTCCGGAGGGGCCGCCCAAAAAAGAGCGCGGATTCTACGCAACAGGGCGATTCTGCGCCAGTTTTTCCTGGCCCCGCGGCGGGACCCTAGCGCCCGGGAAACCCCGGCGGCAGCCCCCCTTTGAAGGCCCCCATGAGCTGGCGGAGCCGTCCGCCCTTCATGCCCTTCATGACCCGCTGCATCTCGAGGAACTGCTTGAGGAGGCGATTGACGTCCTGGACCTGAACCCCCGACCCCGCCGCGATCCGCCGCCGGCGCGAGCCGTCGATGATCCCGGGGTTGCGCCGCTCGCGGGGGGTCATGGAATTGATGATGGCGATCTGGCGGCGCAGGTCCTTGTCACCCTGCTGGGCGGTGACCGCCGCCTTCTTGACCACCGCGCCCGGGAGCTTGTCGATCAGGGCCTCGACGCCGCCCATCTTCTGCAGCTGCTCGAGCTGACCCTTGAGATCGAGGAGGTTGAAGCCCTGGCCCTTGACGACCTTGCGGGCGAGCCGGGCCGCCGCCTCGCCGTCGACCTGGCGGTGGACCTGCTCGACCAGGCTCACCACGTCCCCCATCCCGAGGATGCGCGAGGCCATGCGCGCCGGGTCGAAGGGCTCGAGCGCCTCAGGTTTCTCGCCCACGCCGAGGAACACGATCGGCTTGCCGGTGACCTGCCGCACCGAGAGCGCGGCGCCGCCACGGGCGTCGCCGTCGGCCTTGGTGAGGATCACGCCGGTCAGATCGAGCGCGGCGCCGAAGGCGCGCGCCGCATTCACGGCGTCCTGGCCGGCCATGGCATCCACCACGAAGAGCCGCTGCGCCGCGCCCACCGCCGCATCGATGCGCCGCACCTCGTCCATGAGGCCGGCATCGACGTGCAGCCGCCCGGCGGTGTCGACGATCAGCACATCGAAGACGCCGTTACGCGCGCGGGTCAGGGCGGCCGCGGCGATGGCCTCGGGGGTCGCGCCCGGTTCGCTCGTGAAGTACTCGGCATGCACCTGTGCGGCGAGGCGCTCGAGCTGCAGCATCGCCGCGGGACGGCGCACGTCGGTGCTCGCGAGCAGCACGCGCTTGCTCCCGGTCTCGATGAGCCGCCGCGCGAGCTTGGCGGCGGTGGTGGTCTTGCCGGCGCCCTGCAGTCCGGCGAGCAGCACCACGACCGGCGGGGCGGCCCGCAGCGTGAAGCCCTCGCCCCCACCGCCCATGAGCGCGATGAGCTCCTCATGGAGGATGCCGATGAAGGCCTGACCCGGAGTGAGGCTGGAAGCGACCTGGGCGCCAAGTGCCCGCGCCTTGACCGACTCGATGAAGCCCTTCACCACCGGCAGCGCCACGTCCGCCTCGAGCAGCGCCACGCGCGTATCGCGCAGCGCCTGCGCGATGTTGTCCTCGGTGATCCGGCCGCGGCCGCGCAGGCTGTCGAGCGTTGCGCTGAGGCGCGCGGTGAGTTGGTCGAACATGCCGGTCAGGATCTCCGATTCGCGCGCGCTATGCTAGTCGCCACGGCCGTCGCCGCCGCTCAAGACCGGAGAGCCGCATTGAACCTCCTCTCGCCCCCCGTGCCGCAACTCACGTTGTTCGCGCTGCTGGTGATCGCCGCCTTCTCCTCCGGGGCCGAGGCGGCCATGCTCTCGGTCAACCGCTACCGCATCCGCCACCGCGCCGAAGCCGGGCAGCGCCCGGCGCGGCTGCTCGAGGGGCTGCTCGTCAAACCCGACGAGTGGCTCGGCGCGAACCTCGTCATCCTCGCCCCGGCGAGCGTATTCGCTTCGGCCATCGCCACCATCCTCGCGCAAAGGAGCGGCTACGCCTACGCGGTGCCGGTGACCGAGGTGCTGCTCACCATCGTCGTGATCGTCTTCTGCGAGCTCGCGCCGAAGATCTACGCGGCCTCGAACCCGGAGGGGGTGGCGCTGCACGCGGCCGGGATCTACCGCGTGCTGGTGCTGGTGGCGCGCCCGGCGCTCTGGCTCACGAACCACATGGCGTACGGGTTCCTGCGCCTCTTCGGCGTCGGGCGCACCACGCACGCCACCCAGGCGCTTTCGGCCGAGGAGCTGCGCACGGTGGTCACCGAGGCGGCGCCGGTGATCCCGGCGCGCCACCGGCAGATGCTGCTCTCGATCCTCGATCTCGGGCGCATCACGGTGAACGACATCATGATCCCGCGCCAGGAGATCAACGGCATCGACGTGAGCACGAGCTGGGACGACATCCTCGAGCGCCTGCGGCAGACGCCGCACACCCGGCTGCCGGTGTACGACGGCGAGCTCGACAACCTGATCGGGCTGCTGCACATGAAGCGTGTCGCCCGCGAGCTGGCGCGCGGCACCTTCAGCCGCGAGCGCCTGCTCGAGCTCGCCCGCGGCCGCGAGGCCTACTTCATCCCCGAAGGCACGCCGCTCAACGTGCAGCTCGCCCAGTTCCAGCGCCACCGCCGCCGGCATGCCTTCGTCGTGAACGAGTACGGCGATATCGAGGGGCTGGTGATGCTCGAGGACCTGCTCGAGGAGATCGTCGGCGAGTTCACCACCGATCCGGCGACCATCACCCACAAGGACGTGCACACCGAGCGGCCGGGAGTCTTCATCGTCAACGCGAGCGCCACCATCCGCGCTCTCAACCGCGCGCTCGGCTGGCAGCTGCCGACGGGGGGGCCGAAGACGGTGAACGGCTTGCTGCTCGAGCATCTCGAGACCATTCCCGACCCCGGCGCGATGGTGCGGGTCGGCGCCTACGAGTTCGAGGTGCTGCAGATGGCGGACAACGCGATCCGTACCGTACGGGTGCGCGCCCCGGCGGCCGAGAAAGCGGCGGCCGCGCCCGCCACGGGGCGCTGACCCTTCAGCCGGGCGGCGCGCGCGTGAACGCCGCCGCGAGCGCCTCGGCCACCGTGCCAACCGCGTGCACCACCATGCCGGAGGGCGCCTTGCGCGGGGCGTTGTCGCGCGGCACGAGGGCAACCTTGAACCCCTGCGCCTGCGCCTCGCGCAGTCGTTCATCGCCCCAGGGCACCGGGCGCACCTCACCCGTCAGCCCAAGCTCGCCGAACGCGACGAGGTGCGCCGGGAGCGCGGCGTCCTTCAGGCTCGAGGCAAGCGCGAGCACGACCGGCAGATCCCAGGCGGTCTCGGCGATCTGGATGCCGCCGACGACGTTCACGAACACGTCGTGCTCCTGGAGCGCAAGCCCCGCATGGCGGTTGATCACCGCGAGCAGCATCGCCACGCGGTTGGCGTCGAGTCCCTGCGCGATGCGCCGCGGGGCGCCGAAGCGCATGCGATCGACGAGCGCCTGCAGCTCGATCAAGAGCGGCCGCCCGCCGTCGCGCGTGACGGTGACGATGCTGCCGGCGGCGGGCTGCGGGGCGCGCGCGAGAAAGATCGCGGCCGGGTTCTTCACTTCCTTCAGACCCGTGCCGGTCATGGCGAAGAAGCCGAGCTCGTTCACCGCCCCGAAGCGGTTCTTGGTGGCGCGTACGATGCGGTAGCGGCTGCCGGCCTCGCTCTCGAAATACAGCACCGTGTCGACCAGGTGCTCGAGCAGCTTCGGCCCCGCGATGGCGCCCTCCTTGGTGACGTGCCCGACGATGATCACCGCGGCACTGCCTTGCTTGGCGAAGCGCACCAGCTCCGCGGTGCACTCGCGCAGCTGCGTGACCGCCCCGGCGCCGGCCGGCATGGCGGAGGATTGCAGCGTCTGGATGGAGTCGACGATGAGGAGCGCGGCTTGCCGCGCTGCGGCAAGCGCCAGGATCGACTGGCAGTCGGTCTCGGCGACCACGCCGAGCCCCTCGGCGCCGAGGCCGAGCCGCGCGGCGCGCAGGCCCACCTGCGCCACCGACTCTTCGCCGCTCGCATAGACCACCGGCCGCGCCGCGGCCACGTGCGCCGCCACCTGCAGCAGCAGCGTCGATTTCCCGATCCCCGGGTCGCCTCCCAGGAGGATGACCGAGCCCGGCACGACGCCGCCTCCCAATACCCGGTCGAGCTCGCTCTGGCCGCTGCCGAGCCGCTCGCCGCCGCCCAGGGCGGCCCCGGGCACCAGGCTGACGGCGGCCGCGGCGGGGCCGGTCCGGCCACGGGGCGCATGCCGCTCGGCGAGCGAATTCCACTCACCGCACAACGGGCATTGGCCCTGCCACTTGAGGGTCTCGCCCCCGCAGGAAGCACAGACAAATACCGGATTCAGGCGGGCCATCAATGCGCCGTGGAGCGACTTTCGGCTAGGATTCGCGCCGGGAAATCATCGAAAGCGGTCTTTTGTGACCAATCACCGGGACACCCCAGCGGGCGATGCTAGCTTATGCCAGCTCGAAGCGGGGACGGGAAAGTGACACGTATCACATTCGGCGGGCCGCACACAGGCCAGGACGCAGCATGAGCTTGCGAAACAAGCTGCGTTTCGTCGGTGCCACCGATACCGGCAAGGTCCGGGAACACAACGAGGACACCATTGCGGTCGACGCGGACATCGGCCTGCTGGTGCTTGCCGACGGCATGGGCGGTTACAACGCCGGTGAAGTCGCGAGCGGCATCGCCGTGAAGACCATCGTCAACCTGGTGCGCGAGCACGTGGAGCGCGAGGACTTGTCCATCGCGGATCGCGAGTCGGGACTGTCCCGCCCCAACATCATCCTGCGCGACGCCATCGTGCGCGCCAACAAGATCATCTACCAGACCGCCCGCACCCAGCCGCAATGCGAAGGCATGGGGACCACGGTGGTGGCGGCGCTGTTCTTCGACAACAAGGTGACGATCGCCCACGTCGGCGACTCCCGCCTCTACCGCCAGCGCGGCGACCGCATCGAGCAGGTCACCATGGACCACTCGCTCCTGCAGGAGCTGGTCGACCGGGGCTTCTACTCCGCCGAGGAGGCGCAGCGGGCGTCCAACAAGAACTACGTGACCCGGGCGCTCGGGGTGGAGCCGCAGGTCGACGTGGAGATTCAGGAGCACCCCGTGAACCGGGGCGAGTTCTTCATCCTCTGCTCAGACGGCCTCTCCGACATGGTAGAGGATGAAGATATTCATTTAACGATAAACACCTTTAGTGCTAATCTGGATACGGTCGCCAAACAGTTGATTCAGCTGGCTAATGACAATGGAGGCCGGGACAACATCTCGGTGGTGATGGCGCACATCATGGATGCGTTTCCGGCACGTACGAAGATTTTCGACAAGATCCTCTCCTGGTTCGGCTGAACACG
>JAGWMP010000131.1 GCA_028871705.1 Gammaproteobacteria bacterium
CTGCCGGCACGCATGAGCGCGATCTGGGTCGAGAAGAACGGGATCTCGCGCACGAACGCCTTGGTGCCGTCGATCGGATCGACCAGCCAGACGCTCTCGGCGCAAGCGTCGTGCTGCCCGGTCTCCTCGCCATGAAAACCATAGGACGGGAAGCGCTCCCGCAGCGTAGCGTGGATGGCCTCCTCGGCGAGCAGGTCGGCCTCGGTCACCGGCGAGGCATCGCTCTTCTGGCGCACGCCGGGATTGCTGCGGTAGTAGGTATCGATCACCTCGCTCGCGGCACGCGCCGCGGCGAGGGCTGCCTTGAGTTCTTCGGATGCCATATGCCGTAGGATACGACCAATGGGAAACCGGCTGAGCAGGATCTACACCCGCACGGGCGACGACGGCACCACGGGCCTGGGCGACGGCAGCCGCGTGCCGAAGGACAGCGCGCGCGTCGAGGCCTACGGCACGGTGGATGAGCTCAACAGTGTCATCGGCGTGTTGCTCGCGATGCCCAAGCTGCCGCAGAACGTGGCGGCCTGCCTCACCGAGGTGCAGCACGAGCTCTTCGACCTGGGGGGCGAGCTGTGCATCCCGGGACACACGCTGATCCGCGCCGAGCACGTGGCCGAGCTCGAGCGCGCCCTCGATGAGTTCAACGACAAGCTGCCCCCGCTCAAGGAGTTCATCCTGCCGGGAGGCGGCCCGGCAGCGGCCGCCTGCCACCTGGCGCGCACGGTGGCGCGGCGCGCCGAGCGGCGCGCATGCAAGCTGGCACGTACCGAGAATGTGAGCGCCGAGGTGCTCAAGTACCTCAATCGTCTGACTGATCTGCTGTTCGTGCTGGCGCGGGTGCTGGCGCGCCATGAGCGCGGCACCGAGGTGCTGTGGCGCCACGAGCGGCACAAGCACGCGAGGCCTGCCCGCAAAACACCGCGGAAAGCGGCGAACAAATCAGCGTAGCGCGGTGCGCTCCTGCACCAGGATGCGCAGGCGGCGCCAGTTGAAGAGCGGCCCCGGGTCGGTGCGGCGCTCGGGCGCGATGTCGCTGTGGCCGACGATGTGCTCGGGGCCGAGCGAGGGGTAGGCGTCGAAGAGCGCCGCGGCGAGCTGCGCCAGCGACTCGTACTGCGCCTCCGTGTAGGGCGTCTCGTCGGTCCCCTCGAGCTCGATGCCGACCGAGAAGTCGTTGCACCCGGTGCGGCCGTTGTACTCCGACTGCCCGGCGTGCCAGGCCCGCGCCCCGAAGGGCAGGTACTGCACGATCTCGCCGTCGCGGCGGATGAGAGCGTGCGCCGAGACACGCCAGCTGGCGATCGCGCGGAAGTAGGGATGCGCATCGTGCGGCAAAGTGCCGGTGAAGAGACGGTCGATCCAGGGGCCGCCGAACTCCCCGGGGGGCAGACTGATGCCGTGCACCACGAGCAGGTCGGGCTTCACCCCCGCCGGGCGGGCATCGAAGTGCGGCGACAGCACCTGCCGCGCCCCGATCAGCAGCCCCGTGGCCGCATCGACGTGCAGCCCGGGCGCAACCGGTATGGTGGCGGAGGTGATGGTCATGTCGCCGGCGCGATTCTGCCACAATCCTGCGCATGACTTCCGCCAACGCCGCGTACGTGAAGCGCGACCTCGCCCACGTGTGGCACCCCTGCACGCAGATGAAGGATCACGAGCGGCTGCCGCCGATCCCGATCCGCCGCGGCAGCGGCGTATGGCTCGAGGACTTCGCCGGCAAGCGCTACCTCGATGCGGTGAGCTCCTGGTGGGTCAACCTCTTCGGCCACGCCAATCCGCGCATCAATGCCGCGGTGCGCGCGCAGCTCGATTCGCTCGAGCAGGTGATCCTGGCGGGCTTCACCCACGAGCCGGTGATCGCCCTCTCCGAGGAGCTCACGGCGCTCGCGCCCGCGGGCCTCAGCCGCTGCTTCTACGCCGACAACGGGTCGTCTGCGGTCGAAGTGGCGGTGAAGATGAGCTTCCACTACTGGCGCAACACCGGCCAGCCGGCCAAGCGCCGCTTCATCACCCTCGCCAACAGCTATCACGGCGAGACCCTGGGGGCGCTGGCCGTCGGCAACGTCGAGCTCTACAAGGAGATCTACCGCCCGCTCCTCATGGACGTGATCACCGTGCCCTCGCCCGACTGCTACGAGCGCGCCCCGGGCGCGAGCTGGGCCGAGCACTCGCGCGCGCAGTTCGCGCACATGGAGGCCGCGCTCGCGCGGCACGCGCACGAGGCGGCGGCGGTGATCGTCGAGCCGCTGGTGCAGTGCGCGGGCGGCATGCGCATGTACGACCCGGTGTACCTGTCGCTGCTGCGCGCGGCGTGCGACCGCCACCGCGTCCACCTGATCGCGGACGAGATCGCGGTCGGCTTCGGGCGCACCGGGACGCTGTTCGCCTGTGAGCAGGCGGGCATCCGCCCGGATTTCATGTGTCTCTCCAAGGGCCTCACCGGCGGCTACCTGCCGCTCTCGGTGGTGCTGACCACGGAGCCCGTTTACGCCGCCTTCTACGATGAGTACGCGAAGCTCACGGCTTTCCTCCACTCCCACAGCTTCACCGGCAACCCGCTCGGCTGCGCCGCGGCGCGTGCAACGCTCGCGATCTTCCGCGAGGACGACACGCTCGCGCGCAACCGCGCGCTCGCCGCGCACCTGGGTGCGCGTGCGGTCGAGCTCGAGGCGCACCCGCACGTCGCCGAGGTGCGCCAGCGCGGCATGATCGTCGCCGTCGAGATGGTGCGCGACAAGGCGCGCCGTGTAGCGTACGACTGGCGCGAGCGCCGCGGGCTCACCGTCTACACCCATGCGCTCAGCCGCGGCGTGCTGCTGCGCCCGGTCGGCAACGTCGTCTACTTCATGCCCCCGTACGTCATCACGCCGGAGGAGATCGATCTTCTGGTGGACGTGGCGCGCGAGGGAATCGAGGCCGCCACATGCGACTGACCCGCGTCTACGTCGAGGGCCCGCTCACGAGCGGCAAGCGGGTCAGGCTCGAGGGCAATGCCGCGAGCCACGTGACGCGCGTACTGCGCCTGCGGGTCGGGACCGCGCTCACCCTCTTCAACGGCGAGGGGGGCGAGTACGAGGCGAGCATCGACAAGGCGGCCGCAGGCGAGGTCATCGTCGCGGTCGGCACACACACGGCCGAGGAGCGCGAGTCGCCGCTCAAGCTCACCCTCGCGCAGGGCATCTCGCGCGGCGAGCGCATGGACCTCGTGGTGCAGAAGGCCACCGAGCTCGGCGTCACCGAGCTGCTGCCCGTGCTCACCGAGCGCAGCGTCGTGCGCCTCACTGCGCAGCAGTCCGACCGCAAGGTGAATCACTGGCGCGCCATCGCGATCGCCGCCTGCGAGCAGTGCGGGCGCAACCGCCTGCCGGGCATCGCCGCACCGCAGGGTTATCGCGAGTTCGTGAGGAGCGCCCCGGACGGCGCGCGCGTGCTGCTGGCGCCGGGGGCCGGCGTGCGGCTCGCGGACCTGCCGCGCCCGGACGGCGCCGTCACCGTGCTGATCGGCCCCGAGGGCGGGCTCACGGACGAGGAGGAACAGGCGGCGCTCGCGGCCGGATTCACCGCCGTGCGCCTCGGTCCCCGGGTGCTGCGCACCGAGACCGCGGCGCTCGCGGCGCTGGCGCTGCTGCAGCGGCAGTTCGGAGACTTCTGACCCATGGACCACACCGCGCGCTTCATCGGGCTCGCCTTCGTCATCGCCTGGACGATCTTCCGGCTGGTGCGCTACCGGAAAGCCGGTATCTCCTAGTCCGGCAGCTTCAGCGCCCGCTCCACGGCCTGAAAACGCGGCTCCTTGCGGATCGGGTCCAGGAGCGGATCGCGCTTGAGCAGCGACAGTCCCGGGTCTCGCAGCCGCAGGGCGGTCTCGAGCCATTCGAGCGCTCTGGCAGTGTCACCCCACTGCGCGTAGGTGCCCGCATACTGATAGGCGGCGGCATCCCCCTGCATGTCGTGAATCCTCGCGAGGGCAGCGTGCGCGTCGGCATGCCGTCCGAGCTTCTCGTAGGTGAGGGCGAGGCACCACTGGGTTCCCCAGTACGCCGGCCGGCTCTCACAGGTCGCTCGTGCCTGCTCCAGCTTGCCGAGCATGTAGCTGGTGAGTCCGCTGAATTCATAGGAGCGCAGGTAGTCCGGATTGAGCGCGATCGCTTCGGCGTTTTCCTGACTCGCATCCTCGAAGCGGCGCGCAAGGTATAGTCCCATGCCGAACAGGTGATGCGTGAGGGCGTTCAGGGGATCGAGCCTCACCGCACGCCGCATGTCGGCGACACCGGCCTCGGTGCGTCCCACCATGATGGCGCTTACCGCATAGATCCTCACGACCTCGGCGTCACCGGGCGCGAGTGTCCGTGCGCGCTCGAACTCATCGAGTGCCCCGCGCAGGTCGAGCGCGCCGTTTGCGAGGCAGAACCCCAATGCGGCGTGGCCGTCGGCAAGCTCCGGCGCGAGTGCGATCGCATGGCGGGCGTCCGCGAAGGCGCGCGCGAAATACTCGCGCACCATGGACGGCAGCGCACCCTGCGATGCGTAAAGCGACTCGACCCACGCGCGGCCGGCGAAGGCGCCCGCGTAGCCGGGGTCCAGACGGATCGCATCCGTGAACGCGGCGGCCGCGCTCAGGTAATCCTCGGGCCCGCCCGAGCCCCCCGCGCGGCGGCCGCGCAGGTAGGCGTCGAAAGCAGCCGCAATGCGCGTACCTCCCACCTCGATCTTCGCGGCGGTATCCGTGAGCATGGCCACCTTGAGCGCGTCCGCGACGGCGCCGGCGATCTCGGTCTGCAGCCTGAGCACATCGCCGAGGTCCCGGTCGTAGCTCTTCGACCAGAGATGAAAGCCCGTCACCGGATTGATGAGCTGCGCGGTGATGCGCACCGTGTGGCCCGAGCGGCGCACGCTTCCTTCGAGCACCGCGCCGACATCGAGCTTGCGCGCGATGGTGCCGATGTCGGTGTCCTTGCCCTTGAAGGAGAAGGACGAAGTGCGCGCGGCGACCTGCAGTCCGTCGACGGCCGCCAGCGAGTTGAGCAGCTCCTCGGTGAGACCGTCGGAGAAATAGTCCTGCCCCGGATCGCCGCTCAGGTTCGCGAACGGCAGCACGGCGATCGAATGCGGCGGCGGATTGAAGGCGGCTGCCGTGGGCGCCGCGGCGGGCGCGGCACCGGCGGGTATTGCGGGCGGCGCCGCGTCATGCCGTACCACCTTGTCCATGAACAGATACCCGAGCCCCGCCACGACGAGCGCCAGCACCGCGAGCGGCACGGTGCGCGGGCGCGGCGCCGGGCCGCCGGCGGCGGCTGAGCGCACGGGGCCCTGCACGCCGGCCGCGAACGTCGGTGCCCGAGGCTCTGCCGCCATGAGACGCGCCACGCGCGCCGCGAACTCCGGCGGCGTCTCCCCGCCCGTGAGGCGCGTCCACTGCACTTCGCGGAACTTCTCCGGCACCGCGGCGCTGCGCTCGGACGTGCCGTCGATCACGACCGGCAGCAGGAAGGTCTTGCGCTCCGACATGTCGTGGGTGCGGTCCACCGCGAGCTTCCACTCGCGCCGGAAATACCCCTCGTCACGCGCCTCGGTGCCCGCCGAGATCACCGCGATGAAGAGCCGGCAGTCGTGGATGCGCTCGCGGATCTGCCGGTCCCAGGCATCGCCGCCGCGCAGCTCGCTCTGATCGAACCACACCTCGACGCCGGCCGCGCGCAGCGCGGTCGCGATGCGCGCCGCGGCGGCCGCATCCTCGGAGGCGTAGCTGAGGAATACGGCGCCGCCCACGATTTACAGGTGCGCTTCCATGTACGCGCGCAGCAGCGCGTTGATGCGCGACTGGTACCCGGCGCCCTGGCTGCGGAACCACTCGATCACGTCGGAGTCGATGCGCAGCGACAGCAGCGTCTTCTTCGGCGCGACGCTCAGTCCCTTGAGGGCCATGGCGCGGCCGAAGTCTTCGGGCGTGATGGATTTGCGGGAGCTCGCTGTGCGCTTCATGTCTTGGCGTCCGTCTCGTCCGGGTCGCCGTCGACCGGCGTGTTCTGGAAGTCTGCGATGAGCGCGCGCGCCTCGGCCGCGCGGTCCGCGGGCACCATGATCGCACGGCCGTTGAGGGCTTCGATGGGGAGCGCTCCCGGGAACAGCGCGCCGACGCCCGCGCCCTGGACGAAGAACGGCACGTTGCGCGCTGCGAGCATGGCCGTGACGCTGAGGAGCTCCCCCTCGGTCGACGGCGTGAACACCCTGACCTGACTCACCGCAGCAGCTTGCCGGAGAACCGGGCTGCTCACAACGCCGTAGCGCCGCAAGCGGCTCCGCTAACGGCCCGCGGCGGCCTGCAGCACCAGCAGCGTCGAGGTCCCGTGCGCCAGCAGCTTGCCGTCGCGCGCCTTGACGTAGGCCTCGGCCGAGATCACCTGGCGGCCCTTCGATACCACGCGTCCCTCCGCCCGCACCCGCCCGGTGTCGGCGCGGATGGCGCGCGAGAAGTTCACCTTGGTCTCGACGGTCGTATAGCCGACGCCCGCCGGCAGCAGCGTGTGCGCCGCGCAGCCGGCGGCGCTGTCGCGGTCCCCTCGCCCACCTCGGTGAGCCAGAAGCTCAGCAGCTCGGTGATGGGAGGTGCGGGAAAGCGGCCCTCGAGCATTCCCTGCAGGAGCTCCCGGCCGCTCAGGGTGGCGGCCTCGGCCGGCGCCACCAGGCCGAAGCGCATGTCGGGTCGGGGACTGTCCGCCATGGCACGCCGCCGGGCGCGTTCAGGCCCCGATGCTCGTCTCTTCGGCGATCATCTCCTCGAGGCGCTCGAGGTCGGGGACCAGCGGCGTCTCGTTCACCATGCGGATCTGGCAGATGACCGGCGCGCGCTCGGGGAAGACGCGCGAGTTGTCGGGACGCACGACGTCGGAGCTGACGCGCACCAGCTGCGGGAAGCCCTGCGCGACGAGGGCGAAGTTGCCGCCTTCGACGCGCGTGCCGAGCGCATGCAGGATGACGATGCGGGTGCGCCCGCTCGCCGGCGGAATCATCTGGCCGCAGGTGCCCTCGAAGGACACGAGCGGCACCGACTTGCCGTTCCACGGCACCGTGCCGATGTACCAGGGCGGCGCGCCGGTCATCTCGGACGGCGTCTGAAAGCCCACCACCTCCGCGACGCAGGCGCGCGGAATGATGAGGCGCCCGTCGACCAGCGGGATGAGGAGGCTGTAGATCTCGTTGACGCGCTCGGCCATCAGGAAGCGGCCTGGCGCAGGGCGCGGCGCCGCTCGACCAGCGGCGCGATCGCATCGAGCAGCTGCGCCTCCTGGTAGGGCTTGCCGAGGTAGTCGTCGACCCCGAGCTCGATGGCGCGCGCGCGGTGCTTCTCGCCGACGCGCGAGGTGACCATGATGATCGGCACGTCCTTCAGGCGCGGATCGTTGCGTACGTGGGCGGCGACCTCGTAGCCGTCCATGCGCGGCATCTCGATGTCGAGCAGGATCACGTCGGGCACGTTGTCCTGCAGCAGCGCCACCGCATCCATGCCGTCGCGCGCGGTGATGACGCGCATGCCGTTGCGCTCGAGCAGGCGCTGCGTCACGCGGCGCACCGTGATCGAGTCGTCCACCACCATGGCGAAGGTGCGACGGTCGCCGCCGCGCTCCTTCGGCGGCGCGGCGGGCGCGGCGGCGCGCGTGCGCCACTCGGCGCGCACCAGCGCACCGATATCGAGGATGATGACGATGCGGCCGTCGCCGAGGATGGTCGCGCCGGAGATGCCGCGGATGCTCGAGATCTGCGGTCCGACCGATTTCACGACGATCTCGCGGCTGCCGACCAGCTCGTCCGCCACCAGCCCGGTCGAGTGCTCGCCGGCGCGCACCAGCACCACCGGGATGGTCACGTCCTGCACCGGCAGCGGCGCGGGCTCGAGGCCGACGAAGCTGGCGAGGTGCTGGAAGCGGTACTTGGCTCCGCCGTACTCGAAGAAGGCCGCGTCGCGCCCGAGATGGGCGCTCACCTCGGCCTTGGAGAGACGCAGCACGCCCTCGACGGTCGGCAGCGGCAGCGCGTAGTACTCCTCGTCGGTGCGCACCACGAGTGCGTGGCTGATCGCAAGCGTCAGCGGCAGCCGCACGGTGAACACGCTCCCCGCCCCGGGCGTGGTCTCCATGTGCAGCGCGCCACCCAGGCGCTTGATCTCGGTGGCGACCACGTCCATGCCCACGCCGCGGCCGGCCTGCTGGGTGACCGAGCCCGCGGTGGAGAAGCCGGGCTCGAGGATCAGCTGCATCGCGTCCTCGTCGCTGATCGTCTGGCCCGGCGCGATGAGTCCGAGCGCTGCGGCCTTGTCGCGGATCGCCTTGAGATTCATGCCGCCGCCGTCGTCGGAGAGGCGCACCATGACCTCGGCGCCCTCGCGCTGCAGCTCGAGCACGATACGGCCGGTATCGCTCTTGCCGCGCCTGACGCGCTCCTCGGGCTTCTCGATGCCGTGCACGACGGCGTTGCGCAGCATGTGCTCGAACGGCGGCAGCATGCGCTCGAGCACCTGACGGTCGAGCTCGCCCGAAGCGCCCTCGACGCTGAGCTCGGCGCGCTTGCCGGTGTCGGCGGCCGCCTGCCGTACGATGCGCGCCAGGCGCTGCACGTGACGCTGGAACGGCACCATGCGCGTGCGCATCAGGCCGTTCTGCAGCTCGGTGATGGTGCGGGCCTGCTGCTGCAGCAGGTTGACGGTGTCCTTGGCGAGGTTCTCGAGCAGCTGCTGGATGCTGGCGACGTCGTTGGCCGTCTCCGCGAGCGCGCGCGAGTACTGCTGGATGGAGGAATAGCGGTCGAGCTCGAGCGGATCGAACTCGCTGCGGTGCGAGCCGGCCTCGTCCTCGTGCTTGTGCAGGATCTGCGCCTCGGTCTCGATCTCGAGATGGCGCAGCTGCTCCTTCAGGCGCGTCACGGTGCGCGACAGCTCGCCGAGATT